>JAXHVA010000231.1:0-3402 GCA_034189035.1 Thermodesulfobacteriota bacterium
CTCTTGATAAGCGTCGTATCCTGTGTCGAATATCTTCTGTATTGTCGCTTCCATTAAGTCCTTATCTCGCTGTTGTCGCGGCCTTTCTATTACCTTCCACCGCGCTAGCGGGTCTGTTCAATCGCGGTGCTGACCGGCACCGGGGCCGCACAAGCAAACGCAGTTTGATTGTGCGGTTCACGGTGTCCAGTCAAGTACCTTGTTCTGGCGCGCGGAGCGCGACGGAACAAGGTACTTGACGAAGTCAGAACCGCGATTCTCGGCGACGCGCAGCGTCGCCGAGAACACTTGGGTAACCTGGGCCGCTAGGCGTCAGGTTGACACTTTTGTTATGTTTATCTCTTTATGCTTAGACGCAATTTCAATTGCTGACCAGTTTCTTTGTATCCATATTCCAAGATTAATACTAGTCATATGCCAATTTAACATTCCGCCTGTAGAGGGTTTGAAATCTGACTCCCTTAAATGATTCAAGGCAATTAGCCCGGCCATTTTGGAGATATTGTTTATTTCGATAGTAAACCCCCTGTCTTTGATCTGCTTTTCAAATATTGCAACTATTAGCCATTTGTATATCCAATAAGGCGTAGTATTAGAAATATCATCTATGTTCTCAACATGATCATACTTAGCCCAATATTCCAACAAATCATCACCAGAAATTAGTATTGTCGGTCTTACTGGTTTATCTACATTGCTTAATGTGAGCTTATAAACAGCTAGTGGAGCTATTGCCACCAAAAATATTGCTATTAAAATAAAACTTAAAATCAGTTTCTTTATCATTAAAAGCTAGCCAGGACTGTCAAAAACATAACGCTCAGCTTGAGGGGCGGGGGTGAAGCGCCAGCGTAACCCACGTCCCTCTCAAAGCTTTTGTTAAGCGCAGGTTTCTTTAATGTATTTCACAAACGCTCTTTCAAACATAATTTGGAAAACATTTATTGAGATTTTTATAGATACGTATGTATTTTTCTTTCTAATCTGGAAGTACCCCAGCATTTTCCCCGGACGGTCAGACATTTGAGGCAGTCGCCCCTGATGGGCAAAAGCATTTCTTTCATTATAGAGCATGTCTATTATAATCCTGATCTGATTGCCAAAATCGAGGGTATCGAAGGAAATGCTTTCGTCTTTGATGTCAAATCCCTTTATCAACTGAACTTTGTCTTCAGCAGAGAAATATTTGTTAATAAATCTTCGAACTCTTTCTGAAGAACCATGTTTTTCAAAATATTCTTTTTGGAATGAAACAATTGTCTTTTTAAAAGAATCTCTATCGTCGATTGGAAATGACATGTTTTTGTCTTTTTTAATTTTTGACAATAGCCATTGATCAAAAGTTCTATATTTGTCGGTTGCCGTTGCCTCCATTATAGAAAATATTGAAATCAGAGTAACCCCCCGCATGCCCAATTTCCTTGGTTATTATATAATAGAAAAATCCTAATCTTATCAGTTTGGTTTTACCTACCTCATCAAGCTTATCTAATAGGGTGTCAAAAGCTGATCTGTCTTTGAAATATTTTTTAAAGGCATCGAACGATCTTTATTGTGCTCTTCAAAATCTTGGAAAAATTTTTCGGCATAAATTTTAAGTGACTCTTTTAATGCATCTTCAATATCATTCATAATTTTTTCTTTTCGCGCTTAATCGCGGTGCTGACCGGCACCGGGGGCCGCACAAGCAAACGTAGTTTGATTGTGCGGTTCACGGTGTCCGGTCAAGTACCGTGTTCTGGCGCGCGGAGCGCGACGGAACAAGGTACTTGACGAAGTCAGAACCGCGATTCTCGGTGACGCGCAGCGTCGCCGAGAACGCTAGGAAAAACCGGCACAGCCTTATCGTGTCCGGTTAATTCCTTTGTTCGGTGATTTTCAATTTTTATGGACACTATCCCTTTTTTCTGGCCAAGCACAGAATCGCTATACTTTTACTTTTCATTCAGGCTTGGCCTACCTAATTTGAATCTCGGCTTTTATCACCCCTCAGTTAAACGAGATTAGAGTTGACGAACCCCCAATTGACAAGATTGTTTAAAAAGGCATCAAGGTAGCTGCCTCGCCCGTTTTGATAGTCAAGATAATATGCATGCTCCCATACATCCACCGTCAATAAGGGTTTCAAGCCGTGAGCTATGGGTGTGTCAGCATTTGAAGTTTTCATAATATCTAATTTGTTGTTTTTTATAATTAGCCATGCCCAGCCGCTACCGAACTGAGTAAGTCCGGCATTCTTCAACTGCTCGATGAAATTGTCATATCCTCCGAAATCGGCATTGATCTTCTCTGCGATATCGCCTGTGGGGGATCCCCCGCCATTAGGTTTCATTGATTGCCAGTAAAATGTATGGTTCCAAACCTGAGCTGCGTTGTTGAATATTCCGATTTTTTCTGCATTATTTACTGTGTTCTTGATAATATCCTCCAGCGTCTCACTAGCCAGATCTGTTCCCTCAATTAGCTTATTCAGGTTGGAAACATAAGCGTTATGGTGTTTCCCATGATGAAAGGTCAATGTCTTCGTGCTGATGTGTGGTTCCAAAGCATCTTTTTCATAAGGAAGGTCGGGTAAGATAATAGTCATGTTTTTCTCCTTTTTTATAAAATTTGTTTTTTTTACACCGAACGGCGGCAATGACGAGCTTTGAAAAGCCCCTGTATCATTGCCTGAAAATTATTAGTTCAAAAAACCGGTAAAAAAGCATGAATACAAAAAAATCCCGGCTTTTCAAAGTCTTCTGTCAATTGCTTTGTTAGCACTTCTCCAAAAATTGATCAATTTCAGCACGATTGCAAACCCTATACTTTTCTCCTGAAAAACTATCAAAGAGCAAACAGTGATACATTTTTGATGCTTTGCTATCCCGAGTATCGTATTTCGAAGCCCATTCAAGAAGCGCTTGGAAATTTTCCTCAGCTTTTTTATGATCCAGTTGCTTTGAACTTTCGGAACCTCGACCCAAAAGATTCTTTTTGCATTCCTCCCATGGCAAATCTATATAAATGAGGGTGCCACCAAAAGAAACCAGATGGTCTACAAGGTGCCCAAATACTCCTTCTACAACCCAGCGCTTAGATTCCTGTATTTTCATCAGATCGGCTTTGACCTCCCAGTCTTTTCTTTTTTGATTGAATCCACCAGGCTCCCAGAAAATACTGTCCAGTTGGATATGAGGAATTTTAAGAACAAGAGCTATTTTCTTCCCCAACCAAGTCTTTCCAGCCCCCGAATTGCCAATGATTATGATCTTTTTCATAGTGCTAATCGCGGTGCTGACCGGCACCGGGGGCCGCACAAGCAAACGCAGTTTGATTGTGCGGTTCACGGTGTCCGGTCAAGTACCTTGTTCTGGTGACAACAGATCGCTCAGCTCCCAGGGTGTCGTCTGGGGTTATTTG
>JAXHVA010000232.1:0-3395 GCA_034189035.1 Thermodesulfobacteriota bacterium
AGGGGGGAACAGTACTATCGGTTCACCGACATAGATGATTTTACCATATGGTGCTTTGCAGATATATATCCAGAAAAGAGTTCGTTAACAGACTCATCAAAGAATTTCCTTTTCCTATACGTCGTATCCAAACGAATGGAGGTACGGAATTTACCAATATATATGTCTCAGACCCTAAATGCATCCTCAAAAAACCCAGAGTATATATGCCGGATCAAATATGCGCTTTCTACACTATACGTTATAAAATCATTCCATCATCTACACCACAAATCAATGGCAAGGTTGAAAGAAGCCGCAGGAGAGATGAGAAAGAAGATAACTTCTCCGACTTGATATCATTAGATATAATTAGAAAAGACCTCATGGAGGTATCAATATGTAAACTCCGATACTAAAACTCTATAAAAGGCTCAAAAACTATAATAACTCTCTCCTTGTGGTTATAGAAAAACTAGCCGCTTATTTTTTTGCCAAGTGCTTTGTGTTTGACATGTATTTGGTAAATACACTTCTCGGGAACTAAATAGTAAAGATCGTCCTCTTTTGCTTACGGACCTTTATTAAATGATAGATGCACATGGATGTGTAAGGAGGAAAACAGAAATGCTACGACTCACACCATCGCTGATAAGTGAAAGACGAAAGCTCCATCCCAGGTATTATAAATACACCCAGAATCGAAACGGGTTGTACTTCCGCTTAAACGCTGTACATCTTGTTGACGGCAAAGTGGGCTTTGCAGTGGGAAATAGAGGAACTATCCTGCGGACAACGAATGGGGGGATATCTTGGGAGTTACTCTCATGCAGGACAACGCGCCACCTTTACGGGGTACATTTCTACGATAAGAATGTAGGCATTGCAGTGGGATCACGTGGGACGATTATTCGTACAATGGATGGAGGAGAAGACTGGTCACGAGTGGTGCCCTATCAGTACACAGTCGATCCTCTTACGCTACGGGGTGTCTTTCTGTCCGATTCAGAGAGTGCAGTAGTCGTCGGAGGATTGCAGATCGGAGAGAACGGACTTTATGGAGAACAGGGGTTGATCCTCTTAACAGATGACGGTGGAAGAACGTGGGAGGCTTGCCCTCGGTCAAAAGAACTAGATGGGCTTAATGCTGTTGATTTCATTAATGGCCTGGGTTTTGCTGTGGGTGGACTTTCTTACTATAACCTATATGATGGGCTCTATGTTATGTCGTCGATAATTGTCAAGACAGACAACGGCGGAAAGACTTGGATACAAATGCAAAGTCCTCTGGAAAACCCAGTCTCTCGAATTCAGCCTTGGAGTAATCCTGTATGGGATGTCTGTTTTTGTGATAGCCTGCACGGGATAATCATTGGGGGACCAGGAATACCCCCTTTTTTTACAGATGACGGAGGTGCCTCCTGGAATACGAGTCAACCTAATACACCTCATCATACAAATTGGTATTCCGTTTGCTTTGCCGATGATAAAACCGCAGTTGCAGTCGGAGGGAGATGGAATTTTGCGGGGAGTTTTGATCGCATATACCGTTCCACAAATAGGGGACTTACCTGGCAAGAGGTCTACCGAATGGACTATGCTTTTAAGCATGACTTTCCTGTGAGTCTATTGGGGGTCTCATTTGGAGATCCATACATAGGGGTAGCAGTTGGTTTAGGCTCACAGATATTGAGAACGCAAGACAGTGGGAAAACGTGGAATAAAGTATCTCTTTCAGTTTGACTTACTCTTCGTTGAGGATCGATTATCCCCTCTTCTATTCTATGTAAACAGGTGACATACGCATAAATGAAGGAAGTTACCTGCAGACAAAAATTCCTTGGATTAATGGACAGCTAATTGAGGTGCGCAGCATTCAAAGGATATAGAGCTGTATGAAATTTCCAGCAAGGAAGGCACCTTAAAGGGGTTTCAAAGATAGAAAATACTTTTAAAGCAAATAACGTGTCATCTCAGCGTATATTTGGTATATATTTTGCTAGATGTAAATTCTTTTTATAAATTTATATTAGAAGGGGAAAAACTCTCTTTTGACCAAACCCTGATTTAACCTAAAAATTATAGCACGCATGTAAGATTCAAAGAAAATCAAGCGTGAGGGTCTATTTTTCGAACACTCTTAAAAGCCTGAGTATGAGAATCGAAAACAAAACATCAAGGGCATTCTTTATAACACTTAAAAGCTCTTTACTCCATATTGTTTGTAAGCGGGTTGGGGAACCATTAAAAAATATTAATTAAGAGGAGGTAAAAATTATGAAAAGATTTATTGTTATATCCTTAATGATTGCCGTTGCATTTGCTCTAACACCTGGATATGTTTTTTCTGGAGAGGTAAAAAGTGAAGTAGCACCAAAGGTCAACATTAATAGCGCAACAGCAGATGAATTGGTAGTATTAGAGGGGATCACAAGCGAATCAGCTGAGAGTATCATAAAATATAGAATGACGAACGGTCCTTTTAAAAATCTAGATGAACTTTCAAAGGTAAAAGGTATTGATGTTGAACTCATAAAGAGCATCAAAGAAAAGATAATAGTTGAATAAAAACATGTATCCTTAGATTACTATAAAAGTATAAACTCGTTTTTAGTAAATTTCGAGTGATACGGATTTTCCCCAATCCGCAAATCAATTGACTGTTGCTCAAAAGAAATATCACATTTCGCTTTGCTTAAAATTTTTTCTGTAAATCAAAGGCTTGCTCCAGGCGATTTTAAAACAAAGAGGATAGATACTATCAGTCCCTCCTGAAATCCTCCGATTTTAAATCATACATATATTGTTTTTCATGAGAGAATGAAGAGTCGTATACAGGGCCAGTTTGGGCTCAAACCGATGATGATTGTATTACCAGAGTAGGAAGGATCATCAGAAAGACCAAGATAGAGCTTTTTAATGTCATGAAGGGGAGAGCATTGTAGGGCCACGTCCTGAGAGGCCCTTCTTTGTGAAAAGGCTGGAAGAGAAGGATCCTTATTATTCTTTAAGGCTTTACGTAAAACCGGGGATTACTGGCTGGGCACAGATCAAATAGAGCTATGGGGCCTCTATCTATGATAGTCTTTATAAAATCCAGTATGATATCTATTATATAAAAAAACATGTCAATGTTTTTAGACTTTTTAATCATATTTGAAACGATAAAAGTGCTATTATTTGGTAACGGGGAAACTAAAGCATGAAGAACTGGTATGTTGCAAATACTAAACCGCGGGAGGAAGAGAGAGCCCTCTTTTTTTTGAAGGATACACATATAGACGCATATCTGCCCAAGATGGAGGCCTGTTTGATGAAGAGAGGAAAAAAGGTTTTCGTTAAAAAGCCTCTTTTTCCTGGTTACCTCTTTGTCTATTTTAACGTTCGAGAAGACCTGTGCAAAGTAAGATGGGCAA
>JAXHVA010000233.1:0-3348 GCA_034189035.1 Thermodesulfobacteriota bacterium
TGTACCTTTTTTAACTCTTGTTTCAACCTGTGGATCTCTTCATCCTTGGCTTTAAGACGACCTTTACCTGGAAAGGCTTTTTCCGGATCAGCTTTCTTTTCCCTTATCCAGCGCGCCAACGTACCCCTGCTGATATCCAGGCTACGCTCCACCTCTGAGACCTTGCCTCCCTCCTCGTTGACGAGGCGGATCGCTTCTAATTTAAATGTTGAATTATATTTCTTCCTCTTTTTACTCATAGATCACTCCTTTCCCTCTTTTATTTAACTTGAGGCTCTTATGAGTGTCCACTAAAATGGGGTATGAATAGTTTGTAGAGCTTTATCCCTAAGATTACAATACAATATATTAGTCCAAAGAGCGCAATATTTTAAGTCCTGGGTGGCATGTTAATTGTAATAATTGCCTTATTATCTTTAGAATTTAAACCTGATATTCTCCCTAAAGGAGTTCTGTTGGCGATAAAAACAGGTATTTTAGGGTTTGCTGGGGTTTTGTGCTTTCTTTATGCTGCTTCTAAAGGGCCAATTTCATTAATTGCAATTTTGTCAGCTCTCTATCCTATTATCGCTATTGTATTAGCAATGATTTTCCTCAATGAATCCATTTCAATAAAACAGGGTATGGGGGATTTTTCTGGGGTTGTGTGCTATGATATTAATTACCAAATAAAAAACCATCTAGGCCTCTCAAACTTTCACTGAGACAGGATCACATTCACTATCTGCTGCACATCCAAAGAATTAACGCTCAAATCCCCATTTACATCCGCGGCATCGCCCCAATCCTGGGTTCCTAAAATGTGCTTCACGCATGCATCGACATCATTGTCATTGATTTCTTTATCTCCATTAACGTCGCCTTTTAACACGCCGATCACATAGTCCGGACCAATATATTCGGTGCTGATGACAACGTCGTCTATGGCATACCATTGTTCGCACTCCGTTCCGGTACAATCGGTTATCCATCTGTTCTGATTGTTTCCTCCGATGGAAATAAAACTAAATCCTCTAATCGGGTTTGTGTCCGAGCCGTTTTGATTCCAGGGAATGTTTGTTTTTTCCAGATACAATACTCCATCATGCCAAAACTGCATGATTCCGTCAGCTCGAAAAGTTTCATTTACTTCATCGTATGTATTCATTTTCAGCCGCCACTCTACACAGTGCCAATTGCCGTCTCCGATAGCTCCGTTATCATACCAATCATACGTGCCCACACGGCCGCTAAAACCCCCAGAACCACTTGGGGTTCCCCCGCAGTAATAACAATCCTCGCCTCCGCCGTTTCCACAAAAACATCGACCCGTACCGGTTGCTTCGTACCAGTCGTTCCAGTGTTTGAAATTGGCGACAAAAACCGGTTGATTCCCTTCATTTCTGTAAAAATAGGACCAGGGATTCCCATCCAGGTAATGTTGCACATGAAGAAGTTTATGAGACCCGGTGCCGGAACTCAGATAGCCCAATTGCCAGAGCATTTCAGGATCAGAGGCGATATGTCCGAATTTGATGAAAAAACGAATGTACAACTCCTGGCATTCTTGATCGAGATGAACGGCCAGCATTCCATCCGAGTCTTCAAAAAAATTACAACAGGACTCATCCCAGAAAGTCAGGGCTTTTCCCCCGCCACCCCTCCCGCGCTCGCTCTTTTCTGACGGGTATCCGATGAATTGGTTCAGATAGATATTGTTGTAGCCCGGTCCGCCATCGCAGTAAGAAAATCCGTTTCTGTAGCCGGTCCAGCCCGTGGGAACATCACAATTAGAGATACAGCTCTCTGATGAGCCGGTTGGCTGGGTTATGGTCCAATCATCCTGAATGTCAAAATTATCTTCAAATATCACTTCTGCATTGATAACATCTTGCCACAAAAGACTAATGAAAAAAAATCCCACTACAAGAAGAACTGCTTTTTTCAATAAAGTTTTTGCCTGCCTTGAGATAATTTCAGCCATTTATAACTCCTTTCCCTTATTTGTATAATGATATTGACTATCTTCTGCACATCAACTACATCTACTCTTCCATCCTCATTCACATCAGCAGCACTCCCCCCAATCGTGGGTTCCTAAAATATGGTTCACGCAAGCATCGAGATCATCACCATCTATAACGCCGTTATTATTGACATCGCCTGTTAGAATTGTCGGAACATATTCATAGGCACCGATATCGAAATCACCTATTTTCCAGGATTCTGAATAGTCATCCGAAAAATACACAGAAAGGTCGTAACCTTTATCAATAACAGAAGGATTATCAAAATACAGCTTCAGAAAATTTTCACTAGCGGGATCGGTAGACAAAAAGACAACCGAGCAGTGATCCTGATCAGCAAAATTTTATCCAACATGGCCTTGGATGCAATTGTTGCTTGCAACAACCTCGCTATCCTGGGTCGTATGCCAACTAACATAGCTATTGGCCATCTCGGCGATTATATTATTTATTACATGGACACTTGCTCCTGTTGTCTGAATGCCGTAATACCCATCGTAAATAGTGTTGTTGGCGATTAAGGCATAGTTGATGGTCTCCCCATTGTTTGAGCTAACGGTGATAGAGTATTCATCTAAGTTATTATGCCAGAACAGATTATTGCAAATTGAATCTCTAATGATTCCGCTTCCCCCGGCCATGTATATTCCATGAGAGCTCTTATGGGAAGGACACGTGTCGGCAATGCAGTCTTCAATGATGAATTCAGATCCCTTTAGCGTAACAAAACACCCGCATCCTGTTGCCTCCTGGCAGGGGTTGCCGCTGGGAGGCCAGGTTTGAGTCGCTGTTACGTTTATATGTCGAGCTACGGCGCCGGCACTTTCAGATCGTATATCCAGTTGGTATTGATTATTGTGAAACCATCCAATACGATAAAATGGGAGCCGTATCGGTCGTCTAATCTCCAGCCGTAATTTCCTCCAAAATCAAGAATAACCACGCCTCTTGTCTGGGCTCGATAGGTAATCGGCTTCTGCTCTGTTCCGCTATCATCCGCACTATAACCTAAGAGGCAGCAACTGCCACCATAGAAATAATATCCGTTTCAAAAATAACATATCCCCCGGGGCTACGGCGCCGGTGGATTTTTTGCTTTTTAGGGAGAGAACCATGGGGTTTCCTCTGAACCGTCCCCTTCTGTATTGCTTCCTGCCGGACTGATATAATAAGTGGTCGCAAAAACTATGCTTGTAAGACTATGATGAACAAAAACAATACTCATTAAACAGCGATTTTCGCACCGCTATGTGAGACATAATTGATCTTCACTCATCAATGAAACTCGAACTGCAGGCGTTTATTCCCGAGCCAGGATATGCTCGTGGCCTTCTTATCTAAC
>JAXHVA010000234.1:0-3334 GCA_034189035.1 Thermodesulfobacteriota bacterium
TACAGAACAATACCCGTAAAGAGGCAAAAGCTAGCCTGTTCGATTACATCGAATTATTTTATAATAGACAACGTCGTCATTCGGCTTTACAGTATATGAACCCTTGTCAATACGAGATCTTCAAAATGGCGGCTTAACACCGGTCCACTTTTTCGAGGGAATATAATTATGACGCTATAGTTTTGCTTAGCATCCCCGGAAAAAATTAAACTGAAAAACCAGTCTGGCTTGTCGGTTATACGTAAACTACTGGGTAGCAACACGCCGTTATGACCTGTCAGCAGAGGACATCGCCTTGATTGATAGATTTCAATGGGACATCGAGAAATTCTTCGCCTGGTGGAAACGGCACCTCAAAGTCTACCATCTCATTGCCAGAGATAAACGTGGGCGTATGGTTCAAATCCTCTCAGGTGTGATAACATATCTATTGCCGGCAATTTACTGCCATGAGCAGCATAACGAGAAGGTCAGTATCAAAAGGGTGAGAGAACTTCGCATCAAAATTCAAAACGAGTTCCACAATCTCCAGACTAATCCAGATACCTCATAAAAATTCAAACATGAGTATTCCTGGTACTCATATAAAAATACCTAACCGGAAATTACTGATAACATATAGAAGTTTAAGATGCCGTCTGTCCATGTATCCTTTGCTTTATTCTTTATACACCCCATTTGGAGCAAATAGAATTCACTGAAATGTAAGCACAAACCTGAACCGTGCATCTTCGTCATACCACATTGGGAAGTTTGTCCCCCAAACATTATTATGCAGATTGAAGTGCATACCTCCTTTGAGGGGTGGCACTCTGTTGTTGAAATTCAGAAGCGATCTCTCGCCGGGTGCAACCAGAGGGACATCGAGAGACTCGATTCTCAATTTCCCTTTGGGGTCGTTATACGTTGCTTCATTCACGGCATGAAGCTTTCGATTACCATTGATCACCACTTCATAAGGAGAAATAGTAACTCCCATCTTCTCCATGGTCCAACCAGAGGGGGACGTAATTTTGGGAGAAAAGGAAAACCATGATGCTTCGGGCAGGCGATAGGCACGCTTGTCAAACCATTGAAATATCAATTCTACGCTAGGTGTTTCGACGGGAAAAATTACTTCGAGGGTTAGCCTTGCAGGGGAGCCGGACTTCATTAGAGCTTGACTGGGCATTGTAAGCTCTAAAAGAAAGTGGTCAGCTTCATTTGAATCTTCTCTGTGAAAAAGTCCAGTCAGTTCAGGACTGAAGACCTGGTGACTGCTATTGGATGCCTCCATCCCGGGCTTTGTGAAGTCTTCGAGGGCCCAGTTCTCGAGGCGGGGCCAGCTTTGCAAGTATTGCCGTACGTATCTATCGTAATCAGAGCTACTAAACAACTCGTACGTGTACTGGCCTAGAATGTATTTCTTCGTGGCCCAGATACGATTACTGGCTTTGTGCTTTAAGTGACACAAGGCGCCGCAACGGTCAAAACCTATCGTGAAATGCCTTGTAGAAAAAAAAGACATCTGGTTCGTGACCTTGCGAAAAGAGGTTATATCAGGTCTGCGAGCTTCAAGGTTGAATAGGGCCCGCTTTGCTTCCTGTCCAAGTGACCCCTTGCACAAAGCTTGGACTGCCTTAGCAATATAGTTGCGCTGTTCCTGCCATGATAATTCAAAATGCTTGCATTTTCTCGTGCGACGAAGCCGGTTCAAATCCTCTATCGTATATGAGGTATGATCCGATAGGTGTGTTTTTTCATCCATCCCCCAGGTATGTTCTGGCACCAGGATAAGTGAGCGGCTGAAACGTTCGAATTGGCGGTCTGTATCCTTTACATGTCCAGAGGTTAACCATTTCGATCTGAGTCGTGAAAGTTCTCGAAATTGTGCTACCTTCTTTGGATCGGTCCCTACGCCATGAATCCATGTATCGCCGATTTCGCCCTCGATGACTGGAAGTGTTTCCTTAATCTGTAACAGTTCCCTTGCGTAATTATCGAGTGTTGATGCTACAATACGTGCTTCTGGGAATATCTTCTTCAGCTGGTTAAAAACTCGAGAGACCTCCCTGTTATCCGGAGGCCCCAAGTTGTCGTCAGTGTGAGTGACGGCTAGTGCAGAGGTCATACCAGGCAAGTGGCTTGTTCCTCCATAACCACACTTGTGATACATAACTACTACCTCAGTGTCATTTGTATGTCTCCAAACAAAGACCTCTGGCACATCAGGGGAAGTCGAGGCAGGATTTACACCAATGTGCAGGAATCTGATTCCTGCTTCAGCCAATAGTGGGACCACAGCTCGGGTATGGCCAGGAACGTCTGTCATTTTCCCGGCGATAGTTTCTTTTCCGAAACGCATATCAAGCTTATGACTCAGGGAAAGACTAAAACGGAACAGAGACGCATCCATGAGTTCTGTGTGAGTTGTGAAGGGGAGAGCATGCCATACAATATCACCCGAAACAATTGCATTCTCTAGTCGCTTTCGTGCTTCTCCCTTTGACTCTTCAAGACTTTCGTAGATTAGCCATGAACCTGTCGTCCATACGAAGCGAGCTACACGATATTGTTTGCGCAATCGCTCGGCAAGGTCGATTGCAGCGGGAAGGAAACACTCTATGTATCTCCGCTTAACGGTCCGGGCGAAATCAGTAAATCCAATGTCCAGGTGGGTCTTGAATATGACATATACAGTATTGACGTTATTGTCTCTCATATGGATAGTTATTTACTAATGGTCCTTATATAACCCATAGAAAAGTTCAGACGCTTTGAATGAGTCGGCGTCATCTGCAGTAAGTGACTAATCGACTCAAGGAAATTTTCGTCTATGGGATCCTAACCATACTTCGCCAAATATCAACCTTAAGGAAGGCCCAGAGTTCTGGAGTTATAGGGCACGAGTTCTGAGGAAGCCCCAGTACAACTACACGATCTATTTTTGTCATATACAAACAATACTATCGCAAGTTACACTTGTCAATAATTAAGTATTTTTTCTCAGAATTTTTCAGTAGCTCCATTGTCTGAAGCAGTTCGGAATTTGGGAGGGTCATCCCGCTTCAACAAAGAAGAATCAATTTGAAAATGAGATATTTCCGGCGAGGTTAAGAAAGATGATTTTAGCTATAGAAGTAGATTGGTAATGTAATACAACGTGCCTTACACTTATAAGGCCTGCAGATGTCAAGAGTAAAAGTACCCATTAACGAAAAAGTGGTTTTTTTCGCATATTCTATCAACGAACCTTTTTGCTTGTTGACAGCGATTCTGACTTTATTTCGAAGCGGGTGCTGGAAATCTGATCCTGCACCAAACACTTATCGAGATTCTACTGCCTGGGATTTCC
>JAXHVA010000235.1:0-3320 GCA_034189035.1 Thermodesulfobacteriota bacterium
CGATGTCGGCTCATCGCATCCTGGGGCTGAAGCAGGTCCCAAGGGTTTGGCTGTTCGCCAATTAAAGCGGTACGTGAGCTGGGTTTAGAACGTCGTGAGACAGTTCGGTCCCTATCTGTTGTGGGCGTAGGATACTTGAGGGGAGCTATTCCTAGTACGAGAGGACCGGAATGGACGAACCTCTGGTTTACCAGTTGTCACGCCAGTGGCATAGCTGGGTAGCTAAGTTTGGAAGGGATAACCGCTGAAAGCATCTAAGTGGGAAGCCCACCCCAAGATTAGGTATCCCTCTACCTAAAATGTAGACTAAAGACCCCTTGTAGACTACAAGGTTGATAGGTTGGATGTGTAAGTTCGGTAACGAACTAAGCTTACCAATACTAATCGGTCGTGCGGCTTGACCATAATCTTATTCATTAAAATTTGATTTCTCGGTGAAAATAGCGGAGGAGATACACCCGTACCCATACCGAACACGGAAGTTAAGACCTCCAGCGCTGATGGTACTGCTTTGGTAACGAAGTGGGAGAGTAAGACATTGCCGAGAAACTATAAAAAGCCATCATACGAGATTATCTCATTTGATGGCTTTTTTTATTCAGCCTCTCGTTCTTGGCTGTACTTACATTCTTTATTAAAACATTCGACTAGTTTTTTTTTGTTTTTACTCACTTTTTCTAATAAAAACAACCCTCCACAATTTGGACATTTTTCTGCAATCGGTCTATTCCAGACAATGAAATTGCAATCAGGATAATTACTGCATCCAAAAAAATGCCGTCCTTTTTTTGAATTCCTCTCCACAACATCACCATTACAATCAGGCCGTGGGCATTTAACCCCAGTGGAAAGAGGCTTTGCATTCTTGCATTTCGGATAATTCTGACAAGATAGAAATCTCCCCCCATATCGAGTACCTTTAATTACAAAATTACCACCACATTTTTCGCAGACTTCGTTCGTTACTTTTTCTTTAAATTGGGGCTCTCCATTTTTATCCTTTAAAATTCCTTTAGTATTTTTACACTCGGGATACCCTTCACAAGCTAAAAACTTACCATACCTTCCAGCCTTTATAATCATCTTTTTGCCACACATTTCACATACTTCTGAGCCTGTATACAGTTCTTCCTCCCTCTCTTTAAGTGCTCTTACAAATCTGCATTTAGGATACCCTTTGCACGCATAGAATTTGCCGTATCGCCCTAATTTAATAATAAGATCATTATTGCATTGAGGGCATTTCTCATCTGTCTCTTCATCAACTATGTCTGACTTTTTCAACTCAATATCTTTTTCCTTAATTAACTGATAAAAAGGGAACCAAAACTGATGTATAACTGGCCTCCAATCGATTTCACCTTTTGCTATTTGGTCAAGATCCCCTTCCATCTTTGCAGTGAATTCATAATCAACATATTTGAAAAAATGATTAACCAATAACTTGTTGACGGTCATTCCAATGTCTTCTGGATGTAAATGTCGATCAATTATATTTACATAACCTCGAGCTTGAAGAGTAGACATTATAGTCGCATATGTAGATGGCCGTCCTATCCCATATTCTTCTAAGATCTTTATAAGTGAAGCTTCCGTATAACGGTGAGGGGGGACTGTAAAATGTTGATTAGGGAGAAGCTCTATTAGGTATAAGTTCTGTCCTTTACTCAAAGAAGGGAGTATATCCTCCTTATCTTTAGTACTATCATCTTTACTCTCATGATAGACCTTCATAAAACCTGGAAACTCTATTATAGAGCCAGAGGCACGAAATATATACGTTTCTTTGGCAGCAATATCTACTGTTACAGTCTTTTGTTTCGCCTTAGCCATTTGACATGCTATTATACGTCTCCAAATAAGCGTATATAACTTCGATTGCTCAGGAGTCAAAAAGGCCTTTAAGTCTTCTGGAGTACTGCCTAAATCTGTTGGTCTTATAGCTTCATGCGCCTCTTGTATATTCTTTGCTTTATTTTTGAAATAGCGAGGTGCCTTTAATGTATATTGATCTCCGAACATCTTGGAGATTATTTTTTTCGCCTGAGCAAGAGCATTCTTCGAAAGATTAACACTATCCGTCCTCATATAGGTAATCAGACCAACACTTTCTCCTTGAATCTCGATTCCTTCGTAAAGTTTCTGGGCAATCGACATCGTCTTCTTTGCACTGAAACCTAACTTTTTAAAAGCCTCTTGTTGTAAGGTACTTGTTGTAAAGGGAGGCGAAGGGGTCTTAAAAGCTTCTTTTTCTTTTATCTCTATTACAGTATACTTCGCACCTTTAAGTTCTTTCACGATCCATTTTGCATTCTCTTCATTGTTAATTGAGAATTTCTTCAGTTTATTACCATCGATCTCAACCAATGTGGCCTTGAGGATCGTAGCCTGAACAGGTTTTTTTTCGGTTGAGAGTTTAGAAGATATCGTCCAATATTCCTTGGGTTTAAATTTCTCAATCTCCTCTTCTCTATCACAAATTAACCTCAAAGCAACTGACTGAACTCGTCCCGCAGAAAGACCATTTCTTACTTTCTTCCATAAAAAAGGGCTCAAATTGAACCCAAAAAGGTAGTCTAATATTACCCTAGCCTGCTGTGCATTTACGAGGTATTGGATTACATCTCGAGGATTTTTAATCGCATTTTGGACAGCATCCCTTGTAATTTCATAAAACGTTATCCTTTTGACTGAAAGCAAAGGTGAATTACCCTCTTTTTTTAGAGCGTTCCCATTATTTAAACCCAAAATATCCAATAGATGCCAGGCAATAGCCTCTCCTTCTCTGTCTAAATCAGTGGCCAAGTATATACTTTCACAGCTTTTTATTGCTTTCTTTATTTGGGAAATATCCTTCTTTCGCTGGGGCAATACCTGGTATTGAGGTTCAAAATCATTTTCAATATCTACAGAACCGGGTTTACTCGGAAGAGCCCTTACATGCCCCATAGAAGCCATAACCAAAAAGTCCTTCCCTAGGAACTTTTTTATTGTGTTTGCTTTTGCAGGTGACTCGACTATTACCAGAGATTTTGCCATTTCTTCTCCTTGATAACTTTGCGAAAATAGATTATCGAGATATTTTTTTAATGGTTATTGACTTCCCTTGCAAAAAAATCAGTTATTAAGATGATTATTAAAAAATTATTGCAAAACTCGTTCCTTTTAAAACGTAATATAAGTAAACGTATTGTTATATTTCATACCCCGTTTTAGTGGACACTCATAAGAGCCTCAAGTAAATAAAAGAGGGAAAGGAGTGATCCATGAGTAAAAAGAGGAAGAAATATGATTCAACATTTAAATTAGAAGCGATCCGC
>JAXHVA010000236.1:0-3279 GCA_034189035.1 Thermodesulfobacteriota bacterium
ACTCTGATCACGTTTCCCATAATACCATGTGCTGAAGCTCATCTTTGGTTCTGGCATGGCATCCCATAGTTCATATAAAATGTTTCCTGCTTTGATTTCAAGGTCTGATATTTTGTCCATAATGCCTCCACAAAAAGTTTCCAGCCTATACGGCGGTCTCCGTACGGGCTGGATGCGCACTCTTTGTTCCCTTTCATGCTAGAGGTTGACGGTTTTAAATCTCAAACACATACACATTCTCTTCTTCTTCAAAGTCTTCATGTAAAGATTGTTCCCATTCCCGTAGAGCAGATATAATTTCTTTCTTTGCTTCGGCAGCTTTTTCGGCTGTTTCAAAAAGGTAAGAAAAGATTTTATTATCTGAAGTACGAGCTGTTCCAGGCAAATAAATTATTTTAGGACTCATACCTATACAAGGGCTTACACTGCTGCCTACACTCCAGCTTATTGCCGTTTTAAAATTAACCATACCCCTTAATTCATCGGGAAAGGCGCCTAAAAACTGTCCCACCAATGAGTTTTCCCATATCTCAAGCCTTAGTTTCAATTTCATGCTTCCTCCTCTTTACCCTAGGCCCTTCTCTGCCCTCATCCAAGTTAATAAAGACCTCAAACTTCCTATCTGTTCCCTTAAATCACTAATCTTTTCTAAGCAGGCCTTGTACACCCCTTCTGCAATATCAGATTTATAGCACAGGTCTGAAACAATTTTGTCCCCTTTTGCTAATGCCGGTATGAGTGTTACAGGAGTTTTATCAATTCTCAATTCGGTTATTTTTATTGTACGGGCTTGCCTATAATTTCGTTTTGCTTCTGCTTTTTTTTTGACTAATTCAATCAGTTCGTCATTCTTTGAACTGAGCAATAAATTCTTTTCTGTTATGCTATCCATAATTCCTTGTGGAGTCATGTTTTATCTCCTTATTTCACTTCTATTTGGTATGGTCGGGTTTATTTGGCAATCTCTTTGCGAAGAACCCGCAGTTCATCCGGTATTTTGCTACCGGCACACTATTATGTTTTATCTTTCTTTAGATTTTGCAAATCTATCATATAGCACCACATTAACTGTCGCCGCTAAATTCATGCACTGATTCGTAGGAACATAAATGATATCTCGACACCATGATGTTATTCTTTTACCCAATGTTGCATCCTCTGCCCCGAAAATATAAAAAGCTCGTTCTGGATGCTTATATTTATGTAGTGGGATTGCTTCATCGATCAAATCTACAGCAACCGGAACACAATTAAACGGAATAATAGATTGTAAATTTGAAACACGAATAAACGGAATGTGTCTATGGTGTTTCATCGTGTCAGTGGGGCCAGCTTTAAATCTACGCCCAGAGCACGCAAGAAAAGAGGCACCATAAACACCAACTGCTCTCATTGCAGATCCGACATTTATCGACGATTTTGGATTGTCTAAACCTACACAAGCATACCCTCTCATTTTATTTAACACTCCGTTTTGTATATCTTAATAATATCAGCACTAATCAAAGTTTCCCTTCTATATCACATAGGCTTTGTTTGATTTCATCCATTTTCATTGGCAAAAGCTGTTCAGCAGCACAAATCAAGTCTTTTGCTAAATCAATTGATTCTCGTGTGTCAAGTAAGCCACTTGATAGGACTAAGTTATTTGATGTAATAATCATTTCCATATAAGGTAAATTCTTTTTAATTATAAAATTAAAATTCATCTTTTCCTCCATCTTTAAATACAAAGTTTTTTCAATAGTTCATCAAGCTCGGCCACAAACTTGACCACCTCAACCTGGATCTCCTTGATTTTCTCTTCATCCCGGTATATGCGTTTGACCCACAATGGATCAATATCTCTGGTGAGCACGACTCCCTCATTTGTCTCGTCAAACTCAGACGCATACACCGAATAATCGATCCACTCTCGTCCGGATACTCCTAGAAAATGTTGGCATTGGTCAATATGGCTTTTATCAATTTTGCATCCACCGGCCAGAAACTCCAAGAATACTGTACCCTTCTTGTGCTTGCACTCCAGGCCTCCGTTCTCGCCAACTAGGCCGTCAGGAGATACATGGACCCCTGGAAGGCTGGACCGGATCATTGCCACCTGCTCTACATCAACGTTATATCTCCACTCATAAATGGCTCGGTTCTTGGGCTCCCACAGGTGACCATCCTGCATGTCCTTGCTTACAAAGGTCTGCTCCCTTTTCCCGGTTATGATTTCCTTTGCAAGCCGGTATTTTAGGGTTTGACGGCCTTTGCCTTTTGCCAGGATAGGGGATATATTAGACCCGCCTACAGAACCAAGCCTTAGATCCCAATATCGCTCATCATATTGTTGACAATCTTTTATAATTTCCATAACATGTTGATCACTTGCGATAGCCAAGTGAATTAACTGGTTAACGAAAACAACCAGTTAAGAACACCGAATTTTCGCAAGCAAAAAAATAAAAAATAGACCGCTGAACACCACACACATAATGACACTAATCTTGCCAAAAAAATATGCCACCAAAATTGACTTGATAATTTCTCCATAGTTTTCTCCTTAAAAGTTAACGCCCACCATCACCGGGGCTGCTTTTTGCGTCCGGTGCAGGGATTGTTATAAATCGTATTGCCAATCTTCTTGGTATCCGCATCTTTGACATTTGTACACTCCAAAAAAAGACGATCCATGACTATGGAAATTATTCAGTGGAACAGTGTAATATTTGTGTCCAAAAATCCAACATAAAAATTTTTTCATTTTTTCACCTTATGATTTATAACGCCGGAAATAACCGGCGTGTTGTTTATGCCAGGTTAATTTCTTTTTGGTTATCATCTTTCGCAAAATCAATTGATGGATCAAACCAATCGTCTTTAATGATATGGCCTATGGCGTGAACCTTGCTGTATTCGCAACGGACACGGATCGTTTTTCCTTTGAGTTGATCCCATCGGTTAACACCAGCTATTTCCATGACCCGCCAAATAAAATGGCCAGCAACACTTTCAACATTGTGATTCTTGAATGATTTTGGAAGGTATAAAGCGTACCCACCAAAGCCCTGGCCAGATCCATCATAATCGAGATGCAGCCACGCTGACAATAAGCCATGGTAGTCATTTGTAATTATTGCGCTTTCAATTACTGCATTCTTGGTTTCGATATCCATTTGTTCCTCCTATTGCTATACAGCTCATTAATTATTATGCGGCCCGGTTTTTCACCGAGATGGTATCCACACTATTCGGAAGTTGCAGCTTCTTTGGTTTCCCTCCACCGCTCCTTCT
>JAXHVA010000237.1:0-3229 GCA_034189035.1 Thermodesulfobacteriota bacterium
CAAGTACCTTGTTCCGTCGCGCTCCGCGCGCCAGAACAAGGTACTTGACGAAGTCAGCACCGCGATTCTCGGCGACGCGCAGCGTCGCCGAGAACATACAGTTGAGCAGCTTGCCTGCTCAAACTGAATTGTTGGACGATCCATATTTTCAAATAGTTCAACAGTCACCAACGTCCCTAAATGACAACTAACCTTTACAACGACTTTCCCTTTTCACTACCTCTGAACTTTCATTACAGCGTCCCTTTTCCTATACTCAATCTTCTATCTATTCCACACTAGTGGTTGCCCCCTTCGTTCCCTCAGTATTCAACACTTCACGAATAGCTTCGATTACCGAGTCTAGTTTTTCTTTGGGAATGCCGTGGCCACTGTCTACCCAAACTTGTTTAGAACCTGGATAAAGGTGCGCAATATTTTTTCGCTTTTCGTTTGCATCATCAGCCAGCACTGACTTCTCTTTCATTGGCTGCAATGCGCTCAATACAATCACAGGTCTGTCAGTAAAGGATGGTAAAGCAAGCACTTCTTCTCCAGTTGTATTAATCAAATCCATCTCTTCTCTTGCGGTTGAAGATAAGTATAAGCGAAAGACTATACGAAACCATGTGGGCCAGTTCTCGATGGTTCCTTTATGTTTAAAATGATTTGGATGAGTCGAATCAACGAGGACAAGGCCGGCTAAATCTTCGGGATATAGACGAGCGAAGAGTTGCATGTATAATCCACCAACGGAGTGGCCCACTAGGATATAAGGAGGTTTCAATCCGTTGCTTTTAAGAAACACTCTCAATTCATCAACAATGTGAAGCCCGTCTCGAGGTGTTGACATGGGATCGCTACTTCCGTAGCCTGGATTATTATACGCCAAAGTAGTGGAATCTTTCCAGATCTCGGGAATGACTTTATTCCACCAATACATCTTCCCATCGAGGCCATTCTCAAAAACCACAACCGCCGTTCCAGAATTGTTTCTGATCAATGAAAATTCAACCTGACGATGTTCTAAAACATCATTTTTTTTTACAAGGGAGGGATACACACCCGAAAATAATCACCAAAAACAAGATAAAAAAATATTGAAGTATACTATTGAGATTTACACTATTCATAAATGTTTATCCTTGATGCCCAACTTGCGATCGCTGTTCGTTTCTCCGCAGAGTTCGTAGCTAATCAGCCGCATAGCTTCTTCTGTTAGAAGCATTAGCTTTGTTCTATACGCTCTATCTCCCTATTTTTTTTGGTCCCACGCATATATACAGTCTAAATGACCTTTGCTACACCTGGTATACGTCGAATGGCGGCTACTGCCCCCCAACTAAGAATCAATGTGCTTAGGAACACCATTATTCCCTTCACGCTGGGATGAAAAGTGCCTTCCAACAACAAATACTGAAGCCAGGTTACAAAAGCATAGTGAACAAGATAGATTCCGTATTCGTTTTCGCTCAAGCTGTCCAAAACACCCGCGCGCCGTTTTACAAACCGAACAAAGAGCCCAATCATCCCGAATACGGTGGCCCCGCAGCAGACCACGAAAGCAATCTCACTGACAATGGTTCGCTCCATATCAGATATAACTACGAGCATGATGATAAACACAATGAAAGAGATTAGGCCCACAGCTAACCACACCCTCCAACGCTTGGCGAGTGCGCCCTCAGATCTGAGAGCGCTATGGTCAATGCCGCATGCCCCGACCGCCGTGCCTGCTAGGAAGTATACAAGATAGAGCAATATTCGGCCAGTCTGTGCATTAAAGGGCCCGATTCCAATCCATTCCAGCGGTCCGAAAATGATTGCAATAGGCAGATACGCTGCTATTGAGACTCCAAGCAGTGCTCCAAAAAACACCACGGGGCGATCAAAAATGGTAGTCAATCGCTTTCTGATAAAACCTTCAGGGGGAGGAGCGACTTGGTACAGGAGAGTAGCAAGGCAGTTGAATGCCAGCAGCAGCCATAAGAACCAAAGGGGACCGGCGGTCCCGAAGCCGGATCGGACCATCTCGAGCCAAAATGTTCCGTAGCTGGAGTCCACCCCGGTAATCAGCCCTATTTGGAGCTGTGCAGGGTAGTAGGCCAGGGGAATCAGGAACAAAACACCGATGACAAAGGGAAGGCCGAGCCTTATCAGGCGATCTCTAAGAAATTTCCGCCCCCCCTTTCTTGCCAGACTCTGCCAGACAAACATGCCGGAGATGAAGAACAACAATGGCATGAAGAACGTTTCGTTGAACGCCACAATCAAATCAAATCCGAGCCACCGCTGCTCGTTTACAACCGGATTGGAACTAGCGATCGGGTTCTCAAAATTGATGAAAGCATATTTGGTGTAGGCGAGAATGGCGTGTTGGCACAGCACGAGAACAACTGCAAAAGCACGTAGATAGTCAAACTCGACTTTCCGCTCAGATACTTTCGTTGGATCAAGTGTTGAGCTTGCTTCAGCCTGGTTCTCCTCAATCGCACGAATCGTCATAATAGTAGACCTCCCAGCCGCACCCTTCTGATCGCGCTTCGAAGCGAATTATCCGATGGTGCTCGACCTACCTTTGCTGAACGCTCCAACCACTGGTGAGAAAGAAGCATAGCGGAGTTCCCTTCCGCGGGCATGGCATTGTTGTGCCGGGCATGTCGTATGTTTTTAATTATAAGTGAGTTAAGCATAATTATAAAATGTTATTATTCCATCATTACTTGCATTAACCTGAATACCGCTGGATCAGGAGATTTTGTATCATCATTCATCATAACACATATAAAAAGGTTCTCCTTAGGATGATAATATAGAGCCGCCCCAAACCCTTTTATCCCCCCTCTATGACCAACAATATCACCAATAGGCGTCTTGGCGGCGACTACAATACCTTTGCCATAATATGTGCTTTGTGTTTTAGTCATAATATTCATATCCGAAAACATTTTAATTAGACTAGTACATGATAAAAGCTTACCGTTCATAAGCGCCTGAAAAAACTGAACTAGATCCCTTGGTGAAGCAATAATTGATCCTGAAGCAAAAGGAATTGTATAATTTTCTGTTTCGGTTAATACTTCCCCGTGATTATGACCTCTAACAACTAGATATTTAAGGGTTTGGGTGGTCATCACATCTGTTTCTTTCAGATTTATTTTATCGATTATATACTGCTTGACAGCTTCCTCATAGGATTTTCCGGTAACCTTTTCTATTATTATTCCCAGCATTAAATAGCCTATGTTTG
>JAXHVA010000238.1:0-3197 GCA_034189035.1 Thermodesulfobacteriota bacterium
TCAAAGAGTTAGAGCATGAAAACAAAAGACTTAGACAAATGGAATCTGCATTGTATAACACTGAATCTGAATATAAATCAACCTTAGATGATCTTCAGATTGGAGTCGTTGTACATCATGCTAATACTACCATTTTGTTGAGTAATCCTGCAGCATGTAAAGCTTTTGGGCTGACCGTCGATCAAATGACGGGGAAAGATGCTAGGGATCCCCGCTGGAAATTAGTTTACGAGGATTTATCCGAAATGCCATATGAAGCATTTCCGGTCAATAAGGTTTTATCAACCCAAAACCCCCTATATAATTATGTTATTGGAGTGATAAAACCAGAACAGGAATTTATAACCTGGCTATCTGTGCATGCGATCCCGATATTTTCCGACACAGGTGAAATAAAAAAAATTATCACCAATTTTATCGACATAACGCAGCAAAAACAAGACGAAGAAGAGTGGGAAAAAATGCAGAAACAACTGATACTGACACAGAAAATGGAGTCAATCGGAAGGCTTGCTGGCGGCATTGCACATGATTACAACAACATGCTAAGCGTTATTGTTGGTTATACAGAAATGGCTTTGGTTAAACTCGAATCGACCCATAAACATTTTTCATATTTTTATGAAATACACCAGGCCGCAAAAAGATCGGCAGAACTGACGCGTCAGTTACTTGCTTTCGCACGCAAGCAGACTATCTCTCCCGAGGTGTTAAACCTTAATAATTCAGTGGAATCTATTCTAAAAATGCTTCAACGTCTGCTGGGCGAAGATATTGACCTGGCTTGGCTACCTTGTATTGATCTATGGCCAATTAAAGTAGACCAATCGAATCTGGATCAACTGGTCATAAATCTATGCGTCAATGCCCGGGATGCAATTGAAAATAAAGGTAAAATCACTATTGAAACAGGAAATGTGAGCTTTGATGAAAAGTACTGTAAAGAGCATACCGGATGTATACCAGGAGATTTTGTAATGTTGTCCATAAGTGACAATGGTCAGGGCATGGATAAAGAAACGATTAAAAAAATATTCGAGCCCTTTTATACAACTAAAGGAATGGGTAGAGGGACAGGTCTTGGATTAGCAACTGTCTATGGTATCGTTAAACAAAACAATGGATTTATAGATGTCTATGCTGAACCTGAAATCGGCACAAACTTTAAGGTATACTTCCCCTGCTACAAAAGTAAATATTTTAGAAAATATAAGAAAATTTATCCTAGTAAACCTTTACCTTCAGGTAATGAAACAGTCCTGGTCGTGGAGGATGAATCTGCAATTTTAGAAATGGCCAGCGCGATGCTGCAAAATTTGGGTTATAAGGTCCTCACTGCTTCGACGCCAAGTGAGGCAATCCAGCTGGCAAAAAGATATGAGAATATACATCTTTTACTTACCGATGTGGTTATGTCTGAGATGAATGGCCGTGAACTGGCCAGGAATATAATGACTCACTTTCCTAGCCTTAAGGTCTTATTCATGTCTGGGTATACGTCAAATATCATTGCAAATCACGGAGTATTGAGTGATGATATGTCTTTTATCCAGAAACCATTTAACCTTCGAATTTTGTCAGAAAAAATTCGCGAGGTCCTGACAAGTTAGTTGCCTATGTCTTTCACAACTGCCAGATCTTTGGGAAAACGTAAGAATTTAGCCTTTTGAAAATAAGGTACTTTGACCTATGGGAATCTCTTTAGGTAAAGCCGTTTCATAAATTCTTCATAGCTCGTGGTACGCCTCTTGGGCTATAAAGGTAATATAAAAAGTAAAATGGTTATTCATTTCCCTCCGAGAATATTATGTGTAACGAATCGATTTTAAAAAGTAAAAGATGAGAGCATTCAATAAATTCTTAATAATTCTATCCCCTTAATAATTAACATGAATTTTTTTCGTTCCGAGTTAACTCAATAGTCATTGAAATAAAAATTATTATGGACTATTTATAAAGTCTATAAAGGGACAGACAAATAATCTATACTTTTTCTGTCCAATGTGTAATGGTTATGGAAGAATACATCCAAAAAGAGAATTTTCTCTGAGTATACCACCGAAGGTAATAAATGGTACCGAAATAAGGTTATCTTTGGAGGATATTGGCTTGAATAATGTATATATAAATTAGTAGCTTAAATAGATCCTTGCTTGAGAGCCTTTGACTAGATATATAATGGAAGGGGAAAAAGGAAGTAAAAGGTCATTCCTGGAAAATAGAAATTAGCTTATTCATATGATTTCTTATTTCCCTTTTTCCTCCATCAATCCTCTTCTTTTATAACCGCCTTGCTCATCGACTGTGCCTCCATCTTAATTATCTCCCCAATCTCCCCTTCTATTAATCCCCTCATCAAATAGCTCGTTATCTCCTTCTCTATCGAAGGTTTTGTTTTGCTGGGACGAAATAGGAGACATCCTATATTTCCTCTATGATGAGAAGGGGTATCCCTGTCAACTGGTTGTTGCCCAAAAGAAAATTCCTTTGCATCGAGAAGCGCCGAGAAAGGGTCAACCCTTGACATTAGAAAAAGGTGTAGTAGAGTCCTCCCTTAAGAATAGGGGGATATACTCATGACACAGCCATTACGGATTGAATACGAGGAGGCATATTACCATGTAACAGCTCGGGGAAATGAGCGCAGAAGGATATATTATATATAAAGCAGATTATGAAAAATTCAAAGATTATTTAGAAGGGCAAGAAAAAGTATGATTATCTCCTCCACACTTATGTGCTTTTGACCAATCATTACCATCTGTTCATAGAGAGACGCCAAGGGCAATCTCAGCAGAGTGATGCATTAATATTAACGGTATATAAGAATTTTTTATGGACGATTGAAGTCGATTTGGAGGATCCCTTAAAGAATGTCTACGGCGACATGATATTAGGAAGGACAAGATTCATAAAAGAGGCATTGTATAGATTAAAGGAAGAAGACTTATACAAGGAAAGGAGGGCATTGAGAGCTGCGTATAGATTTGAAGAAGTCATTGAAAGTACCTGTTTAAACCACAGCATAATGTCTTGGGCAAAAAGCACAAAGAACAAAGAAACATATTCATCTATCTGTCAAACAGCGATTTTCGCACCGCTATGTGAGACATAATTGATCTTCACTCATCAATGAAACTCGAACTGCAGGCGTTTATTCCCGAGCCAGGATATGCTCGTGGCCTTCTTATCTAACT
>JAXHVA010000239.1:0-3164 GCA_034189035.1 Thermodesulfobacteriota bacterium
GTCATCCTTACCCGACGGAACGTATGCGCGTCAATACTTGAAGCAGGAGCCCAGTGCATTAGCAGTGCACGCTGGGATCTGTACGGGGGGTGCCGAGTAATCTGCATTCCTACCGTGAACTCTTGCTGGATAAAATGTTACAAATTATTCCATGGCACGTCCACTCAGTCAGAATAGAGTATCCTGGCGCCTGGTACCATTTGATGAACTGGGGAAGAAGGGCCGAAAAGATATTTCATGACAGGAAAGACTACCAGGCATTTGTCGAGCTACTTGAAGAAAGCTCGGAGATGTGGAATATCCGGGTTGGGATTCCCTGTTTTTCTCACCGGTTCAAATTCCAGAATGCTCGGGCGGGAGATTGCAACCGCTTTAAGAGGGCGTACCCTTACATATGAGATATTTCCTTTCTCTTTTCTTGAATTTCTAACGGCAAAAGGCATCAAATCAGGCAATTGTACGATGCATATTTCTTTTCCGGAGGCTTCCCTGAAATTGCCTTCACAGAGGAAAAATCGACAAAGAACAGGATATTACAGGATTATTTCAACACTATTTTTTACAGAGACCTCATAGAACGGTACAAGATCAAGAATATTGAGCTTCTCAGACAATGGCTGAATACGTTAACGATGAACATTTCTTCACTTATCAGTTTGAATAAGGTTGAAAATGACTTCAAATCTCAGGGAATGAAGCTATCCAGAACCACATTGGGGTCATTTGCCCGATACGTGGAGGATGTGTTTTTCGGTTTTTTTGTGGAAGTCTATTCGGAGTCAGTGCGAAAACGGCAGGTAAATCCGAAAAAATTCTACCTGATCGATCCGGGAATACATAATTACCTTACGTTGAAATTCTCAGAAAACAAGGGTCGGTTGTTGGAAAACCTGGTTTTTATTACATTGAGACGAAGAGGGACTTCCGTCTATTATTATAAGACAAAGGCAGGGCATGAGGTAGATTTTTTGATAAAAGGGAATGGAGAAAGCGAACTGATCCAGGTATGCTATGATTTGACCAATGTAGATACATATAATCGTGAGAAAAAGACGCTCCTTTCCGGAATCAAGGAACTCGATCTTGAATCCGGCCTTATCTTAACCCAGAATGAAAAACACGAAGAAAAAATAGGGAACTGCCTGTTAAAAATTATGCCGGTATGGGAATGGCTGTTCATGTCGGACATATAAAGTTCGTAACAATATACAACCCTTCCTGAAAGATGATCCCCGCCCCCTGTACCCTCATTTCACAGAAAACACCAAAAACCTTCCCTTAGACATGACAGTGTGCAACTTCTCAAACCCGCGCCTTTTATAGGCCGCAGTCAAAATTTCTCTATTAAACAAAGCGCTGTTCCCTTTGTATTTAACCATCATATCCATTATCCCTCTGCCGGAGCTTCTCTCAGTAAGGGATGCCACACCCGGCACGAATTCAATGGCCTGCTGAAAAGAAATCACAATACAATCCGCCCTTGGCGGCGTGCGCAGGGTAATAACATAGGGAATACCATTTGCGATATAATCCGTCCACCAGGAAACAATCCTTTTCATTATGAGCAGTAAAAGGGACAGGCAAATAATACTTGTTGAACTCAGATCACCTCTGTTTATCCTATGAAATCGTGGTCAGCCTGGCCAAAACCTGACAGGCCGGGAGTTTCATCTAAGAATATTTAAAATTTGACAGTTTTTGATGAGATATGGTAAAGAATCTGTTATAATAGGCATTTATAGAGAGATTGTGAAGAAAAAGAGATATTATAGATTGTAATTATCAGATTAATCCTGTTATCCTGGTAAGATACATACAAAATTTCCAGAAGGGATCACTTTGAATATGGAAATCCTTTTTGAAGATCTATTTTTCACTGAAATCTCTGTTCAAGGGGCAGAGGTTCTGGATTGGTACAGGATATCTCCTGCAGAACGCTTTGTTGAATCTCAAAAATTATGGGAAGTATTTATACTTCTTGGAGAGAATTATGACCCAGAGCCCGATTACCAAAGCCCTTTCCACATTTTTGAAACATAAGGTGAAAGCCCTCTTGATAGGAGGTCAGGCCTGCATCCTTTATGGGGCAGCGGAATTTAGCCGTGACATTGATTTTGTGATAATGATTTCTCCTGAAAATCTTAGTGTTATCCGTTTTAATAATTAACACGAAATTCCTTTTATTCGGAGTTAACTCAATAGTCATTTTGACAAATTAAATCTATTCACTTTTTCATAGCTTTTTTTCAACAATGCGTTCTGGAGGTGAATTTGGAAAATCCTGAGAAAATATTGGTAGTATGGTCTGATTACATGAAATACAGGATTGATTTGAGAGGCTTTGATCTTAAAAAGATTGAAAACATTTTACGATATTCTGATGAACGTTATTTTGATACGGTAACGCAACGAAGAATAGTAATTGGAAGACATGATAGACTTTTGGTTATGATCCCTTATGAACAGTCGGGAGAAGTAATAAGCCCAATAACTATTCATGCAACGACCCGTCAACAGATCAATTTTCGTCTCAAGACAGGGAGGTTCAAACATGGATAAAACAAAAATGACATACTTTAAAGAAGAAGACATTTTACATTTTATTATTTCTGAAGAGAATGAGTCAAAGAGCATTGAGATCAGTCCTAATATCACGGCGGAGTTAAATGAAAATGGTGACCTTATCGGGATAGAAATCTTAGAAGCGAGTTCTTTTATTCGGGACACTATTCTTGAATCAGCGCAAGCCAAAATTATGAATCTTCAGAAATCGTATAACAAGGCTAATTCAGCCGACGCAAAAAGCCACTCGGCTGATTAGCAGCGTAGTGAAATGGGGTCAAGTCAAGTCTGCTCTTGACTCTTGCGGGATAAAATATTACAAATTATCTCATGGCACGTCCACTCAGAATAGAGTATCCTGGCGCCTGGTACCATGTGATGAATCGGGGAAGAAGGGCCGAAAAAATATTTCATGACAGGAATGACTACCAGTCATTTGTCGAGCTACTTGAAGAAAGCTCGGAGATGTGGAATATCCGGATTGCTGCCTACTGTCTAATGACAACCCACTATCATATCCTTGTGCAAACACCGGATGCGAATATTTCGCGGAGCATGCGTCATATAAATGGAGTATATACCCAGAGATTTAACAAAAGGCA
>JAXHVA010000024.1:0-50249 GCA_034189035.1 Thermodesulfobacteriota bacterium
AAGCCATCTTTTTGCGACTGTTTTTCAAAGAGCTGAAATCGAATTTCCTGCTTGAACAGGAACTTTTTAGAGCCTCATGTGGTTATGAAACTGCCAGTAATAGGCTTTGACGATTTATTCACGAAACCTTATTTGTTGATTATTAAATTATAAATTCAATAAAGCTTAGACTATCAAATTCAAAGGCAGATTTAGAAAGTATCTTTCGTTTTTTTACCTCTCTCAAATAGTTTTTACTCATATTCTCATTAATCTTAAACGATATCATTCCAGTTCCTTGCCGATGCCGAATTCAGGTTAATCTAGTTAAGAAGGCTTAGGCATATTTGCCTAAGCCTTTGATCTTGCATCTGGGAAACCAAAATTCAGACTATTTTCTTCTCCCGTCTATTGTCTCTAAGAGGGCTTCCAGCCTTGTATCTATCTGAGAATCCGAGATCATTGCGGAATCTATCATATCTGATTCGATTACCACCCCGGGAACGCCATGCCTCTTATCCAGTGCATCGATGATGTCGAGGTGAGAGAGGTTCCACATTCTACATGTCTTTGAGGAAAACATGATCAGTCCGTCAATAGAGTATTCCCGTATCAGTTCACTGATGTATTCGAGTGAACCTTTTGGAGCCTTGTTCGAGAATACCCTGGGATTATCTTCATCGAAGAAGCAATCGACAAATGATTCAAGAGGGTTTTCTGGATCAAGGCGTTCAGGATGGGGGAAGAACTCCCAAGGATATCTTCCGCATATGGCAAGGGCTCCCCTTGGGGTCAATTTCCGCATAAACTTCCCCAGAAATGCCCATGGGATCCAACCGTCCCAGTATATACGATACTTCTCTCCCTCAGGAGCCATTGCAGGAATCCCTTGTTCTTTTCTTTCTTGTAGCTCCTTCAACAGTTTCTGGTAGTATTCAACACTCCCGGGTTTCCCCATGAGATAGAATACAGGTGCGATGCTTACGCCATAGTCCCATAGAGTCCAGTGTGCGGGTTTCGTCTTAAAAAACTCCCAGCACTTGTTTCGAAGCAAAGCCGCCTCTTTGAGACTCTTGATAATCTCACTCAACCTGTCGTAGCTGAACTTTTTATCAAATGTCTTTTCCAATTGTGGTATAAGAACATCCCTATACTGACCCAATACGAATCTCTTGAGCCTGGGGACATCTTCTTTCTCATAGGGTACAGGAAGCTCAACTGCAACAACAGGCACCTTCAACCTTCGGTGCAGTCCCTCTGCATAGTGGGACATCTCTGTACAAAAACGTCCGGATATCATCAAATCCGGTATGGGAAGTATTGCCTGCGGGTTTATAGAAATTCCCTTCCTCACAGCTTCGGCCATACCCATGTGAAGACGGTGGTAGGAACAGGTTTCAGGGAGATCCCCTGTTATCTCCGCAACCTTCAATACCTCATCCGCTGCACCTATGCCACCGCAATATGCAGCATAACCGGCCATAAAATGGCATTTTATCCCCATTGCATAAGGGATTATGAAGGTAGGGCCTGAAGCCCATGCAACCTTCTCTCCTCTTTCTTTTGCTGTCCTCAGTTCGGCCCAGTGCTTGTCTACCAGTGGTCTGATATCATTGGTTGTTTGAAGTCGGTTTATCTTGTACTTTGTGTCAGCCATTATACACCTCCAATAATTTCGACAAATGATTGTAACCTGGTCTTTATCCCCTCAAGAGATATAACCTCATGTTCCACCTGAATCATTATTTCATGCACATTCTTCTCTTCCATCTTGCTCTTGAAATCAGGATAGTAACATGTATGAGGGGGACAGAACTTTACCAGGATGCTGATGACCCCTTTTGCACCACACTTCTCCATCCTCTCGATGACCTCTTCCCCCCAATCCAGATCCCAGACTCCCTTAGTGGGGCAAAGTGGCGATTTCTTGAGATAACGATCTGCAAGGGCTTCTAAAGGGTTCCCATTTTGGCTCACACGGTTCGCAAAATACCTTGAGCCGACATAGAGATCGTCGTCTGGGATAATCATCCCTAGGTCCTCTATCAAATCGAGGATATCGAACTGCATTGTCTGGCAAAGGCAGCCCACTGGGAAAACCCTTATCTTGTCCTCCTGGGGTTCCACGGTTGCCCCTTCCATCTCCTTGACAAGCTCTTCGAGCAGTTCATTATGTTCTTCTTTTTGCATCAGCATACTTGACCATACGATCTGCATGATCTCTTTTGCCTTCAGTATCTCCGGCCTTTCTCTCCTGAGTTGGTAGACTCTCTCAAGAAGTTCCCTGTTCTTATTATAGACCTCAATGCTCTTACTCAGTTTATCATCTGTTATCTTATCTCCGGAAAAGGCCTCTAAAGACGACTTAAAGGACTCCAGGTCCTCAACAAGATAGTCCTTTAGGGAATCCCCTTCAAAGATAGGGGGCATATAAAGAACCTTTTGATATGCAGGCTTGACGTTTCTTTCCATAATAAGGGGAAACTCTCCTACTTGCAAACATTGTCTCACATGGAAGACCATCCCGTCCATGAAGCTCAGCCTCCCCCTTACCGCATCATCAACGAAACTCCTCGTAATACCACAGTCATAGGGTGGTACATGTGAGTGCCCCCATGTGACAAACTCATTGCCCCTCCATATTACAACCGGGATCATACCGGCTGCATGGACGATTTCTTCTGGAACATGCATAGGGAAGCAACCAATTATCTTTTTTTGTTTTTTCTCTCTTACATCCTCGACGTACGCATAAGGATCTGATGTCACCTCGGCAATCTTGCCCAGTATCTTTTCCATACTCTTCTCCTTTCACTAAGCATTGTTTAAGGTTTCATGGATATTTAAGCTGTTAAATAGGGAAATACCCTACGAATAAATATATTTATATCGTGCAAATCTTCAACTTATTATTGAAGAATATTTCAAGAGTAAACGCAATTTTAATAAGAAAGAACCAATAAAAAAGAGGATCGGGCAAAAAAACAGTGTGGGTGATAGTCAGTGTTATGTCTTACAAAAGGAAGGAGAGGATTCGTTTAAAAATCAACAGACTTCAAGTTACTCATATGCGTAAATCTTTGAATGTGATCTCACCTGGTCTCTCTCAATACGTACTTTCCTTATTAATTTAATACGACTCTTTTATTTATGTCAAGTTGTTTGTCATTTAAATGTAGTGATCGAATACATCCAAACTCCATAAATGAGTGATCCTCTTTAAGGTTAATGAATACGACGATTGCGATGCTGTTTAAAGGAAATTTTGTTTTAGAAACATCCTGTTTATACCGATAAATAATATACAATTATGTCGATTATATCTATAAAAAGAGCTAAACAGATCACCATTTTTCTTGGTACCACAGTTACATTTCTTGTCGTAGCCCTTTATTATAAGCAAATTGGATTTATTGATAGTTTTGAGGCACGAACTTACGACATGAGGCAAAAAACCCTGCGCCACTCTATTGAGCCGAATAAAGATATTGCCATAATTGCAATAGATGATAAGAGTGTAGCAGAGTTGGGAAGATTCCCCTGGTCAAGGAAATACTTTGCCGATTTAATCGATTATGCATCTCAAGCAAAAACAAAGGCAATCTTTCTCGATGTAATATTTTCCGAGGATCAATCTAGTGATATAGACAGAAAACTGGCCTTATCTATAAAGAATTCCGGTACAACAACCCTTCCAATTGCTTTTGAGTTTTCTCAAGATGGTTCAGCAATATCAATGATAAACAATATAGCGATATTGGCAAGTGCAGCTAAAAACTCCTCTCATATAAACATATTCCCTGATGAGGATGGCATAATAAGGTGGTCACAACTGATTATCCCTTTTGAGGGAAGACTTTACACATCTTTGGCGCTCACTGCAGCAATGGAGATGATGGGCGTAGATCAAATTGAAGTAAACGACTACAGGGTTGTGATTGGTTCGAAAACGATCCCTACTGACTCTAATACGAGAATGCTGATAAATTACATTGGCCCGCCGGGCACATACACAGTCTTCTCATTTTCCGACGTGGCAAAAGGGAGGGTAGCCCCTGAATTACTAAAAGATAAATTGCTCTTTGTAGGGGCTACTGCCCTTGGTATCTACGATATGAGAGTAACCCCCTTTTCGAATAATAGCACTGGAGTCGAGATCACCGCTAGTATTACCGACAACATCTTAAGGGGAGACTTCATGAGACGGGGAGGGATCGAAACCCTCACAGACCTTTTTTTCATAGCAACGTTAGGAATCCTTGTATCTTTTATAACCCTAAATCTAAGAGCCTCTCTCTCTTTCCCCCTGGTCTTGCTCATTGCAATAGGCTATATATTCTTCTCATATAAGATGTTTATAGCTGGAAAATGGTTAAGCATAATTTATCCTATCCTCAGCCTCGTCATGTCTTACTCGGTCACCGCTTATCTGAGATTCTTTTATCTCGACAAGAAAGCAAATGAGATACGTTCCATGTTCTCAAGCTATGTATCGAAAAAGGTGGTAGACGAACTGATAAAGCATCCTGAGCTTGCAAAGATAAGCGGTGATAACAGGGAAATTACTATTATGTTCTCAGATATAAAAAACTATACTACATATAGCGAAAAGCATAAACCAGAAGACGTGGTTAAGATACTTAACGATTATTTGTCAGAGATGACCAATGTGATAATAGAGCATGAAGGCACCTTAGACAAGTTCCTGGGTGATGGGATATTGGCTTATTGGGGCGCACCCATTTTGCAGGAGAACCATGCAGAACTTGCAGTGAGATGCGCAATAGAGATGACAAAGAAGATGGATCAACTCAAAAGAAAATGGGAGGCAGAAGGAACTGAACCCCTCTCTTTTGGGATAGGCATCAACACCGGTGAGGTTATCGTTGGTAATATCGGCGCCCAAGGGAAAAAGATGGAGTATACTGTAATTGGCGACAATGTCAACCTCACCTACAGGATTCAGGACAAAAGCAGGGAAGTGAACTGCCCTGTGATTACAGAGTCCCTTTACGAAAAGGTGAAGGATAGAATAATAGCAAGTTCTATGGGTGAAATTAAAGTACGTGGGAAAAAAGCCCCCTTTAATATCTATGCCTTAAAGGAGATTCGGATATAAACGCTGCCAGAGAATTCAATAAACGATAATGTGTATTGATTTCCTTCAGCAAAAATCGTTTACAGCAAATGGCAATAGTCATGTAAACGATTTTACTTATATTCAATTGTTAAAAAAATCATATAAGAAAGGAACCAAGATGCGTAGATTCTTGTTAGCGCTGATAATCTTGGCTCTGCCTCATTCATCAAATGCCGTTCAGCAGATCAAATATATAGGCGAGATAAGGGCAGGTCAGCCCCTCTTTATTGATGTCGACGAACAAGGGAATATATATACAACTCAAAAGAACGGAACGATTCGGGTGCTATCCAATAGCGGCGAAGTTTTATTTCATATTAAAGGGGAGGATGAAGTAGAAAAACCAATAATAAAAAGACCGATGGGTCTCGATTTCTATAAGGACAAGATATATATTACTGATGAGGCCTTGGGGAAGGTTATCATCTTTTCCAAAAACGGAAAATATCTGGATTGTTTTGGCAAAAAGGGAAGTGCGCCCAAGGAATTCAATAAACCCCGAGGGATCTTTGTATATGACGGAGTGATATATGTGGCCGATAGTGGGAATAAAAGGGTTCAAGTCTTTGGACAAAACGGGGTTTACATGGGTTCAATAGGAATCGAAGGACAACAGGAGAACATGCTTAAAAATCCTACTGATATTGCTATTGATCAAAATGGTCTCATCTATGTGGTAGATAATGAGTGCAAAAAAGTAAAAGTATTCGACAGTGCCGGGAACTTTTTGAAGAATATTGATGGGACAAAAGAACCTTATTCTATCGCTATAGACAAAGATGGTATCTATGTAGCAGATATCGGCAAGTATCGTATAAATAGATATGATTTCAATGGCAACCGCCAATTTATATTCGGCTCGAACGGTATAGGCCAGGCACAGTTTTCTTCTCTGGCCGGGATTAGTGTCAAAAAAGAGGGCAAGATCTATATTGTAGACACCGTAAGAGGTATAATACATGTGTTTTTACCCGAATGGGAAGAGAGGGTGAGTATCTATGAAGACCCTTCCCCGCCGAGTACCGTTAGCTGGCTGAATGATATCTATGTAAAAGTCAATACAATATGGGCACAAAACAAAGAAAAGATATATGCAATAAACGAGAAAGAGAAGAACATTGTTATTATTGAGAACAAAGAAGTTTCAAAGACTCTCAACTTACCCGAATGCTCTCTTGCATCTATCGCCACAGACCCTCAAGGTTTCATTTGGGTACTGGACAAGGCAAAAGATCGTATGCTTAAACTCGATGAAAACGGGAAGATACTCTTTTGTGTAGGCTCTTCGGGCAGTAAGGCAGGTTATTTTTCAGATCCAGCAGACATCTCAATCTCAAGAAAAGGGATCATATTCGTTGCAGATAGTGGCAACAATAGGGTTCAGGCCTTTAATACAGATGGCGTCTTTTTGAACATTATAGGGGAAAAAGACAAAATCTCTCTCATGAAAAAGCCCCTGGCAATTGCCCTGGACAGCAATAATAATCTATATGTTCTCGATAGAGATAAGAAGACGGTCTCAGTGTACTCTCAAGAAGGTGATAAGCTTATGGAATTCGGGAGCAAATCCAATCTAGAATGGTATCTCGATAATCCTGTAAGTATCACCGTTACGGAGAATGAGATATTTATCCTCGATTCCGGGAAAAATATCGTTAAAGTCTTCACACTTTCAGGAAAGTTTTTAAGGGAGTTTGGGGCGAAAGGAACGGGTAAAGGAGATTTTAATAAACCCTCGTCCATAGCTACAATAAACGATACATTAATTTTTATATCAGATACAGGGAATAAAAGGATACAGATCTTGAAGACCATTCACACACCTGCTGCACCTATTCACTTAGAAGCAAAAGAGGGGATGAAGAGGGTTGAACTCAAATGGGAAAAGAGTCAGGAAAGCTTTGTGAATATGTACCGGGTTTATAGGTCAGAGCACAACAGTATTGGTTTTAGAGAGATCGCCAACACACAAGAAGACTCATATACAGATTGCGATGTTATCTCAGACAAAGAGTATTTTTATATTGTCAGAGCAGTCGCAAAAGAGGGAAATATAGGCTTAAAGAGTGCGGTAGTAAGCGCAAAACCTTTTAAGGTAGAGGTGAGCAAGCCCAGTGGATTGGAGGCACAGACAAGCGATCGTTGTGTTTATCTTTCGTGGGAACCGAGCAATACAGATTTCACATCCTATTACATAATATACAAAGAAGAAGACGGCACATTGAAAGAAGTGGGCAAGACAGAGGATACCCAATTCACAGATATGTTTCTTTATGCAAATACATCTTATAGATACTGGCTAAGCGTTATAAGCATCGATGGAGTGGAAAGCGAAAAGGTGTCGATAAAAGCCACTACTCAAGTATCCACAAGGCCCCCCCTTGAAATCGAAGTTATTCATATGCACGATATATTTTCCAATACGTACAAGATCTATGAGAATGAAGGAATAGGTACAATTAATCTCATAAACAACACCAATAACCATATATCAAAGCTAAAGGTCTCTTTCAGCATAAAAGAATTTATGGACTTTCCCTGGGAAATAGATATTGAAGACTTAACGCCTTTTGAAAACAGAGGTTTTGTTATCAAGGCAGTCTTTAACAATACGATTCTCAATATCACAGAAGACACTCCTGTGCAGACTGAATTAAAAGTTTCATACTACGATCATGGAGAAATCAAGACATTTTCTAAGAACCATACGATCAATATCTATGAAAAACACCGCATGGGTTGGGATGAGAAGGATCGGATAGCTACGTTCATCACACCGAAGGATTCAGCAATCCTAGAATTTACACGATCAATCGTCACTCAGTATGGAGATTACAGGTACCCTATTGTATTTGCGAGTGCAATATTTGATGCCCTTGGCATTGTAGGGCTGACCTATATGCAAGACCCAAGCAATCCTTATCAGGTTACATCTGAGAAGACTGACTTCGTAGATTACATACAGTATCCCAGAGAGACTCTTAAGCGCAAGTCCGGTGACTGCGACGACTTAGTCATTCTGTACTCTGCAGCGCTCGAAAGTATCGGCATACCGACAAAGCTGCTCTTCTATCCCGGGCATGTACTGATGATGTTCTCAACGGGTATTAAGTGCAAAGACAAATTCGATACTCTGGAAAATATGGTTGTAGAGCTTGAAGGCAATATTTGGATTCCTGTGGAGACGACTCTTCTGGGCGAATCATTTATTAAAGCATGGGAGGTAGGCAGCACGAGTTATTATAATTGGAGAGAAAACGGCCTTGAGATCATGGATATTAAGTTTGCCTGGAAAAAGTTTAAACCCGCGAGTCTCCCGATCTCAAGCTGGAGATCGGAAATTGTAAATAAAGATACAATTGAAAAGGAATTTGTGGAAGAATCAAATACAGTCCGCAAGATACATTTGAGGCTGATAAGCAAGAAATACATCGCTCTATTGAGTGAAAATCCTAATGATGTCAATGCCCTGATGCAGCTTGGTATTATTTATGCCCAGGCAGGTGTAACAGAAGAGGCTAAAAAAGCCTTTGAGAAAGCCCTTGAATATGATAAGATAAATGCTGATTTAAAGAATAACATAGGAAACATACACTTTCTCAATAAAGACTATACAAAGGCGCAGCTGGCTTATGAAGAGGCTGCGAAACGTGACCCGGAAGATCCTTACATCTTAATAAATCTCACAAAGTGTTATCTGAAATTGGAAATGGAGGATAAGGCCAAAGAAGTCTTCAAAAAAGCCATAGAAATTGACTCAAAAATATCAAGCATATATAAAACACTATCATTAAAGTTTATGAGTGTCCTATAAAAAGGATTCAGTTTTTTATTAACGGAGGTATTTCATATGAAAAGTTTTTTTCTCATCCCCATGATTATCTTCTTGACTTTTTCTCTATCCTATGGTGAAGAAAAAAAAGCAGATGAAGGCTTCTGGTCAAAATTAAAGAGTAAAATTGAATCCATAGTACCTAAAAAAGAATCTTCAGTCACAACAGCTGTAGGGGGAGTAAGAGGTGCTAAAGACGAATCTGCCGAAGCCTTGTACTGGAAGGGAAAGGAAATAGACGAAAAGGTTGGAGAGGACGAGCTGAATAAGTTCAAAACCGCCCTCGAACATGCTATCAACGGAAATGATAAGGACTCATTAAAGGTATTTAATGAATTGATCACACAATATTCGAACAGCCCATTAAAAGAAGATGCAATTCAGGCAATGGAGAAACTGAAAATAGCTCAATGATATCCACTCAAATTTGTATCTCTTTATTCATATCAATAAAAGATATATGGACTAAAGCTCTAAAAAAAGATAGATGGAACTGTAAACTTTCTCTTTTTTTTTTGTACAAAATAGGGTATATAAAAAGGGCAAATTCGTCAAAAAGTCTCACGTAAAGATAATAATATGAAAAAGTTCTTTGTCCCATGTTTGGTTATTCTCATTGTTCTATCCGTATCGTTTGCAGAGGATAAAGGGAAAGAAGACTTCTGGTCAAAGCTGAAGAAAAAGATTGAATCAATACGACCAAAAAAGAAAAGGGTTGTTGTAACGGCAGTAGGAGGTGTAAAAGGAGCACAGGAAGATCCGATAAAGGAGTTATACTGGAAGGGTAAAGAACAAGATAAGGATATCGCTACCGAAGAACTTGATAAATTCAAAGTGGCCCTCGAGCATGCTATCAACGGACATGATAAGGACTCATTAAAGGTATTTAATGAATTGATCATACAATATTCGAACAGCCCATTAAAAGAAGATGCAATTCAGGCAATAGAGAATCTGAAAATAGCTCAATAAATCAAAGAAAGGCATTGGCCATTCAAATAATCAGAAGGGGATAGAAAAATTGAAAACTTTTTTAATTACGTGCTTTTGTATCTTTATTACCCTATCCGTATCTTTTGCCGAGGAAAAGGGGGAGGAAGACTACTGGAAAGAACTGAAAAAAAATGTTGAATCAATAAAGCAGGCCCAGAATGATCCGACAAAGGAAGCTTTCTGGAAAGGGGAAAAATTAAACCGGGAGATTGGAGTAGATGAGCTGGATATGTTCGATATCGGCCTAGGACATGCAATTGCTGGAAATAATGATGAAGCAATAAAGACATTCTATAGTTTCATAAACAAGTTTCCAAAGAGCCCACTAAAGGATGATGCTTTTAGTGTAATGAACACACTCTTGGCAATGGATTAAGCAACATATGATGTTGCTTTAACGGCAAGAATAATTGTTCAGTTAAACTCGCCTTGCAACCCCAATTAATAAATGTTTTAGCTATTATCCATACAGAAATGAGAAATTTTGTTCCAAGTATACAGGGAATGAATTCTGTAACCACCCCAGCGAAATATACTTTGTGTTTTCTGGGGAAAAGATGGGACAAAGCACTTGTATAGATTGATCAAAAGGACCATTTTTGGATAGACACTAGCAAGTTAACTCCAGCCAAAACAATAATATACTTCACATATGGCTTATCGAGAGAATCTCCTCTAGTGTATACTTCCATGTAGCTTTTTCCGGTATTGTACCTAAAAATCGATAACAAAGGATTTGTATACTTATGTCATCACCAAAAGTCTCGATCATTGTAGTTAATTGGAACAATTTTAAAGACAGTGCACACTGTCTGGAATCTCTGAATCAAGTAACCTACCCAAATTACGAAGTAATAATGATTGATAACGGCTCTGAAGGCGATGACGCAAGATTGCTTAAGGAGAAATTTGGGGAGTCGATAACCTTGATTGTAAATGAAAAGAATTATGGATTTGCAAAAGGGTGCAATATAGGGATGAAGTATGCTCTGGATAGAGGGGCAGACTATATCGTCTTATTGAACAACGATACAGTAGTTTCTCCTGATTTTCTTAAAGAACCGGTCAGGATTGCTCAGGGTGATGAAAAGATTGGCATTATAGGAGGCAAGATTTATTGTTATGAGTATCCAGAATATATATGGTTTGCAGGCGGTTGTATAAATTACTGGACCGGAATGACCCCTATAATAGGTACCTGCCAGATTGAAAGTGGCCAGTTCGAAGATATTGCTGAAGTCGATTGGATCTGTGGATGCTTTATGTTTATAACACGCAATCTATTACAAACAGTTGGAATGCTTGATGTGCGATTTTTCTTTGGATGGGAGGATGCCGATCTCTGTGTTCGGGCCACAAAGCAAAACTTCAAAGTCCTCTATGTTCCAGGATCAAAAATCTGGCATAAGGGGCTTGCGCCAGGCAAAAAGGACAGACTGATGGGGCAGCCGGTCTATTATGCTACAAAGGGCCATTTTATCTTTATGGAAAAACATTTTACAGGTCTTCAGATTACGAGTTCTGTATTGTATTTTTTTATTACGTTTCCAAAAACAGCATGGGACTATACGCGCTTATTCGGCAAACGAAAGGTTCCTCTCTATATTCTGTGGGGTACATTCGGCTATGTGTGGAAAAGAATAAAGAACCCTCTAAAAACAAGAAATACCAAGAACAAAAAGGAGTAATATTTTGATATCAAAAGACAAGGATTTTACCAGAGTATATATAAAGACCTGGGATCAGGGGGCTATAAAAGATGCTCCTTTTATAACTATGGGTATGGAGGCCCTTTTGCAGAATTTTTATGGAGACCTCTTCGATGCGCCACCTCCGTTTCCAGTAAAAAAGAAAGAAAAAGTCCTTGATTTAGGCTGTGGGTGGGGACGCGTTCTCAAACCAGTCTTGGACAGAGATGCTTTTGGTATTGGAATGGATATATCTGAAAATATGCTGGAGCTCTCAAAGAAGCACCTTAATAGTAATGGGCATACACCGATCCTGTTAAGAGGAGATGGCACGATGTTACCGATGAAAGAGAACAGTTTCGATACGGTCTATTCTCTGTTAGTATTACAGCATCTATCGAAAGGAAACGGGAAACATGTCTTCAAGGAGATCCGAAGGGTCCTGAAACCAAACGGAGTTGCGTATGTCCGAGTCCCCGGGAGATTCGCTCCGGAGAACCTCCTCTTTAGCTTTCTCCAATTTATAAGCATTCATCTATTTAGACTCAATGATCCTATAAGAATGAGGTTCTATAGGATCAAAGAGATAAACAGGATATGCGAAATGCTGTTTGAGGAATTTGAAGTAACTGCCCATGAATTCAGGCCACCATGGAACTTCCATACCAAGTGGACCTGGCATTACATCATTATACCGAAGAAGCTTCACAAACCCCTTAGGAAGATATCCGACAAACTGGAACATATTGCAAATACTAAACTCGGCTTCTTAAAACACTTTGGGGTTGTTCTTATGATAAGGGCTAAGAAGTAAGGCAAAAGAGGTATTCCTGCGGTTATGACCTTCGTCTTTTTGCAACAGTTTAACTTTTTGAAAAAATGGACTTCAACAGGGTCAAAATTCTAAAAAGCGAAACTGTTACGCTTTTTTTAACCTTGAACAGGATTACTCATTTCTATATGAGCGCTCACCAGATTCCTGTATTGGTCTATTACTCTTTTATATTGAATACCAGGGGTTCCATCCCCTACCCTGTGACCGTCTATCGAAACAACCGGCACGATCTCCATTATTGAATTCGTAAGGAATACCTCGTCTGAGGTGAAGAAGGTCTCCTTTGTTATCCCCTTTTCTTTTATCTCGCATCCCAATTGAGCAGACATGTCCAATACGGTCTTCCTTGTTATACCAGGCAATATATGGCTTGTCACGGGAGGTGTGAATATCCTCTTCGATTTCACAATAAAAACACTGCTCGTAGCTCCTTCTGCAATCTGCCCCTCAGAATTCAGGAGAATCGCCTCAAATGCCCCCTTTGTTCTCGCCTCCTCCTTTGCCAGGATATTATTAAAATAGCTCAATGATTTATAGACTGATAAGGGAGAAAAAGAGTTCTGCCTGACTTCAGAGACTATTACTCGAACACCCTCGATGTAGGATTCCAGGGGATACAAGGAGAGGGCCTTTGCCATGATTACAACAGTGGGATTAAAATCATCGTTAAAGGTCAGAATACCACTGTGTTTTCCTCTTGAAACAGTAACTCTTATATAGGCATCAAAGAGGTGGTTGATCTCCATCAGTCTGTCTATAGCCGTCTTCATTGATTCTTTGTTCTTCTTAAGTGGAATCCCTAATTCGTCTATAGAACCGTATAACCTGCTGAGATGATCATCGAGCATAAATACATGGCCTGAATATGCCCTCATGGTCTCAAATAGACCATCACCATATAAGAATCCTCTATCAAGAACTGATATCTTTGCCTGTTCTTCTGGAACAAAATCTCCGTTTAGATATACGTATACTCCCACGATATTCACTCTCCATACCTAATGTCGATCCATAAATATGCCCTTTTGTCCAATCTCTGCATTTAACTTAGGGTTTAGTTAAGCAGGGATTGAATAAGCGCCTTTGCCTTATCAAGGGTCTCATCGTATTCCCCTTCCAAGGTAGAATCCGCTACAATCCCCCCCCCGACCTGGAAATATACATCTTCTCCTTTTATCAGGAAGGTACGAATTGCAATATTCATATCCATACGTCTGTCAAAACCGATATATCCTATAGACCCGGTATATATGCTTCTGGCAGTAGGTTCCAGTTCATCGATAATCTCCATGGCCCGAATCTTTGGTGCCCCTGTTATTGAACCTCCAGGGAAACATGCCTTGAGAAGGTCTACGCAATTGTACCTTTGAAGCAACCTTCCCTCAATTGTTGAAACCAGATGGAAAACCGTTGAATACGCCTCCACAATCGCATGTTCAGCAACTCTTACAGAACCATAATCACATACACGCCCAATATCATTTCTTTCTAAGTCTACAATCATATTGAGTTCCGCCCTATCCTTCTCGCTTTTTACAAGTTCTGTTTTTAGACGCTGATCCTCTTTTGCATCTCTTCCCCTCGGGCGAGTCCCCTTTATAGGTCTTGTCTGAATAAAATCTCCTTCCAATTTTAAAAATCTCTCAGGTGAAGAGCTAACGATTGTAAGGCCATCTAAATTCAGGTAACAGGCAAAAGGGGCAGGATTAATACTACGGAGTTTTTTGAATAACTGAAAAGGCTTCATTGGAAGCTTTGTATGAAACCTCTGGGAAAGGTTCACCTGATAAATGTCACCTGCGTAGATATACTCTTTCGCCTTTTTGACAGCCCTTAAGTACTCTTTTTTGGTGAAGTTTGACACAAGTACTGGCCTAAATTTTTTTCCATTGACGAGATTGCATTCGAACTTTTGTGCATATTTGATCGCTGCAAGTAACTCTTCCTCTGATTCTCTTATCTTTTTTCCGACTGCTTTTTCTGATCTAGAACCCTGACTATTACTAAAATCGATTAATGAGAGATACCACTTTTCTTCTAAATGGTCATATGCAAGTACGCGATCATAGAAACAGAAATAACAGTCAGGCAACAGAAGGTCATCTGTCACACTTGCTGGTAGATTTTCAATAAAATGACATAAGTCATATGCGAGATAGCCAACCCCTCCACCGATAAAAGGAGGGATAAATGTGTCGGTTTGTATCGTATACTGTTTGATAATCCAATCAAGTATATGAAATGGATTGCCGCTTATTGTATGTGTCTTTCCTTTGATGACAAGTTCAATCTTCTTCCCTTTACTTCTCAATATTAAAAAAGGATTATACCCCATAAAAGAGTATCTCCCCAGTTTATATCTGTCCATGCCGCTATCTAAGAAGAAGCTAAAAGGTCTTGAGTAAATACACTCAAAAACGGCTTCAGTCGGTGAATGAATTTGAATCTCTTTCAATACAGGTGAACCAATCTTAACCCTACTTAAAAAACTCACGGATATCCCCTAAAGATCAATGAAGTTCTTGATTATCTTCTTTCCTTCAGATGTAAGAAAAGATTCCGGATGAAACTGCACCCCCTCTATCGGATACTCCTTATGCCTTAGTCCCATTATAACTCCGTCTTCCGTCTTTGCACTTGTCTCAAGAGAATTGGGAAATCCCTCATCCGATACAATCAGAGAATGGTATCTTGCAGCTTCAAAGGGATTCATTACTTCTTTATAGATCAACCCTCCATCGTGATAGATCATTGATACCTTGCCATGCATAACCATTTCAGCCCTCTTTATATTCCCCTTAAAGACATCCCCAATACATTGATGTCCCAGACACACACCGAGCATCCATTTATCTTTGCCGAAATATTTGATCACATCTTTCGAGATGCCAGCATTATCAGGCCCGCCCGGACCAGGTGAGATAACGATCTTGTCCGGGTTTATATCCTCTATCATCTGAAGTGTTGCCTTGTCGTTCCTTATGACTTTGAGATTTATTCCGAACTCCCCGAAATACTGAACAAGATTATATGTAAATGAATCATAATTATCGATCATGAGAATAAGCATGTGTACCTTTCGATCTTTGGGTCTATCATAAGATAAGTATTATATCTTAGCATCTCTTTAAACTTTCTATAATATGAAAACAAATCTTACTTTTCACTGAATCTTCAGCCTTCTTCACCCCATCTGGGATATAAACGGTGTTCTATACCTAACAAATCCAATACCCTCCCAACCATAAAGTTGACCATATCGTCTATTGTTTTGGGTTGAGTATAAAAAGCCGGCATTGCAGGGACAATATAAGCTCCTAACCGGGCTAAGGACAACATGTTTTCAATATGAATCACGTTGAGCGGTGTCTCTCTAGGCACAAGAATCAAAGGTCTCTTTTCTTTAAGGATTACATCGGCTGCCCTTTCAATCAGGTTGGTTGACACTCCATGAGCTATGCGAGACAGAGTGCCCATCGAGCATGGAATAATAACCATTCCTTGAGACCTATTCGATCCACTCGCCAAAGGGGCATCAATCTCCCTTGCCTCATAATACCGAAGGGTTTTACATATATCTTTTGAGCCCAAAAGTTTCCCTATTTTCTCTATTGCTTCACTCTTGTCCTTTGGGATATCAAACTCCAATTCCGAGTGTACAATCAACTTTGCTGTATCTGAAATGACCATGTTTATACTGTCTCTATTTTCAATGAGGAACTCTAAAAGCCGTTTTGCATACACTGCTCCGCTTGCACCTGTTAATGCTACAGTATATATAGACATCCTTATCACCCCCTTTGCAACGTATTTTCATATAAAAAATGAACCGTTCCATAAATTGCAGGGCTCATAAAAGCACCCTATCTAAAAAGGTAAAAAAAAGTATCGAAATACTCACCGCTGAATTTATATGAAAAAAAGCAATATTGATCCTCGATAAATCAGATTCAGATACGATTGAATGTTCGTATATAAGCAGTACAATAGTGACGAATATACCTATCAGGAAAAGGAACGAAAGGTTCGAGTAAATATAAAGCAAAAACAAAAAGATCACAGTGAATAAATGAAACAGGGCGGCAATATTGAGGGCATTCTTTATCCCTAACCATTGAGGAATGGAATGAATCCCATATTTTTTGTCAAAATCTATATCCTGACATGCATATATGATATCAAACCCACAGACCCAGGTCAAAACGACAAACGCGAGAATTACTGCCTGAATATCGATCGTGCCTGTAATTGCGATCCATGCACCAAGAGGTGCAATCGCCAAAGCCAAACCGAGTACAAGATGGGTGCCCCATGTGAACCTCTTCATATACGAATAAAAAAAGATAATTGCTACGGCGATTGGGTAAAGCTTTACACACAAAGGTTCTAATTTATAAGCAGCAAGCAATAACAACAAGAAAGAAAGAACAATGAATACGATAATCTCTAATGGCTGAATCAGTCCTCTTGGAAGTGCCCGGCACATTGTTCGTGGGTTATTTGCATCTATCTCTCGATCTATCAACCGATTAAGACCAAAAGCGCCGCTTCTCCCACCTATCATCGCGACGATAATCCAGAAGAGTTTGTTCATCGAAGGGATTCCATCTGCAGCCAAAATAGCCGCAATTACTGCAAAGGGCAAGGCAAAGACAGTATGTGGAAATTTAATCATTTCGAGGAAAATTCTGACTTTCCAAAATACGCTATAAACCGTATTCCTTCCACTTACCATCCACTAGCTCCTTTATCTCTTTACTCATCTTAATTTCTTCAGGCCAATCTCTCGTGAACCCTTCATCTACCCACTTCTTTGTTGCATCGATGCCCATCTTTGATCCTATATTTGGCAAATCAGAGGCATGGTTCAGTACGTCTAATGGTCCCTCAACAAAGGTGATATCCCTCTTCGGGTCAATGTTATTGCCTAACTTCCATAAAACCTCAGAGATATTTTGTATATTTACATATTCATCGACAACAACGATAATCTTGGTAAACATCATCTGCCCGATCCCCCATAGAGCATGCATAACCTTTTTAGCCTGTCCAGGGTACTCTTTTTTTATGGATACAATGGCCATATTATGGAATATCCCTTCTATTGGCAGGTTGATATCAATGATTTCTGGCAATTGCATCTTCAAAAGCGGAAGAAATATCCTCTCTGTTGCCTTTCCCAGATAGCAGTCCTCCATAGGGGGTTTACCCACAATCGTAGCCGGATATATCGGATTTTTCCTATGCGTGATACAGGTAATATGGAAGACCGGATATTCATCGGCCAGGGAATAGTACCCCGTATGATCTCCAAAAGGGCCTTCTACTCTCATTTCATGGGGATCAACATAGCCTTCGAGCACAATCTCAGAATTGGCTGGCACTTCTATATCAATGGTTTCACATCGTATCAACTCTACAGAATCCCTCCTTAAAAATCCTGCAAACAACATCTCATCCAAAGTCTCTGGAAGTGGAGCTGTTGCTGCATATATGACAGCTGGATCAGATCCAATTGCAACCGCTACTTCTAAACGCTGGTCTAATTCTTCACTCATCCTATAGTGTGCAGCCCCGTGTTTATGAACGTGCCAGTGCATACCTGTTGTTATTGAGTCATACACCTGCATCCTGTACATACCACAATTTCGATGACCTGTCACAGGATCCTTCGTAAAGACCATAGGGAGGGTTATGAACTTACCGCCATCGTTTGGCCAGCACTTCAATATTGGAAAGATATTGAGAGAGGGATCGTCTCTAATAATCACCTCTTTGCATACTCCCTTTTTCACAATTTTCGGTATAAATGAGGACAGGTTCATCAGCTTGGGTAATGCTCTCAACTTATCAAGAAAACCGGTTGGCATATCAGAGAGTAAGAGGGCTTCAATCCGTGACCCAATCTCATCGAGGTCTTCACACTCCAATGCCAGGTTCATTCTTTCCCAGGAGCCGAAGGCATTCATAAGTACAGGCATAGTGAAGCCCTGTACATTTTCAAAGAGAATAGCTGGACCGTTTTGCTTTGAAATTCGATTAGTTATCTCTGTTATCTCAAGTATTGTATTAACTTTTTCTTTTACCCTTTTGAGGAGTTTCTTTTTCTCCAGTATACGAATAAAATCACGCAAGTCCTTATATGCCATACCTTATCACCCCCCATTTGTCTTTATTTAACAATGAAAATTCCCGATCATTTTCAATACACTACTGAGTATCCATCCAGAAAAGAGCAAACCTGTTCATACTCAAAAAAATTAAACAGCTAGCATACATTGGCTTACTTCGATTCTGTAAAAGGCGGTTGAGCCCAACAAAGATCGAGGAAAAAGGCGTTTCTCGATTAATCATATTCATGTTAACCGAACTGCTCAGTGATATCAAGCAAATATTCAATTCGCATTCAATAATGAGATTCCAAATCGATTTTTCTTGTCTTTTTTCTTTTATTTAATTATACTACTTACTTTCAAAATTATCTGCTTATAAGTCAACGTTTATGAAAAATGAGATGTTCCTTTTAAGTGAAGATAAGGATTACATTAAGGGGCCACCTTGCGATTCCTAAAATAGGCATTCTAAAGGTTCATCCACGGAAAAGGAAAAAATAATGAAAATCTTATAAAAAAGGAGAGGATCTATGAAGAAAGCCTTTAGATGCCTTATCATTATAACTATCTTTTTGTCGGTTTCATTTTTATTTTTACGCTTTAGTTCAGCTCAGGAATTCTCTGCTGATTATACTGTGCACGAGAAGAAACAGAATATGTCGATCAAAGGTAAGATTTTTATAAAGGGTGAGAAATTCAGACAGGAAACCCTCATACAAGGAATGAAACAGATCATGATCATACGGCCCGATAAAAACCTCATGTGGATGATTATGCCAGAAGGCAAAACCTATATGGAGATGTCTCATGTAACGGATGACAAAAAAATAGAACCATGGACTTCTGAAATGGAAAGCAAGGCAAAGTATCTAGGTAAAGAGACTGTCTCTGGCCTTTCGTGTAAGAAATATCAATATACTGAACAGGGGAAAACATACTATTCATGGATTTTCGAAAAGTTTCCCTTCCCAGTGAAAACAGAATACAGTGATGGTCTTATTGAGTATAAAAACATTAAAGAAGGGAAAGTTCCGAATTCTTTGTTCGAGGTTCCTTCAGGATATAAAAAGATGTCGATGCCAAAGATGCCGCAAGGAATAAATATTCCAGATTTTAAATGAGATCACATTTGTTAAATGGAAATTTCTTAAAAACGTTCTATTGAAAATGCCCCCGTAGCTCAGGTGGATAGAGCAAGGGATTCCTAATCCCTGTGCCGCGTGTTCGAGTCACGCCGGGGGTACCAGTAAATAAAGGAGTTAAGCCCATCAACTTAGCTCCTTTTTTTATTCACTTCATTTCTCTTTGTTTGTATGGATGAAAGTAGCTGTTGAAAAAGATACCTATTGAAATGATAATACCCAGAGCTGATATCAACAAGTAAGAATAATAGCACATTTTTCATGTATAACGTGTTCTGCGACAAAAATAAAAAAATATCCCCTCAAAACCACCGTAAATCCCCCTCCTCCCTAATTTTTTCACATTTTTTCACTACATCTAAAGTTGTCTCAGAATAGATTGTTCCCCTCACACATTCAGAAAAAATGATATTCATCTCCAAATTTAATTTCACAAGCGGTATTTTGAAAATTATAATCAGGAATCTTGGTAGAATATTTTCCTAATAGTCAAGGTCTACATTAGGATATTTAATTTCTATTTAATCCAGCTGATAGTATATTGCTATTTCTGATTACGGAGTTATCCAGAACTGAGCCAGAACCCAGACATCTTCATAATATCAAGTAGTTGATAGATTTCGAATTTCAATTGAATCAGAGATTACTTTCTCTGATTACTATAGTGATCTATTATTCCCACACCGTGACAAGATAATGCTCACAAGCAAAGCACTAATGTTTATCTATCGTAAAAACGGATTTGAGAATATTCAAGATGATTGGCTTGAAGTTGGACATTTGGAATTTTATCCCTGTGATAATGTTTTGACGCTTAAAAAAATAAAAGGAGACAAGATATTGAAGGAATTTGATCAAAAACAGATACATGAATGGGTCTCCACAGTATGCGACCTGCAGATAGATCATCCTTACATAGATGCGAGAAGAGGCTATATCGCTTTTATTTTTGATGGGAGTCTAAGGTCTGTTATGAGTAAAGGGGGTAAAAGTTTCAGAAGCTTTCAAAAAACTGGGATGCCGAACAATTCCAATGGATAGCTTTTCAATAGACGATATACCAATGGGATCGGTTTTTTCATTAGCAATTGGCATGAGTAAATATTATATGGCTAGAATTGTTTTGGAATAATCAATCCTTTGCGTCTTAATAATATGGCCGATAGTAGATAGTGGCAGAGTTATATTATGATCTTTATTCAAGTAAAAGGCAATTCTGGCAGAACCATATCCGGTCTTCTCCCGTAGAGCCTTTATGAGTTTTGCCCTATCAGCTTGAGTCGTATTTGGATGAAACTTCGGCTTTGTAGAGCGTTTTTCAAAAGACGAAATATCCCAATTGGATCTCTTGAGACGATTCCAGCAATCATAGTAAATAGAACGACTATAGCCCAATATCTCACATGCCAAACCGACATTTTTTGCTCCTCAGACTTAAATTTTTGCTTGACATTATCATTTCATCAATTTATTATTATCTTAAGTTGATGTGCTTTTTTATGGAGCAAAGCAGGGAACCCGGTGAAAATCCGGGACGGGCCCGCCGCTGTGATCGGGGACGAAAACTGTAAACACGTCACTATTTCATTTTAATGGAACGGGAAGGCGCAGCAAGTAGATTGATCCGAAAGTCAGAAGACCTGCCTGAATAAAATATATGTATTCCCCGTGGACAAGGGATATTTGAAAGGTCTTGAGGAAAGAAAAGGGATACCCCGGATCGATATTTTATATCGGTTCGGGGTTTTTTGTTTTGAGTCCTATGTTTTAAAGGATTGGCACGAAATGAGAATATCAAGCTAACTAATTGAAAATAAAATAATCGTTTAGGTGCTTGTAAAAGCTTAATAGGGAACCCGGTTGAAATCCGGGACGGACCCACCTCTGTAATTGGGGACGAAAGCTGTAAATATGTCACTGTTTCACTTTAATGAAATGGGAAGGCGCAGCAAGTAGATTGATCCGAAAGTCAGAAGACCTGCCTGAATGACTGGTTTGACATCTATGGGAATAGAACAAGCCTAATGAATCTATGGATAAAAAAGGGGAATCCCCAGATCGGTTTAATCTTGGTCCGGGGATTTTTTTTAGGGATTCGTTCTTCACATTGAACAGGGAAAAGGGAAGATTGAAACTCACCAGGCGGAGCTAAGAGAAAACCGAATGTGTGCCTCAATAAACATCTATTATTTTAAATATTTATTACTGAAGAGTGAAGTATGAAAAAAAGAGGTTTATTAATTATTTTGTTCATTGTCATAATGAAACCATTGTGGTCCTGGGGGGCTGGGGATAAGAAAAAAACTGAGAAAGTGGATGACATTGTCGTTACCGCAACAAAATCTGAACAATCCAAGGATGAGATCCCTTCAGTAGTGGATGTTATCTCTTCTGTCGATCTAGAGGTGACCAACGAAAGAGACTTGACCGGCGTACTCAAGAAAAACAGCAGTGTCGATGTCATTGAATACCCGGGTGCACTCTCTGGAATTTCGATCCGTGGTTTCAGGCCTGAATACAAGGGTATTACAAAACATACGCTAATTCTTATTGACGGTAAACCCAGCGGTGCAACTAACCTTGCCACGATTTTAAAGGACAATGTGGAACGGATCGAGGTATTGAAAGGGCCGTCCTCTTCACTTTACGGAGCAGAATCCATGGGTGGTGTTGTAAATGTGATAACGAAAAAGTCCAAAGGCAAGCTCACGTCTTCCCTCACCGGAGGGTATGGAAGCTTTGATCGTTATTACAGCAACTTTTTCTCAGGCGGCAATCTGCACGATAAATTTGATTTCGATATTGCCTTAAGCAAGGAGGGGAGAGATGATTTTTCACAGGGAAGCAAGGATATTGAAACATCGGCAATTCCCCAGAACAATCTGGATGATGACACAAGGGAAAATACTAAAACCGATGAAAGAAGTATCAATGTAAGAATCGGATCATACCTGACCGATGACCTGAGGCTAGATTTCACAGTATCAAACTACTATGGTGAAATCGAAACCCCTGGCGGCATTTACAAAGTTCCACCCCAACCCAGTGACAAGGAGCTTGAAAATTATAGATACGATCTTTCACTGGGATATGAGATTAAAAACCATGATTTTTCTTTCTCCCTGTATTCATCCAGCGAGGACAATTACTACATCAAAAAACCATCGGGTGAACCTTCCTATAAAAGCTCCCTTTCAACTACAGAATGGGTGGGATGCCAGCTAAACGATACTTTGCATTATAACAAGCATGATATCACTTTTGGTGTTGACTATCAGAAAATTGATCAGGACGGTGAAGGTTTTAATTCAGACGGTTCACGAAAAGCACCCTCCAAACCCAACAATTCAAGAACCAATATGGGGGCTTTTACTGATAGTTTCATGAAGCTGATGAATGAGTGTCTCATTGTCAATGTGGGCATGCGTTTTGATAACTTTGAGCTGAAAATGAAGGACACCCCTTATATTACGAATGAGTACTCCACAGAATCTCAGGACTTTGAGGTGTTCAGTCCTCGGCTGGGAGTGAAATATTTCTTTCCTAAATCCAGAATCTTTCAATTTCATTCAACCATAGGGACTGCCTTTGTGCCGCCTACAGCCTATCAGATTGCAGGGGATTATGAATACTACGGTGACATTATTCAGGGAAACGAGGATATTGATCCTGAAAAAAGTGTAACATGGGATGCCGGTTTGACCATCAAGCAGATAGAAAAAGGTTATTCTGTTGACCTGACCTATTTTAACAGCGATGTCGAAGATAAAATCGTTGAATATCTAAAGGATGAAGTAGCAAATATAAGATCATTTAAAAACTCAGATGAGGCCAAAATCAGAGGTATTGAATGGGAGCTTTCCTATGATTTCGGTGTTTTGATGGGTCTCCAGTCGGTTATTGAGCTGTATTGTAACTGTACATGCCTCATAGAATCGGAAGAATACAACGAGGGTGAGTGGAAAGATATTCAAAATGTGTCCGACACCAAATACAATGTGGGGATCTTGTATCACGACAACCGGTTCTTCGGCAGATTCAGTCTTCGACACATCGGCAAAATGAAAGACACAGACTGGGATGACATTAACAACGACGGAGAGAAAAAAGGGGATGTGATCTCATATGGCAATTTCGACATTCTTGATTTCAGCGCCGGCATATCTTTTCTTAAACACCACAAAATAAGCATCAGTATAGATAACATTCTGGATACATACTACTATGAAAAAGGCGGATACCCGCTAGACGGAAGAACCTACTACGCTCAATACACGTTCAAATTCTAAATTGAAAAGAGGTCCTGACAATGTATATGAAAATCCTCTATTACATTATAATCATCGGAATGATTGTTTTCACCTCCGTCGCAGACGCCATGGCTCATGACAATCAAGGGCATCCGGCGCTATCCGAGCCGTCCAAAACCGTTCAGCTGGATGAAATCGTGGTATCCGGGGATAAAATCGAGGCATTTATTCAGCAAAATCCCCACCAGGTAGTCTGGCTGGACGCTGCGGAAATAAAAAAGAGTCATTTTATGGATGCATATGAAGCCTTGTCCACACTGCCTGGTGTCGACATCAAGCCCTCCACAAGCGGAGGTGCCCGGATAACCATCAGGGGAAGCGGCGGATCCGGTAAGGTATTAATCCTCATTGACGGCCGCCCCATGAACACCAGTCAATACGGCAGTGTGGATCTTTCCGGTATTCCCATGGATATAATCAAATCCATCACTGTCTTCAAACCCCCGGCGCCCCTCTGGCTGGGGCCGGGCAGCAGTGCCGGTGCAATTTGCATTGAAACCAAAACCGGCGCCCAGGAAAAATTAAAAAACGGCAAATACCGGATAGCTTTAAGCGGCGGTTCCCATGGCCTTTTTGATATGAACTGCTCCGGAAAAATCAACCGTCATAAACAAAATACTCTGATTGCGGCGGGATATTTTCACACGGACGGTAAACGGGAAAACAGCGATAAGGATACCGGGCGTCTGGGTGTGAACTGGGACTATAAACCCAACAATTTAACCCAATATCAGATCAACGGGAAGTATCACCATACCGAACAGGGGGTTTCCGGTCCCTTATACAACCTCACCCCCAATGCCAGGCAGAAATATGACAAAGGAAGCCTGGATTTCAAGGTCAAAGGACTTGCAGGGGAAAAGGCGGATTATGATGTGAAACTTTACAGCGATATCTGCTCGCTCGAAGACCGTGCCGACGCCGGTGAGGTTTATACACTGGATTTATGTAAGACCGGTTTGGGAAGTGAGGTCGTATGGAGCAATCTCCTTAATGGCCATGATATCCGGCTGGGCGGATTTGCTGAGTACATCAATGTAGATCACACCGTAGACGGTGAACATCATCGGAATACCTTATCCCTCCATGTGGAACATACAAGGAGGTTTGAGCGCATTACCGTCATTTCTGGGTCAAGGGGCGATTACACAAACGATTTTGACCTTTCTCCTGCAGCCGATCTCGGTGTTCATGTGAGGCTGGCCCAAGACACTATTCTCAAATGCAATGCGGGCTATTCTGTCAACCTTCCATCTTTCGGCCAGTTGTACCAGCCCAGCCACGGCGCCATTGACCAAGTCAGGGGAAACCCTAATCTTTCCGAGGAGAAAATCCTTTCCACCGGTCTGGGAGTGGACCATATATTCAAAAAAGACAATATTTTCTCCATTTCCCTGTTCCGGACAGATACGGATGACCTGATCAAATACCAGCGCGGCGTTGATAATATCAGCCGCCCTGATAATATCCGTCATGCCTATAAGCAGGGTATCGAAGCGTCGGTAAAAGTGAGTCCTTTGGCGACACCACTTACCATTGACATGAACTATATCCTTCAGGAAACCAAAAATGAAGACAATGACAAAGAGCTGAGCTATGCCCCGAAACATCATGGTAAAATTATGGTTAAATACGCGTTTCCCGCAAAAATCCGGCTAGAACTTATCGCCAGGGTTTACAGCAGCCAGTTTACCGATACGGATAATACGGATGCTGAAAAAATCAGCGGCTATACCACTGTGGATGCCAAAGTGATTCAGCCTCTCACACTTTTTTCGCGGTCTGCTGAGTTCTTTGTCCACGTGATCAATCTTTTAGATCACGATTATGAACTCCATTACGGTTATCCAGATGACGGGTTCCGGTTTATAGCAGGATTAGCGGCCAATTTCTAACGATGAATTAAAATAGACGAGGCACCATTGATTCAAAACAGTTTCTTACTTGCGACGATCTTTTACCTATTGGGCTTTTGCGCCTCTATCGCAAAGAAAAAACATCTGACCGGCATACTGCTACTTTCCGGACTTGTGACCAACGCGTGTTCTATCACCATGCGCTATTTTCAGACACTGCCGATGATGCCGTTATACCAAGCGCCGTTCTTTCTCCCCTTTTGCCTAGGGCTTTTTGCTTTTGCCATGGTTTCCCGAGATCGCGCAGGGAAGACAGAAACGCTTTTTATTATGGCGATTCTTTCCTGTATAGCTGCGCTTTTCCCTAAGGATCATTATCTCCCCTTTTTGCAGTTTAAAACTGTTCTAGCGCACCTGTTTTTTATTTTCGGGATCATCGGCAGGACGTTTTTTCTTTTGTCCGGTATCCTGGCCTATCTGGTTATACGGCAAAGAAAATCACCTTTTACTTACGGTGTTTCGTTAAAAGACGTCAGACAGTTCGTAATATGGGGGTATGTGCTTTTTACCATGTCCATATTCAGCGGTGCCATCTGGTCTTATCTGGGATGGGGGACACCTGTGGTCTGGGATGACCCAGGCATTGTCACCGCCATGTCCACATGGTTGTACTACAGCCTGTATCTGCACCTTCACCTGATCGCTTTCGGCAATGTAAAAAACAGACCCTATTTTGCCTTATTCGGCGCTGTTTGGGTGACGATCTTTAACTGGCTGCCGGATATGGGCAGATTCATGTTACCTATGATATTTATCAAGTAAAAGGAAACGGATGAAGACACTCAATCGTATATGGCGCATGATGGGAGGCATCCATCTGACGTTTTACCTGATAAGCATGATCATGGCCGATCTTACGGCAGGATTTTTTTCATTGAAATTCAATAATCAACTCTTTCATCCGCTGAACGATATGGGATTCGTCAAGTGGGCCGATACCTGGGCAAAACACAACCCCTATGAAACTGCCTGGCTGTTCATCCTGATTGGTTTGATGGCGCTTCTTTCGGTCAATACATTTATATGCACCATGCAGCGGGTGATCACCTTCTTTCAACAATATTCAGCAACTGAACACAAAACCAGATTTGTTCTGAGATTATCGCCCCATATCATGCACTATGCCTTGCTCATCATGCTTCTGGGATACCTGGTCAGTTACCTGACCAGCCAAACATATCTGAGCAACATTCTACTTCCAGGAAAATCCGCGAAAATTCCAGGCTCGCCCTGTGTTGTTCGACTAACGGATCTGAAGATTGACTACTATCAAGGTCAGCGGCTTTCATACATGCAGGGGCGGGGGCTCGACGTCAAGGCTGAACTTTGCATTCAATGCGGGAAGGAATCTATGACCCGAGTGCTTAGATTTAACAGACCCGTCCGGTTTCATTCCTATAGTCTTCATTTGAAAGATTTTTCACCTAAGAGCAAATCCGACATGGCGACCAGGGAATATATTAAATTCACAATAAAAAAAGATCCCGGATTAGGTTTTTACTTCAGCGGGATGATTTTATTCGCTGTAGGCCTGCTGCTGTATCTGCTGAATTGGGTACTGGCGGTCAGGCAATAATACTACGGAGAAAGAAACCAATGAAACCATATAAACGCTTAACCGCCTGCATTGCAATTCTCTTTATTTTACTCTCTGGGTGTACCAGTGAACGCTCGGACACGTCCGGCGAGAAAGATATCAGCGATTTTACCTTTATGAGTATCGGCAGCTTTTCTGTGGAACGGATTGCCGACAACTGGACCGAGGTCCGGGATGGTGCGGGTCGTACGCTTGTTTTGATCCCCAGGGGCGAAAAAGCGCCAGAAGGCTATAAACCCCAGAAAATTATACAGGTACCTGTGAAACGGCTTGTGGCGTATGGATATTTTGATATCGCCATCCTGAAAACCCTTGACGTTCTGGAAGAAGTTTTGGTAGGCGTCACTGCCGATATAGATGAATGGACGATTCCAGAAGTGATAACAGGGATGAAATCAGGGAAAATCGTATACCTGGGCGAATACAGTGCCATTGATTTCGAACGGCTGAAACAACAGGAACCGGAGCTGGTTCTCACTTGGGACCTTTCTGTTATTCCCATGCTGGACGAAATAGGAGTGCCCTGTGTCATCACCTCTACCCCTGTGGCCATGTGCCTCACTGCACGGATACGTTTTGTCAATTTTCTTGCGCCGTTTTTCAATAAAGAAAACGAGGCAAAAGCCTATTTTAAACGTGTCTCGGGAGCACTCGACAATATCCATGAAAAAACGAAAAACGCCAGCCGGAAGCCCAAGGTCATGTGGGGGGATATTTATGAAAAGCGCGTTCTGGTAGAACCGGGTAATGCCTGGATAGGAGAACTGATCGGGCTGGCCCAGAGCGACTATCAGTTTGACGATGTCTATGGAAAATCCTGCATTGAAATCTCTCTAGAACGGTTTCTCTACAGTGGTGAAGACGCGGACATTTTCTTTACCTATCGTACAGAAAAAACCGGGGTCACGTCAAAGGCCACCCTTAGAAAAATCAACCCCGCACTTGCCAATGTAAAACCCTTGAGAGATGGGAAGGTATATTCTCCCCTTCCCCATTACGCCCAATCCGGAGACAAACTGGATGAAATATTAACCGATATTTCGGCGATTCTTCACCCAGAATGCTATCCCGGACATCAGATCCGATATTTCAAGGAACTACCTGACATAGATCCTGAAAGAAAAATGTAGAGAAAAATGGATTCAGGAAGTATAAATTTACAGAAAAGTCAGACCCTCTGGTTTTTAGTCATTCTAGCCGTGACGACCATTACGATTCTGCTGAACGTCATAATCGGTTCCGTATCCATTTCCCTTCCGGAGCTCTCCCAAATTGTTTCGACCCATGAAACGGCGACGACCAAAGGATTCATCATCTGGAAAATACGGATGCCAAGGGCGATCGCCGCGGTTATGGGAGGCGCGTTTCTTTCGGTTTCTGGGCTGCTGCTCCAGGTCTTTTTCAGAAACCCCATTGTGGGACCTTTTATTTTAGGGATATCATCTGGTGCCACATTGATGGTTTCCTTTGTCATGCTGACAAGCCTCACACTCGGCTTTACCCTCCTCAACCCGTTTATGACTACCTTGGCATCGTTTGCCGGGGCCTATGGTGTCATGATGATCGTTCTGTCTATTGCTGGCAAGGTCAAAAGCGGGGTGACACTTCTCATTGTGGGGCTGATGATGAGCTATCTATGCCATGCCGTGACAAGTGTGCTGGTGGCCTTTGCGGAAAAAGAAAAAATCAAGGGATTCGTTTTGTGGCAACTGGGCAGTTTTTCCGGATTTCAGTGGAAGGAGATTCAGCTCATGGTAGTCATCGGTGGATTGGTGCTGGTCCTGGTTTACGCACTGGGAAAACCCCTGAATGCATTCCTCCTGGGGGAAGACTATGCATCGTCTATGGGCGTCAATATTCGTCTGTTCCGTATCCTGATCCTCTTTTGCGCCTGTGCCCTTGCCGGTATGATCACCGCAGTGGCCGGGCCGGTGGCATTTATCGGCCTGGCAGTTCCCCACATGGCCCGGCTGTGTTTCAATACATCGGACAACCGTATCCTTGTTCCTGGGGTCATTCTTCTTGGCGGGCTTATTACCAGTTTGTGTGATTTTATCGCCCGTATGGTGTTTTCACCGGTAGAGCTCCCCATCAGCGCCATCACGGCATTTTTCGGAGCGCCCATTGTTTTAAGCTTATTATTGAAAAGGAAGGTCAGCATATGAATCAACTCAATCCATCGGCCAATCAGCCGGTTTTACAGGTAGACAATCTCAGTGTGGGCTATAAGGATAAAACCGTTCTCAGGGAACTGTCCTTCCAGGTTGAAAAAGGCAGCTTTGTCTCCCTCCTGGGGCCCAACGGCACCGGAAAAACGACACTGCTTCGAACCCTTTCAAGGCATTTATCTCCCCTTTATGGGACGGTACTTGTTGATCGGGCCGAACTGAAAAAACTAACCCAGAAGGAGCTGGCCAAAACCATGTCCGTAGTCCTGACGGAAAAGGTTAATCCACATTTTTTCCGCGCCTGGGATTTCGTTGCTATGGGCCGTTACCCCCATACAGGGTTTCTCGGAAAACTCACCTCTTCGGATGAAAAAGCCGTGATGGAGGCGCTTGACATGGTGCACGCCGAAGATCTTTTATTTCGTGATATCAATACATTAAGTGATGGTGAACGTCAGAAAATACTCATCGCAAGGGCCCTGGCCCAGGACCCGGCGATTATTCTTCTGGATGAACCCACCATGCATCTAGACCTGAAACACCGGATGGAGGTCATGGCGATTCTCCAGTCCCTGTGCAGGAATAAGGGCATCACTGTTATCGCCTCGCTGCATGATGTGGATATTGCCGCCAAGATTTCCGATAAAGTCGCCCTGGTCAAGGATTCACAAATTATTGCTTGGGGTGAGCCGGAAAATATTCTATCCACCGATTCGGTTTCATCACTCTATGATTTCAAAGGCGCTTCTTTTAACCGGTATCTGGGAAGCATTGAGATCAGGGGAAATTGCGCGGGGAAATTCGTGTTTGTCGTGGCTGGCATGAGTAGTGCGGCAATTCTGTACCGGCTGCTCTCCAAGCGAGGATTTTCAATTATCACCGGTATATTGCATGAAAACGATCTGGATTTTTTTGTGGCGAATTCCCTTGGTGCCGAGAGTTATAGCCAACTCCCCATGAACACGATCACGACGGAAACGGTTCAGGACGCAAAAAAAAGAATTTCGGCATGCATCTGTGTGATCGATACCGGTTTCCCGGTGGGAGAACTCAATCATGGAAATATTGATTTGATCAAAACCGCCCTTGAAATTGGCTGTCCCCTCTATACGTTACGGAAAGATGATCATTTTTCATGGTCAGTCCCTGTATCCGGAAGTAATGTATTTCCGTGTAATAGTGAGTCTCAACTGGTGTCATTGCTGGAAGAACGGCTTCAAAATAGAGTATAACCATGGAAATCCGCTATCTGATATTGCTACTCACAGATTGGTGTAATTTGAACTGCGCCTATTGCTATCGCGGCATCCCCCCTGATGCCAAAGACATGTCCATAGACCTTCTGGAAACAAGCCTCATGCAGCTTGTTCCTTTGAAAACTCCCTGCCATGTACAGCTTAGCGGGGGTGAACCCACGATCGTTCCTGATTTGATCGAGAAAGCCTCAAAGACACTGCAAAAAAAAAGACCCCATGCCACATTAGGCATTCAAACCAATGGAACGATGCTCGATCGTTCACTGGCCCGGCTCTTCGCAAAATATAGAATTCAGGTAGGTGTCAGCCTGGATGGTCCATTGAATATTCAGGAAAGGCTCAGGGGGAATGCCTCATCTACAGTGAAAGGACTGAAACTCCTGGAGGCGGAAAACGTCCCGTTCCGGGTTACCACGGTCATCAGCAATACAACTATCGATTTTCTGGACAAGCTGGTATTGATGTTGGGCGGGTTCTCAAATGCTCAGGGAATCGGGCTTGACTTGCTGATCCATAAAGGCAATGCAACCTCATCCGAGAGGGTTTTACCGGCGACCCTCAAACAAACAACAGAGGGAATAAAGCGTATGATCGATGCCTTGAGGCTGGTCAACCGGGATCGCCGCATGAAGCTTGAATTCCGTGAAGAAAAAACTATTATAAATGCCTTCAAAGGAAAAAGGCCGACCTATTTTTGTTATGCCGGAGCCAGTGAAAGTCTCGCCGTATGTCCGGATGGTTCCCTTTATCCGTGCAGCCAGACCGCAGACGATCCCCGATTTTTTATGGGAACCTTAAACAAACCGCATGTAGCCCCAACCACTTTGATAAACGAGTTCAGGCTGTCGCTCGAGGATTGCGGTGATTGTCCGCTTACAGGGCGATGCCCGGGCGATTGTTACAGCAGACAATACTATAATGACTCTAAAAGCAGACGGCTCATTTGTGCGATCTACCAAACAATTATAAACATAAGGAAGGTGAAATGAATCCCTATACACTATGCTACTACAGTGCGACATCAATTGAGATCGACTCCCTTTCACGGGGAGTTCGGCAATATCAGGACCATAACGGCAGGATTCACGTTTTGGCCAGAACACAGGCCCAACTTTTTGATAAAAGCCGTATCGCATCATTTGTCAGATCCGCCATGGAGTCTGACGTGGTCATTATTTCCCTTCACGGCGGCAAAACCTCGTTTCCGGGATTTAATGCGCTCATCGATGCCTTGAATGAATCGGATGGGAACAGGTTACCCTATATTCACATCCAGCCCACTGGCGGCGATGAGGATGCCATGGAACTGGCCCGTATACATTCCAACGGATTCGGTGAGGAAAGCTGGGACCGGATCAACCGCTATCTATCATTCGGCGGACATAGGAATTACCGCAACCTCATGATCTACCTTCACAATATGCTGTTTCAGACAAACCATACGGTGGAAGAACCGGTGAAACTTCCCCATGAAGGCATCTACCATCCGGATATGCCGGGTATACCGGAATTGTACGTCTACCTGAAGAAACGGATCGATCCTGAGAAACCCACCGTGGGGTTGTGGTTCAACCAGATCTATTGGCTGAACAACAACCTTGCTCACATCGACGCCATCATACGGAACGTGGAAAAAAAAGGATCCAACATTATCCCAGTGTTTCATATCAGATACAAGGATTCGTTAAGGGAAAACAACGGCGCAGATTATATCGTGAACCATTTTTTTATCGAAAACGAGAGGCCCAGAATTGACGTGCTGATCAACCCCATGATGTTTTCTCTCTCCCTAGCCGATCCCACTTATAAGGAATTGTTTCCCAAACTGGGCGTCTGTGTCATTCAGGCCATGACTACAATGCAGCCGGTTACCGAGTGGCAGGAAAGCATCCAGGGAATGTCCACCATGGAAGTCTCCTATGCAGCAACCCAACCTGAATTTGACGGGTGTTTGATCACCGTTCCGGTGGCTTCTCGGGAACAGGAGGAAACCGATCCGTTGACCGGTGCCTTGATCACCCGATACATGCCCATTTCCGAGCGTGTGAATAAGATGGTGGATCTCTCCTTGAACTGGGCCAGGTTGAGAAAAAAGAAAAACCATGAGCGTAGGATCGCCATCATCTTTCATCACTACCCGCCCCGGAATGACCGCATCGGTTGCGCCGCAGGGCTGGACAGTTTTGAAAGCGTCAAGCGCCTTCTGGATGCCATGAAAGAAAACGGTTATATTATCGACCGAACATTTGAAAACGGAGATGAACTGGCCAAAGAAATCTTAAGCCGGATGACCTGCGACCAGCGCTGGCTAATGCCCGAACAGATGGCCGAAAGATGCGCGGCCCGTGCGGTTCGAGATGACTTCCTCCCCTGGCATAAGGACCTTCCTGAAACTATTAGGGAGAAAATGGCCCAGGACTGGGGAGAGATGCCAGGGGATCTCTTTGTCTATAACGATGAAATGATGTTTGCCGGCTTTATGAACGGAAATGTATTTATATCGGTGCAGCCACCCCGGGGCTATTTTGAAAACATCGATAAAATCTACCATGATATATATCTTTCCCCGCCCCACCACTATCTAGCCCAATATCGCTATATCAAGCATATCTTTAAGGCCGACGCACTCATGCATGTGGGCAAGCACGGTTCTCTGGAATGGCTTCCCGGAAAGGCACTGGGCCTTTCGGAAGAATGTTACCCGGATCTGTCCATCATGGACCTGCCCAACATCTACCCCTACATCATCAACGACCCTGGTGAAGGCACTCAGGCCAAACGGCGATCCTATTGCTGCATAATTAACCACCTGACACCGGTGTTTACCAATGCGGATCTGTATGAGGATTTGTCAAAGGTGGACAACCTTTTAAAGGAGTATCAGGACGCGGTTCGTGAAGATCCAGGAAAAGTGCCGGTCCTCAAGACCATGGTGTGGGAGGCAGTCACCGGTGCCAGCCTGAACAAAGACCTGAAAACAGATGAAGAAACCGCTATGGCTGACTTTGACGGTTTTCTGGAGAACCTCCACTCCTATCTGTCAGAGCTGTCAGACACCATGATCGGCGACGGTCTTCACATCATGGGAACACCACCGCTAAACAAACGGCTTCTGGAATTTCTGGTTCAGCTGACGCGGGTATCCAACGGATCGATACCGTCTCTTCGGGAGTCCGTGCTCACGACCATGGGATATGACTATGACATGCTCCTTGAAAACAGAGGAAAAGTCGTTTGCAGGGAGAAGCAGGCCACCGGTGGAAAGATCATTCAGGACGCCCATGAAATCGCATTGGCCATTATTAAGGAACTGCATGACGATGAATTTGATAAAGATGCGATTCCCGATATCGTTACGACTTACCTGAAAAAGCCTGTCGCAGATATTGAAACGGTACTGGGCTACATTGTTGAAACCCTGGTGCCGAAAATCAGCCGGACTACCGAAGAAATCAGTTCAAGCCTCCAAGCCTTTCGCGGCCGGTTTGTCAAGCCGGGCCCATCAGGAGCTCCCACCCGGGGTCAGGCTGACATCCTGCCTACCGGCCGCAATTTTTACTCCTTGGACCCCAATAAAATCCCCAGCCCCGGCGCCTGGGAGGTGGGCAAACGGTTGGCGGATGCCCTAATCGAACGATATATTGAGGAAACGGGCAAATACCCGGAAAGTATCGGTATCATCGTTTACGGCACCGCCACCATGCGATCCAAAGGGGATGATATCTCTGAAATTTTTTATCTGCTGGGTGTCCGGCCGGTTTGGCATAAATCAAACGGCACGATCCTGGGGCTAAAAGTAATTCCGGCAAATGAGCTGGGCCGGCCCCGCCTGGATGTAGTGCCCCGAATTTCCGGCTTCTTCCGAGACTCCTTTCCCCTTCTGGTGGAGCGAATCGATGAAGCAGTCCATATGGTTGCCACTCTGAAGGAATCCCCTGAAACCAACATGATCCGTCGGCACGTATTCAAGGATATCGCCATTTACGAAGCCCAGGGCATAGATAGGGATCAGGCCTTCCGTGAGGCCACCTTCCGGGTATTCGGCTGCCCGCCCGGCACATACGGCGCGGGTGTTGCCGAACTAATGGAGTCTAAAAACTGGAAAACCCAGGAAGACCTGGGCAACAGTTACATCCGTTACTCCGGCCATGCCTACGGAAAAGGAAGTTACGGCGATCACAAACCGGATACCTTCAGGACCTTGTTATCCCGGATGGATGTTACGGTAAAAAATGAAGATTCCAGAGAGTACGATATGATGTCCTGCACGGATTACTACAATTATTACGGCGGGCTGATCGTCGCCTCAAAAACTGTTCGGGGAGTCCTTCCCTTTGCCATGATGGGGGACAGTGCCGATCCCAAGCGCGTTAAGATGCGTACGACATTTGAAGAGGCCAAGCATGTTCTCAGATCGCGCCTTACCAATCCCAAATGGCTTGAAGGGATGATGCGCCACGGTTATAAAGGTGCCGGTGACATTTCCCACATGATGGACGTGGTTCTAGGGTGGGATGCCACAGCGGAAGTCATTGATGACTGGATGTATGAGCGGATTGCAAAAAAATACGTGTTTGACGAAAAAATCGCCGAGTGGATGAAAGAAGTCAATCCCTATGCTCGCCAGAATATCCTGGACAAGCTCCTTGAAGCCATCAGCCGGGATATGTGGCAGGCGGATCAGAAAATGGAGGAGCGCCTCAAGGAGGCGTATCTCGAAATGGAAGGGCAGATCGAAGAAATAACTGAATGAGGAGCAAACTATGCATATTAAAAAGAAGTTTCAAAAAATCACTGGCTTCGCCGCGTTACTGATCGTGGTAAACCTGGCATCGAGTCAGGCAGAAGATGGGGTCACCGATAAAATTGAAAAACAGCTGGATCAATCCATTACCACACGCCAGCAAAGCCAGAAAGAACTGGATCAGTGGGAACAGGAACGTATCCGCCTGCAGGTGGAGTTCGAAGGGCTGACCAGGAAAAACGAAGCCCTCGTCTTACAGGACAAAACGCTCAAAAAACAGGTTGCTGCAAGGAAGGCCATGAATGCATCCCTTATTGAGCGTGAGCAGGAAAGCCGAAAGATTGCCCAGGAGATTATTCCCTTTCTTGAAAATCTCTATATCCGTATTTCCGAATTTATTGCCTTGGATGTACCCTTTCTTTCAGAAGAACGGAAAGGGCGTATCAACCGGCTGAAAAAGGTACTTAGTGATATGGAAGTGGGGCCTGCTGAAAAGTTCAGGAAGTTTATGGAAACGCTTTTAATTGAGGCAGAATACGGCAATTCTATTGAAGTATATCAGGAAAAAATCATGATCGAAAACGAAGAGATTCTGGGTGATGTTTTCCGGCTGGGTCGGATCAGCTTATTCTTTCTCTCTCTCGATCAAACGCTCCCCGCCTATTACAATGTAGCGGATAAAAAATGGACGGTTCTGGATGACCGGTATGCAGCAGATATTCATGCTGCCATTGAAATGGGAAGTAAAAGGAGGGCAACGGAACTGCTATGCCTGCCCCTGGGCAAGATCGCTGCAAAATAAGGAGTAATGACATGCTGAAAAAAATAATTCATACCGGTTTGCTGGTATTTGGAATAACGATTTCCTCAGGGTTTACCCAACCCCTCGACATGCGGGCTGATTTTATAGAAGCCGAAAAGCAGAAGCAGGCGTTGGTTGAAAAGGCACGACAGGAAGCTGCTTTGGCAGAAAAAGATGCAAAGCTTCGCCATATGAGCATTGTATCGGATCGGTCTGCCCTATTGAAGGCGATAGACGATTTGAAAAATCGAAATGCACATCTCGAAAAAGATATTTACTCGGCTCAAGCACATCTCCAGCAACTGGCTGAAAAAGAGCAAAAAATTAAAGCCGCACTTTTGGAAACAGAAGCCGTGAACAAAGAGTTATCAGGATTTGTCAAGGGGTATGCCAAAGACCTAGACACCTTGTTCAGGCAAAGCCCCCAGTCCGCCCTTGAATCCGAAAGGGATGCATTCCTGAAGGCACTCATCAACCAGACCCGGTTCCCCTCCATGGACGATATCCATCATATGGTTGACTCCCTGTTCGACGAAATACGACTTTCCGGCTCAGTGCGGTTGATCAATACCATGATCGTGGATCGAAAGGGCCGTGAAAGCCAGGCTGAGGTACTGGTCCTGGGAAATTTTACTGCCGTCTATATGCTAGGAAAGGAAACGGGGTTTCTGCTGTATTCCGATAAGAGCAACCGTCTCTTTGCCCTTTCCAAACTGCCTAAATCGAGAATATCAAAGCAAAACCGGTCCTACATGAAAGGAAACGCGGATGGGGTCTATCTGGATATTTTGAAAGGAGGGGCACTGCGCCAGATGATGCACGAACTCAGCTTAACGGAACAGATTCCCAAAGGCGGCCCTATTGTCTGGCCTATCCTTGTCATTTTTGCCATAGCGATTTTGATCATCATCGAGCGTATTCTCTTTCTCCGCCGCAAGAGTCTGGATGAAGAGACCTTTACCCGGGACCTTTGCCTTCATCTGGCAAACGGGGAAACGGATCAGTGCTTTTTAATGTGTGAAGAAAATATCGATAAATCCATCCCCAGAATCATGAAAGCCGGAATTGAATGCAGAGAAATGGATCGCGTCGATATGGAAAACGCCCTTCAGGAATCCATTTTGAGTGAAATACCAAAACTGGAACGTTTTTTATCGACACTGGGGATGCTGGCTGCTATTTCCCCACTTTTAGGACTTCTTGGGACCGTTACCGGAATGATCAATACATTCCACGTAATTACCTATTACGGTACCGGTGATCCGCGCATGATGTCCGGCGGGATTTCAGAAGCACTGGTGACCACGATGCTGGGGCTTATCGTGGCCATTCCCATCATGCTTGCACACACACTCCTTTCCCGGAAAGTGGAAAACATGATCGGAAAAATGGAGGAAAAGGCCGTGGCGTTTGTCAATACTATCTATAAAACCAAATAATCGAGATTTGTATGCAGAACTGGATCTATCGTTTAACCGAATACTTTCAGGCAGGGGGGCCTGTAATGATTCCCCTTTTAATCTTGTCCATTATCATGTGGTTTTTGATCATCAACCGGACTATTTACATGCGGCGGCTCTTTTATAAAAACATGCCGCGCCGGAAGGCAGGAGAATTCGTAAAAATGAATCAAGTACCGGATTCCGGCTTTCAGGGCGTCAATGCCCTTCTGGTCAAGGAGTTTCTTGCAAAAAGAAGCCATGATCCAGAAACAGACGCCTACATTCTTGATGAAACCGTGATGAATCTTGTTTCATCTATGGACCGGTATCTTGCCGTCATCACGGCCCTTTCAGGAATTGCCCCTCTCCTGGGTCTCCTGGGCACGGTTACCGGCATGATTACGACATTCGATGTGATTACAGTTTTCGGCACGGGAAACTCCAAAGCTATGGCAGGCGGTATTTCGGAGGCCTTGATAACCACTCAGACCGGGCTTCTGATTTCCATACCCGGTTTTTATATGAGCGGATTCTTGAATAAACGATCCATCAATTTAAAACACCGCATTGCCGCAACAGGCATGTATCTAAAACGATACTTATGAAGAAAGGTTAAAATCATGCTTAATATCTCCGCAGCCAGAAGGTTGCAGAAAAAAACACTGGAGCTGAATATCGCGCCACTGATCGATATGGTGTTTATCCTGCTTATTTTCTTCCTGGTCACCACCAGTTTTGTAAAAGAAACCGGTGTTGATATCAACCGTCCTGCGGCAAACACGGCTGTCAGCAAGGCCAAAGCAAGCATTTTGATCGGTGTCACAAAGGACAACCGCGTGTTTCTGGACAAACGGGAAATCGATGTCCGTGCCGTTCGGGCCAATGTCGAACGTGCCATGGCAGAGAACCCGGAAAGCAGTGTCGTGATTGTGGCGGATAAGGAAAGCATGACCGGGCTTGTCATCAGCGTCATGGATGGATGCAAGCTTGCCGGAGCAGAGAATGTCTCCATTGCCGCAAGTCATCCGAAAGAGTAAAAAGCGATGAGAGTATTAATAAAAAATATAAAAAAGCGAATGACAAAATACAACACTAGGGATTATGGATTTGCTTTTCTTGGTGCTATATTCATTAACTTCACCCTGTTTACGCTGATGCCCGGCCTGATTCAGCGGGTTCCGGACAGACCTGATCTCGAACCGCTTGAGGGTATTCATGTTGTACGGGTAAAGCGTCCTGATACGGATGTGCGAAAAAAAGAAACAAAACCACCAAAGCCTGAAAAAAAGGAAATCATAAAGGATCGCAAGCCACTGCCCGTATCCCGGCCGGAAAAACAAAAAATTTGCCTGCCTTTTCAGTTGAATCCCAAACTGGCATCCGGCCCCCAAACCTTTTCCGTTCCGTCACTTGACCTGATTTCCCTTAAGTCCGCGAATTTCACTGGTGCATATGGGGTCAATGATCTTGATAGACCGTTGACACCTCTAGTCAGAATTCCCCCCACGTATCCCATCCGGGCCAAACGCATGGGGATTGAAGGTTGGGTAAGCGTGCAGTTCTTGGTCAATAGCGAAGGAAGTGTCGAGCATGTGGAAGTTTTGTCGGCAGATCCTGAGGGGTTTTTTGAAACAAGTGTCATCAACTGTGTTACAAAGTGGCGGTTCAAACCGGGCACAGTGGAAGGCAAAACCGTGAATACCTGGGCAGAAACCACGATCCGGTTTCAGTTGGAAGCGTCATGAGAAGAAAAAACCTTATTTCTATACTCACCGTCACAATACTGATTTTATTATCAGGGGCGTCCACGGCTGCGCCCGGGGAAGACATTCCAATTGTCGTCAGTATTATGCTGAATAAGGCAGAAAACCTGGCGAGCCAGGGGAAGGTTGAGGAAGCCATAAAAACGCTGACCGATTTCCAGAATAAAGGAAAAGGGATGGACAGAAATGCTGCGAAGCGAAAAGGATATTCCCATTGCAATATCGATTATGCCATCGGCAATTACTATCTGATGCTGTCACAACCTGAAGCGGCAACGACACACTATCATTTTGCGGTTGCAAAAAAAAGCGATTTCTCAGAAGCCTGGCTGAATCTGGCAAAATGCTACTATGATCTAGACCGGATGAAACCGGCAGGGGATGCCTTTTTAAAAGGGTACGAAACCGGTTCTCCCGGAAATCCCAAGTCCCTTTATTTCAGTGCTGTCTGTTATGCAGGAGCCAAAGACTATGCCGCTTCATATGACGTATTTCGCCGTCTTCTAGGAGGGCACCCAGAGGACATTCTACTTGAATGGAAAGGATCCCTAGTTCAGGTGCTGCTGGCGCTGAAAAAGCCGGCCGACGCCCTGCCGTATATAGAGGAACTGGCGGAAAAATCAACCGGTACCAAACAGGAAGAGTGGCGGGAAGTGCTTTTATACCATTACATGACCCTTAATATGGAAGAAAAAGCACTAGCCTATGCCCGCTGGCTGACACAGGTCGACACACTGGAACCGAAATGGTGGAAAGCACTAGCCCATTTAAACCTTCACAAAGACAGCTACCGACAGGCACTGTTAGCCCTTTTGACCTATGGTTTTTTAATCCCGCTCTCATCCGAGGAGATATCTCTCTTGGGGGATATTTTCTTGTCCCTTGAAATTCCGGATCAGGCTGTAAAATATTACGAAATGGAGTCTCAAACCAATTTAACGCCGAAAACCATTAAAAAACTCGTACAGGCGCACATGCGACTCTATGATTACGAAACAGCCCTTTTTTGGGTTGATAAAGGCCTGGAAATGGAGAAACGGTCGGATTTTTTGATGCTGAAAGGTAAACTGCTGTTTGAAATGGATCGGTTTTCCGAGGCTTCTGATATATTTCAGCAGCTCATCCAATCCGGTCACGAAAAAGGAAAATCTTTAATCATGCTTGGCTATGCCGCCTGGAACAACGGAGATGTCGATCAAGCAAAAGTAGCGTTTCAGAAAGCAACAAAATTTCACAAACTATGTAAGGAGGCGGAAAAGGCCTTGAAGCAGTTGGAAGGGAAATAGTAAATGAAACATCTTGATGTACTCCCGTTTTCCGCCATTGTTGGTCAGGAAGCGCTAAAACTGGTTTTGATTTTAAATGCAGTAAATCCAAGCATCGGCGGAGTTTTGATAAGTGGTGAAAAGGGGACCGCCAAGTCTACCACTGTTCGGGCACTGTCCATGCTTCTGCCGGAGATCAAGGTTGTGGATGGATGTCCCTATTCCTGCGATCCGGACGACCAAGACAATCTGTGTGATCTATGCCAGAAAAACGCCTCCGAGTTAAGCACGGCCATAAGACGGCAGAAGGCCGTCACCCTGCCCTTAAATGCTACGGAAGATAGAGTTGCCGGCGGCATTGACTTTAACCGGGCTGTAAAGCAAGGGGTAAGGATGTTACAACCGGGTGTGCTGGCAGAAGCCCACAGGGGGATTCTCTATGTAGATGAAGTCAACTTGCTAGATGATCATATCGTGGATATTATCCTCGATGCTGCCGCATCCGGCAGAAACCATATTGAACGGGAAGGAATTTCTTTTGCTCATCCCTCTCAATTCATTCTAGTGGGTACCATGAATCCGGAAGAAGGGGACCTAAGGCCCCAGCTTCTGGACCGGTTTGGCCTTTGTATTGAAGTGTCATCGGAAAAAGACCCGGATCTGCGCATTCTGATGATTGAGCGAAGGGAAACTTTTGATCAATCGCCTGCCGGGTTTCTGCTCCAGTTCGGAAAAGAGGATCAAAAACTATCTGACCGGATTCATTCCGCAAGAAAACTCCTGCCGAAAGTCAGGTTGCTGAAATATTTAAGGACCCTGATAACTGAAATCTGTATTGAAAACAATGTGGCCGGTCACAGGGCAGATCTGGCCATCGAACAGGCGGCCATTGCCCATGCCGCTTGGTTCGAACACCCTGAAGCGACAGTTGAAGATATCCAGGCAGTTGCCGGTTTTGCGCTGCTCCACCGGAAGCGGGAAGCTGCCCCTCCGCCGCCTCCTCCCCCCCAGTCAGAGCAGGATCAAAAACAGGATGAACCTCCGGAAAATAGCCCGGAAGAAAATCAGGAGGAGGAGAAGGATCAGGCTGAAGAACCGCCAAATAATCCGATAGACTCGGAACAGTCTGAGCCAAATCCCCTGGAAAAGGATGACCCCTCCAAACAAGAGCAGCAGGAAAAAGAACAAACCCGTAAAAAAGACGCTATGGAACGGATTTCTGATGTGGGTGAAACCTTCAAGGTAAAAAAAATCGTAAGCTCCAAAGACCAGATATTCAGGCGCAGGTCCGGTCGCCGTTCCAGAACACGCACTTCGCAAAAGCAGGGCCGCTATGTCAAAAGTACAATGAAAAAAACCAGCGGCGATATTGCACTGGACGCCACCCTTCGGGCAGCAGCGCCCTACCAGATTCATCGAAGTGATGAGAAAAACGGTCTAGCTGTATGCCTGAAACCGGAGGATATACGGGAAAAAGTCAGGGAAAAACGGATCGGAAATTTTCTTCTTTTCATTGTTGACGCCAGCGGCTCCATGGGTGCAAAAGGCCGGATGGCAGCATCCAAGGGAGCCATCATGTCTCTTCTCATGGATGCATACCAGAAAAGGGACAAGGTGGGAATGATCTCCTTCAGAAAAGATGAGGCGTTTGTCAACCTGCTCCCCACCTCTTCCATAGAACTGGCAGCCAAACTATTGAAGGAGATGCCCGTTGGCGGCCGTACCCCCCTTTCCGCCGGTCTTATAAAGGGGTATAAAATCATCCGCAACTATCTCTTGCGAGAACCATCTGCCCGCCCCATCGTCCTCATTATCACGGACGGAAAATCTAATGTCTCTCTAGGAGACCGGAAGCCCATGGATGAGGCATTCCTGATGGCATCTTGTATGGGTTTCGATGAACGGGTGCAGTATATTGTCATAGATACGGAACAGGACAGCCTGGTGCATTTCGGGCTGGCCAGACGGCTGGCAGAAAAAACCGGTGCCGCGTATTTTAAAATTGATGATTTAAAAGCCGATACCTTGATGAATATAGTTAAAGAAGCTAGCATCCAATAAGGAGATATATTTCATGAACAAGCGACCGATTTACCCCTTTACCGCAATCGTGGGACAGGAAAAAATGAAACTGGCCCTAATTCTGAACATCATCAACCCCTCCCTTTCCGGTGTCCTGATCCGGGGAGAAAAAGGCACGGCCAAATCCACTACAGTCCGGGCCCTAGCGGATATTCTTCCGGAGATCGAAGTTGTAAGCGGCTGCCCTTTTCAGCATTCACCCGTGGGAAAGCATGATGTGTGTATGGATTGCGGGCATGACGCCTGCCAGAAAGCCGTGATCAACGAAAAAGACGTGAACATCGAAAGGCGGGGCATCAGAGTCATCGAACTGCCGGTGAGCGCCACCGAAGACCGCGTTGTCGGGACAATGGATATGGAGCACGCCCTGAAAAAAGGTGAAAAACGAATAGAACCGGGCATCCTGGCGGCCGCTCACCGGGGTATTCTCTATGTGGATGAGGTTAACCTGCTGGATGACCATGTGGTGGATGTACTGCTGGATTCAGCTTCCATGGGTGTCAATACCATTGAACGCGAGGGGGTTTCCTTTTCCCATCCGGCCAGGTTTACCCTGGTTGGCACTATGAACCCTGAAGAAGGTGAACTCCGCCCTCAGCTCCTGGACCGGTTCGGCCTGTGCGTCAACATTGGAGGCATCCATGATCCAGATGACCGTGTGGCCATCATGGAACAGCGGATGCAGTTTGATGAAGATCCGGGGGCATTTTGTAAAACCTGCGAACTCGAATCCCGAAATCTTGCAAATGCCATCAAAGCAGCTATAGCGCTTTATCCTGAGGTAACCATGGCAAGGGAACTCTTGTATGAAACCGCTTCTTACTGTCTGGAAGTGGGTGTGGACGGCCACCGCGGTGATATTACAATCATGAAAACCGCAAAAACCCTTGCTGCCTATAACGGACGCAGGGAGGTATCGAAGGAAGATGTGGATGCCGCAGCGGAACTGGCACTGCCCCATCGTATCAGACGTCAACCCCTGCAGGATATTGTCGTCGATGTTAAAAGCATGAGAAAAGAGAGTTAAAAGAATCATGATCAGAATCGAACATCTGGATAAAAAGTATAAAACCGTTCATGCATTGAAAGCCGTCAGCCTACACATCTCCAAAGGAGAACTGTTTGCCTATCTCGGGCCGAACGGTGCCGGAAAAACCACCACCATCCGCATGTTGACCGGTCTCACCCAGCCCTCTTCGGGGACAGCTTTGCTAAACGGATATGATATCGCAAAAGATGTGCTTTCTGCCAAACAGCAATTCGGCCTCGTCCCCCAGACCGTCAACCTAGATCAGGAACTGACAGTATCTGAAAATCTGAACATCCACGGCCAGCTTTATCGTATGACAAGGAAAAATATTCTAAAGCGCATTGAGGATATCCTTTCTTATGTGGAGTTGCCCGATTACCGTGATGCCCTGGTGAAGACCCTTTCCGGCGGGATGAAGCGGCGGCTGATGATTGCAAGAGCATTGATGCATGAGCCGCCGATCCTGTTTCTGGATGAACCCACCGTGGGTCTAGACGCCAAGATCCGGAGAAAGGTATGGGCCCTCATTAAAAAAATTCAGCAAAACAGCACCACGATTTTTCTGACGACCCATTACATCGAAGAAGCGGAATTTCTGGCCCATCGGGTGGCGTTTCTAGACAAGGGGAGCATCGTCACTGTGGACTCCCCCCGGAATCTGATCGACCGAAAGGGGAAGTGGGCCATTGATCGTATTTCCGACGACAAACTGGATACCCTGTACTTCGCTTCAAGAAAAGAGGCGGAAAGCTTCAATACCAATGGAGATGCCCAGTATATATTAAGGCGGGTCAATCTGGAAGATGCGTTTATAGGCATGACCGGGGAAAAAACCGTCTCAACAGGGGAATTCTCTTCAACACAACCCTCAGGAAAGAAAACTCACGGGTCGCACGGCGGGCATGGCGCACACGAGACCCAAGGCAAAAACGAGGGAAACTCTAAGCATTGAAGGAAGGAATAGATCAGATGTTTCAAAGCATAACAGCCATCTATTTCAGGGAGATGTTATTGTTAAGACGGAGGCTACCCAAGCAGATCCCTTCCTGGGCAGTATCGCCGCTTCTTTACCTCATCGCTTTCGGTTATGCCATGGGTCGGGAAGTGATAGTCGACGGACACTCCTATATGACGTTTCTGATCCCCGGTCTAGTGGCCATGAACAGCATGACACAGGCATTCGCCATTGGAATAGAAATCAATGTGGCCCGGTTTTACTGGCATATCTTTGAAGAATTTCAGGCCGCCCCCATCAGCAATCTTTCTTATGTCTTGGGAGAGGTTATGGCCGGTATTACGCGCGCTATTCTTTCAGTACTGGTGATTCTGCTGCTTGGCGCCCTGTTCGATGTCTCTCTTTCATTAAATCCATATTTCTGGTTGGCTGTGATATTGAACGCCTTTGTGTTCGCCTCATTGGCCGTGGCGCTGGCCATGATAGTGAAGTCCCATGCGGATCAGGGGATGCTGACCAGTTTTATCATCACGCCCATGGCGTTTCTGGGGGGAACATTTTTTCCCATCGAAAAACTGCCTTTCTGGGCGCAAAAAATTCTCTATTTTTTGCCCCTTACCCATGCAGCGACGGCAATACGGACCGCCGCCCTGTACCGGAGGCCGGAATGGATTTCTTATGGAATACTGCTGATCATTGGTATGGTGTTTTTTTATATTGCCGTTTTTTGCGTGGAAAAAGCAAAAGACTGACGCAATAACGACAACATATGAAAAAAGGACTTCTCATCGTCAAAACGGGTAACGGAAAAGGGGAAACAACATCAGCAATCGATCAGGCATTCCGGCTTATGGAGCGCTGTATGATCCAGTTCATCAAAGGATCATGAAAGTACTGCGAGTTGTACTCAAAGGATCGCTTTGATAGCCTGCTGGATTTTCACATCGTGGCAAAGGATTTACCTTTAAGTCCAACAACCTTGACGAAGATATCAAAATCGCCAGGGAGGAATAGAAAATTGCAAAAGCCTCCCTGACATCGGACAAGTACTTCTTGGTCATTCTGGATGAATTCACCTATATTTTGAACTATGAATTTACCAGCATGGATGAAGTGATCGCATGTATTCAACAAAGGGAGCAAGATCTCCATGTGATTATCACCGGCAGGGACGCTCCCCGAGCCATTATTGAAACAGAGGACCTGGTTACTATCATGGAAGAAGTCAAACATCCGTTAAAAGCGGGTGTGAAAGCACAGAAAGAGATTGAATTTTAGACGGATGACCGTTCATTAACTTGGGATAGATAGAGACAGCAATGGATAACACAGGAAACAGAAATGCACCTGATATCGAAGAAAAACTTTGCCCGATCTGCGGGCAGCCTAACCGGTGTGGTGAGAAGGCTGTGGTAAATGGAATTACGCTTGAAAAATGCTGGTGCGCCTATGAGAAATTTCCTAAAGAGGCATTAAATCGTGTTCCGGGAGAAAAACGCGGCAAAGCCTGTATCTGTATCAACTGCCTGAATCGCTTCAAACAGGCTCTTCGATAATGTCCATCCGAATTTTCTGCTTAGTGATCAACATTAGGAAGAAAAAGTTTATCATACAGATTTATACTATTACGGGTATGCGGCCGGTAAGGCGATGGCTGTCATATGCGGTTCTACTTGCTATTGTTTGCTGTGTCGGGTTCATCCCAATAACAGTGGCAGGTGCGGAAAAAAACGATAATATTGTGATCACTGCAGATGAAATCAGCGTAATGAACGCCCATAAAATGGCCGATGTGTTCAACCACGTGCCTGGCGTAACCGCCGGAGACAGTTCCGTGGGCATTCATGGTTCATATAAAGTCAAAGTGTTCGTAGACGGCCGCCCGATTAACGATCCTACATCAGGGCACAGTGGTATCAACTGGGAATTAGTGTCACCAACGGATGTGGAACGTATCGAGATTCTGCGCGGCAAGGGCGGCATGCGTTATGGCCAGGATGCCTCCGGTGGCGTCATTCTCATAACCACCAAACAGGTCAAGAAGTCGGCCGGAAATATCAAGACTTACAGCGGCAACCATGAAACAGGATACGGATATGCCGGTGTCCAAGTGATATCCCGTAACTGGGCTATGGGCATCACCAGCGGCTATGAAACCACCGGAGGCTACAAGATCAATAATTACAAGGACCGTTACCAGACAGGCATAAAACTGGGCTACATCTTCGATAAAAGGAAACGTGTCATGTTTCTGGCAGATTACCTGGAAGACGAAAGAGGATCGAGCGGATTACCAGATTACCCCACACCTGATTATCAGAAATCCGCACAAAACACGAATCTGTCTCTTCAGACCAATTTAAATAACGTTACCAGCTCCGCCTTTTACAATAAAGGGAGCAATCACAATACCGATCCCGGCAGAGACTTGAATCAAAGACTTCGCGTCACTGAGTGGGGGGAAGATCTCTCCGCAACAATTACCAGTCGTTTTGGGAAATTAAATATCGGCGGAGGCTATCAGGCGGGCCTGGCTATAGGTACGACGTTTAAGGATCAGAGTGAGAGAACCGTTTCCGTCTTTGCCACCCAGTCGTTTAAATGGCCTTCAAAGCCACTGACATTCAGCCTGGGCCTGCGGGCTAATATCAATTCAGCGTTTGATGATGCCATAAATCCAGAAATCAAGGCCATCTATAGTAAGGATCTGTGGCGCTTAACTGCGGTATTCAGCCGCACGAATAATACCCCGTCTTTTCATCAGCGTTTTAACCGAACAAGTTCCACCCTGCCGAATCCGGACCTGGAAATGGAAACATCGGATAATTACAATATTGCACTATTTGTAGATCCCTACGCCAGTCTGTCCTTTAGCATGTCGATGTTTTACAAGCGTCTCAGTGACCGGATCACCTATGTTACCGGCGACAATGGGATGGGACAGTACCAGAATTTCGGCCTGGTGACCTACAGCGGTACTGATCTGTTTCATGGCAGGCCCATGAAAGATTCAAAATCAAAGGGAGTTATACCTACCTGGAAGCCAAAGATGACAACACGGGATTATGGCTGCCGGCCAAGGCAAAGCACAAGGCCGACTTGGATGTTTACTGGACGCCGTATCAGTTTCTTTCCATAATGCTGAGTAATAAATACGTCTCCAGGGTTTATCGTAACAAGGACAATACCAAATCCGTGCCAGAATACACCCTTGCCGACTTCAGGGCTGCATACGCCTTTAAGCGTTTCAGCCTGTTCGGCGAAATAGAAAATATTTTCGATAAAACCTATTACTACAGCGATGGACTGCTAGCGCCGCCCAGAACCTGGATTGTCGGAATGAACTGGCGGATATAGTCAAGAAACAAGAGACTGGAGACAAGAAACAAGAAAAGGTATCGTTTCGCTCTATTATTAATTTATATTAGGAGTTCACCATACACATTGTATTTATTCATGGTTATATGTTTAATGTTTATTCCTCCGAGGTTGCTGAAATACTTTTGCAGGATGGGATCGACCTTCACCTTTTTTCCCCAGGTGCAATCTGCCGAAAAGGCAGCGGTATTCCTGAAAACAGAAGGCGCGGATATGGTTATCGGGCTGCTGTTTCAGGATCTGCCCCATCATGATGCGATTCTTGCATGTGCAGAAAAAATAAAACTGAGGGTTGGGCTCGGAGAAAATATACCGCCTGATTTTTCAACAGTTCCCGGGGAAAGAATCGCGGAGTTCGATCGTTACATGGCCGTTATCTACTGTATATAACTATGTGAAAAGGATCCGATATCTTGCACTATGCTGCAGCGCCGATGTCCCTTAAAACCCGCCTCAACCGGTCTCAGGAGTGATGGGGTATATCACTCGGACGCCACAGCCCTTTTTACAAGCGTCAATGAGTACCTTACATGGTGTGGCAACCGGATAAACAGCCGTCCCAAAACCCGTGATCGGCCGCGGATCAAAGATCTTTTAGTTGGCCTCCGCTACGCTTTGGCCAAAAAGCGGATCGAGGGGATGCCCATGGGGCCATGCAAGCTTACCCCCCTTTAACACCGCTCATCCGCGGGCATTATGCCTTTTATTTTAATAGAAGATTCGTAGTTGTTGAAGAGCCAATTTCTATAAATTATATTTCACATAAATCTTAAATTTTATGGAGGAAATTATGGCACAGAAAAAAATTCTAATGTTTGTTGGAGACTTTGTTGAAGATTATGAAGTTATGGTTCCTTTCCAAATGCTATTAATGGTAGGGCATAAAGTAGATGCTGTCTGTCCAGGCAAAAAGTCGGGGGATACAGTAAAAACAGCAATTCATGATTTTGAAGGTGATCAGACTTATTCTGAAAAAGCAGGTCATAATTTTCAAATTAATGCAGATTTTGAATCAGTAAAATCAAATGATTACGATGCATTAGTAATTCCTGGCGGACGTTCACCGGAATATTTGAGGTTAAATAAAAAAATAATAAAGCTAACTCAAGAATTTTTCAATGCAAATAAACCCATTGCAGCCATTTGTCACGGCCCACAGATTCTTGCAGTAGCGGGTATCCTCACAGGTAAATCCTGTTCAGCTTATCCAGCAGTAGGTCCGGATGTTGAGCAGGCAGGTGGAAAATGGATAGAAAATAATGCTACTTTTTCAAATGCTCATGTAGATGGCAATCTTATAACTGCACCAGCCTGGCCTGCACATCCAGAATGGATCAAAAAGCTTTTAGATGTCCTGAGTACAAAAATCGAGCTTTAATAAAGATTTTAAATATGAATTTCTCTAGATCTATCTATGGTGCATAACAAATCAAGGATTAGTCCCGAGTTGAGAAACAAGAGCTCGGGACTAATCCTTGATTCAGGAAACCGCTGGCTATAGGGAAAAAGATTGAGAGTTTTCTAATAGAATAGAAGGACGGATTAGAGGAAAGATTCACAAAAACGCTATAAAGTGAGCATCAATCTAACATCTAGACATTCATTGTAGAAAAAAACTGCTGATTAAGATGGTAAATAATCAGCATTTGGGCACACGGGTACAATAAAGTATACTCTTAATTTTTTGAGCCTCTTTAGTTAAGGCCTGCTGAATAAGCGTTAATGAGTTGATATATTTATTTATATGTGTTAATAGGTTGGCCGAAAGTGCAAGCAATTTTGCATGTTTCTTCAAAAACCCTTGCACCAATCGGCGAAA
>JAXHVA010000240.1:0-3144 GCA_034189035.1 Thermodesulfobacteriota bacterium
CGGCCTCTGCTACGATGACTTCGTTGACACGGTTTAGAACATCGGCCGGAAACCGCTTGCGGAAATGCACATACATCGTCGGATGAAAGCTTTCCGGAGAACGGTAATGTGAAGTTTTTAAATTCAAGTTGCTTTTCTGAGCGTCTGTACATGATTTTTTCGCCGATTGGTGCAAGGGTTTTTGAAGAAACATGCAAAATTGCTTGCACTTTCGGCCAACCTATTAACACATATAAATAAATATATCAACACATTAACGCTTATTCAGCAGGCCTTACTTCGGCAGTGTAAAGTAGAATGTTGTACCCTCACCTCTCTCGGATTCTACCCAGATTTTTCCTCCGTGGTTTTCTACGATCCTCTTCACTATAGACAGACCTATCCCCGTCCCTTCAACCCCATCTATCTCCCTTAGACGCTGGAATATCAAAAAAATCTTTTCATGGTACTTCTCTTCTATCCCTATTCCATTGTCCTTAACATAGAACTTAAAGAAACGACCTCTATCTTCACAACCAACCTCAATGAAAGGGGACTTTTCTTCTCCCATAAATTTTATGGAATTGCTGATCAGGTTCTCAAGTAGCTGACGAATCCTCTTCCTATTGCAGTATACATAAGGCAAAGTATCGTTTGTGATAAAACTGATTCCTCCTTTTTCTAACTGAGATATCATCTCATCTTTGATATCTTCTGCAATCTTTGAGAGGTCAGTCTCTTCGTAAGCACCTTCAGCCTTGCCCACCCTTGATAGCTCCAGAAGGTCAGCAATGAGTTCCTCCATGTAATTTGCATTTTTTTCTATTCGTTCAAGATAATGCTTCCCGTCCTCGTCTATTTTATTCGCAAAGTCTTCCTTGAGTATTGAAGCAAAACCCTGTAAGGATACCAAAGGGGATTTTAGGTCGTGGGATATAGTGTAAACGAAGTTTTCCAGCTCTTCATTTCTATGCGCAATCTCTTGCTCCAGCCTCTTCCTCTCTGAGATGTCCTTATAGATCCCTAAGGTTCCGATAACCTTTCCTCCTCCATCTTTTAATTGAGAAACTGAGACGATAATTGGTCGAATAAATCCATCTTTTGAGGTGAGTTCTGTTTCATAGTTATACAGTCTGCCGCCATTTTCAATAAGCAGGTTATATATCTTTTTCGCCTCTTCAATCCCTCTCACATAGAATTCAGATATGTGTTTCCCGATAAGTTCATCTTCATTATAACGCAATTTTATATTGAACATATCTTGTGTTCTCCTACTGATATACGTAATGTATCCTTTATTATCCAGGGTCGTGATACCATCTATAGAGCTATCGAGAATGCTCTCAATGAAGGCTTTGGTTTCTCTGATTTCAGATTCGAGCCTCATCACCTCTCTTAAGTCTCTTGCTACAAAAACTGCACCAGACTGCTTTCCATTCTCATAAAGCCGCGTAGCATTAACCTCTATCGCCATTTTATCGCCGGTTCTAGAAATGATCTCACCCTTATAGATAGGTGTGCCTGAATTCGACCTCTCATTTAATACGTTGCGGATCTCTTTTGAAACATCTGGTGGGGTTATGTCTCGGCAACTCATCTTTAAGAGTTCTTCTTTGGTGTACCCTATCTTCTTTACACCTGCTTTGTTGACAAAAGTAAATTTACCTTTTTCATCATGGACAAAGACCATGTCTTTTAGATTTTCGAGGATATTTTCATTAAACTCTTTTAAGTATCTTATCTTTGCCTCAACTCTTTTCTTCTGGGTTATGTCTCTCACGTAACCTTGTGTCGCAATCTCTCCTTCATAGTTGATGGTGGTTGCATAGATTTCAACATCAACCTTCCTTCCGTCTTTACGTATCCCGATAAATTCATAGCTTTCTGGAACCTCTTCTCCTTTTTGCCTCTTTAATTCTATTTGAACAACCGATTCGAGGCTTTCAGGTGCAACCATCTTTGTGAAATCCCTGTTTACCGCCTCCACTGATGAATATCCAGAGAGCTCTTCAAATTTTTTGTTTACAAATTTTATTGCATTGCCTTGTAATATGAATATGCCATCGAATGCACATTCGACCATATTTCTGTATTTTTCTTCAGACTCGGTAATCTCCCTGGTTCGCTCCTCAATCTTTTTCTCGAGTGTCGCGCTTGCCTTTTTCAGCTCTTGGACAAGGTTGTCTGAATTGGCCTTTTCTCTTTGGAGTTCTTTGATCTGTGAATTGATGGTCCTTGTTATATAAACGGTTAATGATGTAATTCCTATTACTACAGCTATAATAATCAAGCTGAAAGAAGCTAAATAATGGGTATCCTGGTATATTTTTGGATTAAATGCATCATATATATGGATATGAGGGACTATCATAAAATATTCAAGCCATATTTCTGAAAAATAAAGAATACAACTTAGAATTACTAAGAATATTGACTGTCTGGCTGGAAGTACCATGGATGATATTATGAAGATTAGTGCAAATAAAACAAAAAAAGGGCTTTCTATACCTCCGGTGTAATGGACACTGACAACGTTTAGAATAGAGCTTATTATTAATAGAGTGAGGAATGTTCTCGTTTGACTGAGTCCACTTCTAATTGAGGCCATTGAGATTCGCATGCAAATATAAAAAGAAACACATAGTATACTCAGTGGTAAGATTGGATAGGGCATGCCCATGGTTCTGAATGTCAAGATAAGCAAAAAAAGAACAGGAAGTAAAGCAACTCCGAATATCTTGTTGGCAAGTTTTATGGATTCATAATTCCTGTTGGCTCCTATGTAATCTTTCATTGCAATGGATCCTCTATAGTGGTTATATAAGAGCTTTCGGACAACGTAGCTCAATTCTTTAAAGGGTTTTCATTCAAAAATGGATCTTTTCGCCCTAAGTTGCGTTCTCTTCATGTTTCCACCCGCTACGTACTGAGTATGGGTTTTGGTGTAAACACTCGTAGACGTTGTTCCAGAGAAAATACCTATTTTACAAATCAGAAACTCTCTCTTTATAACACCCTAACACTCTATATTTGTAATGGGCACCAGTAGTTTGATTCCAAGATAACATTTCAATATTTATGCTGCTGACATTGAATCCAAGCGCCATTTCCATCGGAAAATAACTGGAGATTCATTTAGTTTTTTAACCATTTAGATATTCTCTG
>JAXHVA010000241.1:0-3130 GCA_034189035.1 Thermodesulfobacteriota bacterium
CCATATTTTTCTTCCCTTTTCAGCACTCGCCTTAGTGGGATCACCCAGAACACCGCTGGGAGAAATTTTAATAACCTGTGCGTACCATCCGATACTTCTTTTGGATGTAAAGTTCAGATATCGGTTGGAAAAGTTAGGAACGAATTTCCGGGCCTTTCCAATTCGAACAAGATGGGGCCGAACCGCCAGCGCCGCACTTGTTTCTATTTCACCGGCGTGAACATCGTTTTGAGTTTCCGCCAAGGCGTAGATGTCATGGTCACTTGTCTCCCCAGTGTCGACACAGGTGAAGATATGCGCATCGCGGTTGATCATCTGTGCGGCCAAATGAAGGGCGGGGCTGTTGCCTCCATGGCCGTTGATAATCACCAGTTTGGTGATTCCGTGGCCAGCTGAACTCATACCTATTTCATAGACAAGTTGGGACAATGTTTCGGGACTTATACCGATTGTCCCATGGAAATCCTCATGGTGATATGATACCCCATACAGGATCGGAGGAAGTACTATGGGTTTGGGATCAGAACAGGCTTCAGCTACCCGATGAGCGAGATATTGGGCATCGAAAGCATCAGTGTCCACAGGAAGATGAGGGCCATGCTGTTCAATGGACCCCACCGGTAAAAGGGCTACATCTACCTTTTGAAAAAGCCTTTTCGCTTCAGGCCAGGTCATCTCCCCCAAAACAAATGAAGTATTTCTCCTTATCCGATTTTTTGTTTGCGATGTTTGCAAGGGCAATGAATCAGACAGAGGCCTTTCAAAAGGATACGGCCTCTTCATTGCAGGCTCATCAAAGAGATCGATGTCAATCCACATGCGACCGTTTCTCGCGACGACTCCCTCCGAATGATCCAGATAGATACGATAAAGCGGCTCACGTATATCTTGCGGGATACCTTCTATTGGAGCCCTCTCGGGATCAAAGCGAAGCTTCATAACGTGAGATCTTTCTTGTGCACGCACCGATCCGATATCCGAACCTTTCAAAAGCTGTTTTTGTTGAAGGAGAAATCCCATCTGTTGGACATCATCGCGCATGAGATGGATCCCTTTCTCTGAAAGGGCTTTCAGACAAGAATCGATTTGCGTTTGCGAATAACCGCATCGGCCCGGATCCTCGCCTATGGCCGAAAGGAGACCCACTATACGCCTGCATTTTTCACAACGTCCACAGGGAAGGACACGCTCGCTTTGTTTGTGGGTTGCATGACAGGATACTTGATGACGCTGCAGTTCCGGATAGCGAGTTGTGAGGATCTTTTCAATTAAAAGTTCAGAAAGGGGTCTCAGAATGGAAAATTGACTTATATTCCATCCTTTCGCGTAAAAGTACCGTGTGATCGCCTCGTCAAAGTAACGACTCTGATCATACAGTCCATCATAGTGGCTGATACCTTTATGTGTCGATCTCCGGGTGGTGTCGAATTCATCCCCGACAATCAGACGGCCTGTCTTTCTCTTTCGCAAAATGGGAAGCGCACCGAAGATAAGAATTGCAACGGTCCATAAACGAATCGGGTATTCATCCGACCGGATCCTTGAAAAATCCCGGCGAATGAAGGGGAGACGCTTCAAAATCCAGTTGAAAACTCTATCCGCATTGGTCCAGATCCTGCTCGTATTGGGAATAGTGTCTGAGAAATATCTGTAGGCGTTCAACGCCGTGAACCAGTGTCGCCCCGACTCATTGATGAATATAGAGTGCGTGTCCACCCCTATTTCACGGACAAGGCCGAAGCTCAAAAGGCTCTCCTTACCTCCGCTGGAAAGGACGGCATGTTGCGTAATATTCATGTCCCAGGCGTCCGTTTTATCAGGTGGTTGCAGTGCTTCCGAAAAGATCAGTTTGGCCTGGAGATAGGTATTTCGTTTAACAGGGATAAGCCCTGTGACGGGCCCGAACAGAAAGGGGTTCGGCATACAGAATTTTTTGACAAATATTTCCCGAGCCGTATTGGAAGCCATCTCATGTATGAAATGTCTGTCAGGAGAGTCAAAAAAACCATGAAAGACGATTTCATTGCAAAAGAGCCCATAGTTTATCGCCACCTGGGCAGACATCATCGATGCCAGATTGTACGACCGGGGCTCGTTGAGCGAGAAGACATTTTCCTGATAGCGATAGATCAGGCTCACAGAATCCTTTATCTCGCCTTGGGTTAATGTATAAGGCGCTATCAAACGACGAGGTTCAACGCGTATGGGGCCCACTTCCAGTCTGTCAATTACTTTTAAAATTTCCAGCGGATCATCGGGGAGATTGTTATGATCTTTATCTTCTTGCATGGAAGGTTCACTTTCTTTTGTTGAGATATGCTTCAAGCACCATGACCACTTTATCTAAACCGTGTAAAAGGGGGGCACATGCTGGAAGATTACTTTGTTCTGTTATGATGTTGCAAATATTTGATATGTCATCTATTTTTAAATTCTCATGATTGACGGTCACTGCCACGACTGGCCTGTCGCACAACAACTCAATTGCCTGAATCTGCCTTTCAAGAGGATGTAAGGGATATCCATGGAATCCGTCGTAATATACCCTCCCGGGCGCATGCTGGAGTATTATGACATCAGGCCTTCCTGCAGCAAGAATTTCATGCCCCCCCGGATAAGCCGGATTCATTAGACTTCCCTGCCCTTCAATGAGGAGGATGTCCGGTCGAACATCCTTCCATGCGCTCCACACGGCGTGCTCAATCTCGCCGGAAACGAAATCATTGATGAGAGAATCGAGAAGGATACCATAGCGGGCTCCCTGCATCCAGGCTGTCTGCCCGGTTCCGATGAGCTGGGCTGTAAGGTTATGCTCTTCAAGGGCATCTAAAAGCATCCAGGCAGTGGTTCGTTTTCCCACCGCCGAATCCGTGCCGAGAACAGCCACCTTCAATGAGGTCACTTCTTCTATCTTTCCTGAAAAGAAATGAAGCTCATTTCGGGGAGGAGTTTTTCGCACATCTCGTATTTCTACTCCCTTTTTTTCAGCCAGCAGGGCGATCTCAGGGTCTTCGGAAAGAAAGTCATGAAGGCCTGAATCCACATTGAGACCCCTATGAATGGCCTCTATTACATTCTTCCGGATTTCTTTGCTGATTCGCCCGCCGTCCGGAGCCAATCCAATAACCAA
>JAXHVA010000242.1:0-3055 GCA_034189035.1 Thermodesulfobacteriota bacterium
TGTTGCTGATTGTAGAATTTCATCTTGCCTCCTTTATTGTAAAAGGTTGATGGATATGGGTATCTCATTATAATCTTTACGATATATGGAGGCAACTCGCAGGATTGGTTTTCCATGCAAAGCTGGACCCCTCATGAGTCCACGGAACACGGAAAACCAATCCTGCGGATCATCTTGACAAAATTAACGATTTGGCTCGAAGCCCATAAATATTGTCAAGTACATGCTGTTGGCATCCAGCGTCGCTTTTGACGTCGCTCTGTTGGCTGCCAAGCGGCTGATGCTGTCGTTCTGCAAGAAATACAAAGGATATATGTTAAAGGAATTATCTTTGGCATAGAATTAAAAATTGGTGGTTCGTTATTGCTAGACCGTATTTCTTTTATGAAAATGCAAAAAATTTGGCGAACATTACTGCTAAGTTACTTCCTGCTAAAATGGGGTGTGATTGTTTTTGCAGCAGAATTGACGGTGAGTTTAGATAACCCGCCTACTACTGGAACCGTTATATTCATGTTATTCGATTCGGCGAACACGTTTAGTGATCTCCGCGATCCGGTGAAAATAAGCAAACAGTCTATGGGTGACCGCAAGATCTATCTTTTGGAGGACGTGCCTCATGGAGAGTATGCCTTGATAGTTTATTATGATGAAAACGACAATGATCTCATCGACAAGAATTTCATAGGAATTCCCAAAGAACCTATCGGGTTTTCAAACCGCTACGAACCTAAAGGGCCGCCCAGCTACAGCCGTGCGGCCTTCTTGTTAAGGGAAGGTGAATCGCCTCACTTCGATGTGAAGCTTAACCGCCCGTTGGGAAAACGTGGACGACTAGGTTTAGGCGTAGGGGTCATCGCTCGAAGCAGTCCTTATCGTGATTACAATGGTAGTGTATCCCAGGTGATCCCAGCGATTGCATATAATGGTGAATGCATACAAATTTTCGGTCCCAATATCCAGATAGGTCTCGTTGGAAGTGGAAAGTTACGGCTTGCTGCAACGGGAAAGTATCGGATTGGTGTTTACGATGAAGACGAGAGCGATTTCCTAATAGGCATGGGCGACAGAAAGGACACGTTCATGTTAGGTTTGGCCCTCCAGGCAGAACTGTCGGGCGGTGTGGATCTTTCGGTGGGCTTCGAGCATGATGTCCTCAATGAAATAGGCGGTAGCGAGGCAAGCCTTGATCTCGATAAGTCATTCCAGTTCGGCGTTTTCAGGTTATCGCCCGAACTTGGTTTGAATTGGAGCAGTTCTGAACTCTCTAATCATGATTTTGGGGTATCATCTAGCAAGGCGACACCAGATCGACCTTTTTATTATTTCGATGACACCATCAGTATTGAAGGAGGCATTGGGATGTTCATCAAGATCGCCCGGGATTGGCTGGTGATAGCGAGAGCAAGCGTAGAAAAACTGGCAGGGCGAGTCAACGATAGCCCCATTGTCGAAAAGGGCTATGTTATGAAGGGATTTTTCGCCATCAATTATCAATTCTAGTATACAATTGAACGATTATGGTTATTCAGACAATGGATTTTATTACGTATCTATATTTATATAGAATAATGAAAAAATAAGCGAAATTTAGCAGTAAGTAAAGTTTTAAAGGCAAAGACAAAGCAAATAAGCAAATTGCAGGTAATAAAAAATAATCGCATAACCCTTATAAGGCCTCCAGATGTCAAGAGTAAAAGTACCAATTAACGAAAAAGTGGTTTTTTTTTGCATATTCATATCAACGAACCTTTTTGCTTATTGACAGCGATTCTGACTTCATTTCGAAGCGGGTGCTGGAAATCTGATCCTGCACCAAACACTTATCGATATTCTACTGCCTGGGATTTCCCTGCGATCCAAAGAGCTTTGTCATATTTGGGAGTCAGGCAGTTGCGATTCCGCCATGCGGAATTGCGATCTAGAAATATTATCGCACCCTCATTCCGTCCCAGTCAAAGGTCTGGTTGATGAGACCATCACCAGTTAGATGCGGGTTTGGATGAGGGGCAGAACCTGTCCAACGAATTAAAAGGCTCATTGAAAAAGAGTAAGGAGCGAGACGGATCTCCAATCAACGCGCAGGGAATAAAGGAACATAACTTGTCACACCATCCGCTGAGCATTCGATGATGCATGGGTTCACTTATCCCCGATTGGATGCGGATGCGTGGTCATTTCCCTTACGACTCCAGTGAGGCGTCAGGCTGTTCTGCCCCCTCCAGTCCTAAAGCCCCAAGAACTTCTCCTGATCAAAGGGCTTCTTGTTAGATGATATCCCACTTCATCTTCGCTACAATTGGGTCATACGCTTGAATGATGGCAAGATCAGTGTCGATCATTTTTTGAACGGATGTATCTTTAATGAGTTCGACAATTCCGTGCCTGTCCCGAGGTTTCGCGATACATCCTAATGGTTCTGGGAGATTATATGCCATGGCTATCATGCTTCCTCTAAGCAGGACGGCGATTTTACGCGAATCTATTTTATCATTTTTCGCTTTCCTCCCGTAAATGGCTTTCATATAGAGGGCATGGGCAAGGAAAAAGGGGATGTCATGCTCGTTACAAAGATCAGCTATCCAATACCAGGTGAACATACATTCCACGGTAACGACAAAGCCCTCTTGGAAAGGGTGAATGGTTTTGAGGAATACCTCCTCACGATCGGTAATAATGTTTCTGTGTAATCTAATCTCCCCTGTTTCATCGAGGATGCAAAGATACATTTTTCTTGCGTGAATATCGATTCCGCAATAATATTTGTGTTGTTTAGTATAAAATCTCATCTGGTCTCCTCCTTTTTTATTGGGTTATGGTTTGGTGTTGAAACTCATAATATCATAGCTTAGGGTGAGGCCTTTAAATAAGGCCTGCTGAATAAGCGTTAATGTGTTGATATATTTATTTATATGGGATAGGGAGAAGCCTCGCGGCTTCCCTCCTCTCACACCACCGGGCATACGAATCACGTAACACCGGTTCGGTTGATTAAGTCGGCTTAATGAACAACCTCGGCAATCCCAGGTCAGCAAAATACTACGGTGGGAATACC
>JAXHVA010000243.1:0-3034 GCA_034189035.1 Thermodesulfobacteriota bacterium
GCATTCTCATCCTTTCCAGATTGGCCCTGTCATCATCTAAAATAAAATAGTTCGGATCCAGTGGCGGAACCTTCAATTGTTTCTCAGCTGTCACCATATAACACCTTATCCTTCAATTCAATCTTATTTTTTCGGCTAGTGTATCATTCGCAAATGACCGTGGGGCTTTGCTTCATAAGTGTAGATAAAAGAAACTTTTTGTAAACTTACCTTCACGACTTAAAGATATTCAATTTTAATACGTGTTCTGTTCGATCGTCTGAGTGAGCGCAAAGAAAGAGAGGGGGGGAAAGATGCGATTTTATACAGAATAACCTGATTGTCGCTTTGGCGGCTCTAGTAGAACTTTACTGAGGCCATGGGAAAAATACATCGTCGGGGTTTTCGATGATAGCGTTCAACCTCATTTTTGCATCTTCTCTGATAGCCTCTATCGTTGCTTCATCAAAATTCATTGATTCGATCCACATCTCTAAAAGTGGTCCTCCGGGCATCCACATCTCCATAGTCTCCCTTTCAGAAACCCATGCCTTGAGCTTTATCCCCTTCTCTTTGAGTATCTGCCAGACATCCTCACTCTGACGTTTGTCACAATATACCATCATGACACACTCTCCGAGCCCTAAATTCGCCGGTGGGTTACGGTCGTACTTTATGCAGGGAATCTTCTCTTCTTCTACATATGGATTGAGTTTTTGGGCCAGTTCATCGAGCCAGTCTTTCTTACCAAGGATAATCCACTTCCCCCAATACTGAAGAACCTCACTATTAGTAAGCTCCTTGCCCTGATATATGGTATATGTTTTTCCACTAAATATCTTTGGATGGTATATAAAAATAAAATAGGATTCTTGATCGTCTATAATCATGATTTAGGTTTTATCCTCCTGCCATAAAAGGAATGATACTTATTTCATCGGTATCTTTTAATGGGGTCTGCAATCCCTGAAGATTTCGAATATTGTCTCCGTTTAGAAATATCATAACAAAATCCTTAATCTCCCCATCATCCTTCAGCACCCTGTCTTTAAAACCTGAAAAATTACCATCAAGATGGCTCACACAATCTCCTATGGTTTTTCCCTGGCATACTGCCTGGTCTTTGCCATTTAACCATTCGTTCAATGAACCCGGGATTGTTACAGTAATGCTCATTTTTCCCTCACTTTTCATCCTAACATCCGGATAATATTCTCTTCATTCTTATTGTGACTTGTTTTATAAAACATTGCGTAACCTAATAAATATAAAAAAGTGCAAAGAATATTACTGCCTTTGAATATGCTATTTCTTTTTTAGTAGATTTAATACTCAAGATAGCCATCTTGAGTCGACTCCTTAGTCAATCCTAATTCTAAATGAAGGGAGAGGAGTAATGACTCCAATAGATCATTGCTTACCTGGAGGCTACCAATTAATGCTTCACGAATCGATGCCCCTACATTTAGCATATCAGCAACCATCAATGTATGTCGAGTTGAAACCGTTATCGGTTCTTGGCTGTTTCCTCTCAATTTGTTCGCTATGTTAACCACTGTCAGAGCATCAGCCTCATCTATCCCGGCCTTAAGCTGGAGTACTTTCGTCTCTATCAGTGGAGGTAAGTATCCCATTAATATCATATAAAACCTGTCTCTTAAGGCTGCATCCAGCATCTCTGTGCCTATAAATTCATCTCCCTCATTAAGAGTAGCAAAAAAAACAACTCCAGGAGCAACGTTAATTAAACCAATCTCATCTGTCCATACCTTCCTATCCTCTGCCAGAACTGAAAATAACATGTTTAACGCCTTAGGATGCTCTGGCCTGTTTATCTCTTCAAGATGAATTACACACCCTGGGGTTTGAATGGCCTGGGGAAAGAGAAATTGCTGATAGTATGTCTCCCCCTCCTTGAGTCTGTGATCACCAAATAACTGACCAGGCTCTGAAAGAATCCCTATTTGAAAAGTGGCTAAAGGCCTCTTGTGCTTAGCCGCAAACTGCCTGACCAGGGTTGACTTGCCACACCCTTGCTTACCTGCTACCAGCACATTCACAGGGTGTTTTTTAGAAAGCTGATCGATCCTTTCCAGGTTCGTTATCTCATCAGCAGGCAAGAAATAATGCCTTTCTATATCTGGGACTGCAATTGCATGCTTATTTTCCATAGTTTTATACCCTTTTCTTCTGTATATATGCTTATGGGAAGCAGTTAATAATACCACTGCTTCCCATGAATCCAAGACCTTCTAACACATAATGAATGTTAGATAGTGTTTAAAATATCATCCTAACTTACCACAGACAAAACAAGAATTGTTTTTTTCAATAACCGATCCTTATTTCTTTCTGCTTCTCGTTGAGAAACTCATCCAACTCCAGCATATTACAACGCTGATTGACCCTTCTTAATCTTAGTATAATATCTTTGGCCTTTTTCGTCAAGGTCTCATCTGCATCCTTTGGAATAGCCATCAGTTCTTTCATCTCTACATCTTCTAGTTCTCGGGCATCAGGTCTTGAAAATACTGTTTGGACCTCACACTTGGGACACTCTTTGAATTCATTACATTTGGTGCCTCAGCCACTGCCGGGCTCACCTATGTATTGAAATTCTGCGAAGTCAGATGTGTAACCACATCCTTCGCATGTCATCTTCATCTCATACCCCCTTCCTTCTTATTTCTTTTGAAATGAAGAGCATTTTGAGGCATCGGCCTCTGCCTCTACTGGTTTTGCCTTATAATATGCCTGCCTCGGGTCTACCACCCTCTGAACACAGTCACCTAAAGTAGGATCATCCTCCAGAGGAAAGAAGTTTTTGCACTCATCGCATACTGCCATCTTTCTTCACCCCCTTTCAAAATCTTATTTTTTTAACCTGCGATCCTTTCCTTTTTATAATAGAGCAGGTCCCTTCTTGAATATACAGCTAAAACTTCTGCACGCTTCGTGCAATGATCGCATCCTGGGTAATCTTGTTCATCTCAACAAAATGCGCACTATAGCCAGCGATTCTCACTAATAACTCTGAGTACTTTTCAGGCTCTTT
>JAXHVA010000244.1:0-2925 GCA_034189035.1 Thermodesulfobacteriota bacterium
ACACTCTTGAGTATAAAATATCACATGAAGGCATGTTGATTTATGGATAGCTTTAGAAAAAAGGAGTCATGATGAATACAATAGAAATAAAAAAATGAGCATTGTTGAACGGCTTCAAGCCATGGAGGCTCTTTGGGATTCGCTTTTGTATGAAGAATCCGAAATTGAATCTCCAGAATGGCATAGGGACATTCTTGAAGAGAGAAAAAGAAAGATTGAAAACGGCAAAGCACAATTTATCTCTCTTGAAAAGTTGAAATCAAGTCGTAAACCATGAAGGTCAAGGATGTCGTTATATTAAATAGAGGTTGCCAGCGATTTGAGTGATGGAAAATTTTTTTATGATCAAACAGAAGCTGGTGTTGGTGATTACTTCTGGGATAGCTTAATCGCTGATAATTTATGCGGGAATTCATAATAAAAGATATGGACCTTATCGAATGTTTGCAAAGCGGTTTCCCTATGCTATATATTACGAAATTGTAGAAGATATTGCATATGTTATTGCTGTGTTGCCTATGCGTAGAGACCCTGCATGGATTAAAGGAAAAGTAAAAGACAGAAGTTAATGATAGGATTAGCTGGCACAAAAAGCCGCTGGAAGTTTAGGCAGGTTCATAATGCATTATCTGGCTTATTGTGTCAGTTGGATATTGAGCAGTGACAGGGATATCACTATAAGGTCGGTTTGTGATTGCAGATAAGGATCTAGCATCAGCAGAATTTTTACAAAAGATGAACCTGTTCCACTTGAAATAATTTGTTGCCACTGTCAGCAATGCGCTGAAAAATATTTGAAGGGATTTATCGCGTTTAAAGAAGAGGAAATCACAAAAACTCACGACCTTGTGCTTCTTAACAAGATGTGCGGCAGGCATGATGAAGGATTTAAAGAAATCGATGAAGACTGTCTGTTGCTTACAAATTTCGGCGTTAATATGAGATTCCCATTTCATCTTGAGATAAACAGGTCTGATATGAAAACAGCTTTATCCGCTGCTAAGAAAATTAATATTTATATTTTAAAAAAGATCGAATCAGCTATTGATATAGATGAATGAAAATCTAAAATATAAAGGCAATAGAGAACTGCTTCATAATCATAAGACAGCGTTTTTATGCTCACGGAAATGCCCTGCGAATATTATTCTTAAATCCTATGACTGGGCAATTGATAAAAGAAAAAAAGGGGAATGCGTAATATCTGGCTTCCATTCCAAGATTGAAAGGGATGTGTTTCACTATCTGCTGAAAGGAGAACAGCCTGTTATTCTTGTTCTTGCAAGAGGCATGCAGACAAGGAATGGGCCTGACATTAAAAAGGCGCTGGTTGAAAATCGCCTTTTAATAATATCGCCGTTTGAAGATGATGTTAAAAGAGTGACACAGGATACAGCAGATATTCGAAATAGAGTAATGACAGATATTGCAGATGAAATATTTATTGCACACGCATCAAAGGGCGGTAATTTAGAAAAGCTGATCCTTGATATTAAGCATATGGGAAAGTTGATTACTAGTTTTAATGATGTCGGCTGTTGTCAGATGTAATTATTATACTAATATAGGATAAATGCACTATTAAAAATATTGTTCGGGGGAAATAAATCTTATTGATATTTAGGATGAAATTGGTCTTACATCAGCTAACACGGTGTAAACGCTGCGTCGCTCCGCTCCTTGGCCTTCGGCACATTTGCCTTCGTTTCACTACGGCAAACGTCGTTTACACCGATCCCGTTAGACGAAATGACCACCCTTCTTTTGTTTGAAAAAATAATAACACCAGAACAAATCTTAGTTGGAAATAATTCCTACTTGATTTAGAATTCACCAGTAAACTCTAACGGAAATAAATTGAAAGCTAACGGCTGAAAACAATACAGGTTTTCATTATATCTGTTTAAGAATCTTCCGTTAGCGCTAAGCACGAATGACCTTCACCTACTTCAGCCTACTAACAGGCCATAAGCTGATCGAGATAAGATCGCGTTGATATATCAAGGTAGGATTAATTGAATGCTAACAAAATTTAATAATAATTTTTCATTTCATGTAGTTGCTATCTTCAATTTCTGTTAGCCATACAAATAATATATAAGAAGCCACATAAAAAAAATACTTATTAATCAAAAATTGCTGAAATAAGAGGATTGATATGGAATAATTGAACTCAAAATTTTATCCCAATTTAATTTATTCACTTGACTTCATATACCTAAATAGTTAAATTTACTTATGTGGAGAATAGAACGGACTGAACATGTTGTAGAATGGCTTTCTGATTTAGATGATGATGCATTGGAAGCAATATTAAAAAATTTGTTTATACTAAGAGAAATAGGCCCTTCTCTTGGTAGGCCTTATGTTGATTCTATAAAAGAAAGCAAACATCAAAACATGAAGGAATTGCGAATTCAAAATAAACAACGGTTGTTTAGAATTTTTTTTATATTCGATCCTGATAGAAAAGCTATTCTTCTCATAGGTGGAGATAAGAGAGGAGATAAAAGATTTTATAAAAAAATGATACCGATAGCAGATAAGCTTTATGACCAATATCTTGAAAAGATTAGGATAAAAAATGAAGACACAAGAAAAAAGTAAAAATAATAATAAAGATTTTGTAGATGAACTTTCTTCAATGCTCTCACCAGAAAGAGTTAAAAGAGCAAGAGATGATGCAGATAAAGAAATTTTTATGATTCGCCTCGCTGACTTGAGACAGATAATGGGTATCAGGCAACAGGATGTAAAGTCATTTACACAATCAGGTGTTTCAAAACTTGAATCAAGAAAAGATATTAAAATTTCTACCCTTTTAGAATATTTAGATGATATAGGTATGGGTGTTGAAATAAAAGTATTTCCAAAACAAAAAGATAGAAGAAGCAACAAAGAAGAAATTATTCTTTTGAAATCATA
>JAXHVA010000245.1:0-2922 GCA_034189035.1 Thermodesulfobacteriota bacterium
AGCCAAAGGTTTGGGAGCGTTTGATTGAACAATTTCAACTGGAGAATCAGGATATTCGGATAAAACTTCAGGTGGGACCTCACTCATCCACTGAATACCATGCCATCTTAACACAACGTCTTAAAAATAGGGACCCGTCTGTAGATATATACTTCATGGATGTTATATGGCCGCCTGAATTTGCAAATGCAGGCTGGGCACTTGATCTCACCTCCAGGTTTCCGATCCGAGCTCAAAATGAATTCCTGCATGGACCAGTAAGCGCCAATACTTACAAGGGCCGAATATATGGAGTTCCTTGCTATCTGGGGGCAGGCCTTTTTTATTATCGGAAAGATCGCCTGAGGCAATATGGATTTGCTACCCCTCAAACCTGGGATGAGATGCTCAGTCAGGGACAGGCGATTCTCGAAGGAGAGGGTGATTCAGGACTTCACATCTATTCAGCCCAGTTCAAGCAATATGAGGGATTAGTATGTGACATGATGGAATTTATATGGTCTCATGGAGGAGACGTTATCGATTATGAGACTGGTCAGGCTGTTTTGGCTGAATCTCCTGCTATTGAAGCGGTTGCATTCGTCAGGGATCGGATCATCGGCAAGGCCGCTCCAACAGGAGCTATTAACTACGAGGAGCCCGAATCATTGGACTTATTTGTCCAGGGAAAGGCAATTTTCCACCGCAATTGGCCTTATGCCTGGGCGGTTGCCAATGACCCTGAAAAATCCAAAATTGTTGGAAAGGTAGGGGTTGGACCGCTACCTTCCTTTTCGGATCGGAGATCCGTCTCCACCTTGGGTGGATGGCAGTTCGGCATCAATCGGTACTCCAATAACCCGGATAAAGCGTGGCGATTCATCAAATTCATGACTTCCCACCGTGTTCAGAGTGTATTGGCGTTAAAGGCAGGCTTGGCCCCGACGAGGATATCCGTGTATTCGGATGCGGAGGTTCAAAAAAAAATGCCCCATTTAAATGCATTTTTGCCCGCATTTAAAAGAGCAAGACCACGACCCCTTTCTCCTGTCTACCCAATGATAAGCCAAGAACTCCAGCGTTTCTTCAGCAGGGCCATTGTAGATCGTGGATCCGAGCTCAAAGAAATGGCCAAGGCAACATCTGCAAGAATAGAAAAGCTTTTTCAATTAGGCGAAATGGTGCAAAAATGATGCGGAGAGATCAGAAATTATTCTGGGTACTCCTCATTCCATTAACACTCATACTTTTTCTTTTTATTGCACTCCCTATTGGCCAGACGATCTTCTTGAGCTTTTACAGGATAATCATAGGCCTTCCTCAGCTCAAAACCCCTTATGTGGCCTTCGAGAATTATCGTGAATTGTTTAATGATCCGGTTGCAAGACATTCATTTTGGATCACTATCGTATTTGTGTCGTCTTCCACATTTTTTGAGCTTCTGTTTGGTCTCTTTCTCGCCCTTCTGATCAACCATCATTTCCCCGGCCTTGGAGTGCTGAGAGCCTGTGTGCTTATCCCTTGGGCTGTTCCCACAGTGGTCGCTGCTCAGATGTGGCGGTTTTTATTAAATGATGCTTACGGCATGGTCAATTATGTCATATTTGGTTCTGAAACGTCCCATTACATGCCATGGTTGGCTCAACCCGCTACAGCACTCACGGCCATTATTGTTGCGGATATCTGGAAAACATCATCTTTTGCGGCCCTGCTCATTCTGGCTGGTCTACAGATTATCCCCGAAACACTCTATCAGGCTGCCAAGGTGGATGGCGCTTTTCTTTGGCAACGCTTTCGGCATATAACATGGCCACTTATACGGCCTGCGTTACTCATAGCTCTGCTTTTCAGGACAATAGATGCTTTCCGCGTATTTGATCTCGCTTTTGTAATGACACAGGGAGGACCGGCAGATGCAACAAATGTGCTTCAGCTTTACGGATATAAAAAGATGTTCGTAGAAGGATGGATGGGATACGGATCAGCAATATCCGTGGGTATTTTCATTATTGTGCTCATCCTTTCGATCGCGTATATGCGTATAGCGGGACGGAGGCTGTTGGAGGCGAGTTGGTGAAAAGCCTATTTTTGAAAAAATCAGTCTTTCTTTTGGGCATCGCTCTCGCTCTTATCTTTTCTCTCGCCCCTTTTCTTTTGTTCGTATCGTCGGCTTTTAAGCACCAGACGGAGATTACCTCTGTCCCTCCGGAATGGCTCCCATCCGGATCGTTCGACTTCTTCCGCTCAGCCATCCACCGGCATGATATCCTTCGATATCTTGTAAACTCGACGATTGTCGCCGGAGCAACCACAGTATTGACCGTTACTATAGGAGCCTTGGCCGGGTACTCTCTGGCCCGACTGCCACGTCGATGGGCTCGATTGATCCTTATGGGAGTCCTTGCCTGTGCTATGTTTCCACAAATCTCCATTTCAGGTCCAATATGGCGCTTTCTTCGTCTCATGGGATGGCTCAATACATATCATGGCCTCATTCTTCCTTATGTAGCGCTCACACTCCCACTCACAGTCTGGATCTTGACGGTCTTTTTTAGTGATATATCAGAAGAGCTTGAGTTCGCAGCACTTGTAGATGGTTGTACCGGGCTGGGCGCGTTGACCCACGTGATATTACCCCTGGCGGTTCCAGGGCTTTTTACTGCAGCCATCCTCAGTTTCATATATGCATGGAATGAGTTCTTTCTTGCTCTATTAATCATGACCGACCCCTTAAAACAGACCATGCCGGTGGGGATTGCTCTGTTCCAAGGGGAACATACTGTCCCCTGGGGTGAAATAGCAGCAGCCTCTTTTATTACAACATTCCCGCTGGTTCTTATGGTGTTGATTTTCCAACGCCGCATTATCACCGGATTGTCTGCAGGCGCCATAAAAGGATAAAGCGATGGGATCATTAAAACTCAAAAAGATCAGTAAATATTA
>JAXHVA010000246.1:0-2912 GCA_034189035.1 Thermodesulfobacteriota bacterium
TCCTTACTCTTTTTCAATGAGCCTTTTAATTCGTTGGATAGGTTCTGCCCCTCATCCGAACCCGCATCTAACTGGTGATGGTCTCATCAACCAGACCTTTGACTGGGACGGAATGAGGGTATAATTTTTCTAGATCGCAGTTCCGTATGGCGGAATCGCAACTGCCTGACTCCCAAATATGACAAAGCTCTTTGGATCCCAGGGAAATCCCAGGCAGTAGAATCTCGATAAGTGTTTGGTGCAGGATCAGATTTCCGGTACTCGCTTCAAAATGAAGTCAGAATCGCTGTCAACAAGCAAAAAGGTTCGTTTATAGAATATGCGAAAAAAACCACTGTTTCGTTAATGGGTACTTTTACTCTTGACATCTGGAGGCCTTATAAAATGTATTAGGCAAGTTCTATTTTACTATTTTCTGTAAGTGCCTGGATATATCCGGTCTAGATAACCTTTGCCACTGCCGGTATCTATCGAAGGGCGGCAACCGACCCCCAACTGAAATCAATGTGCCTAAGAACACCACCATTCCCTTCACAGAGGGAGCAAGGGGGTTTCCTAACAACAAGTACTTAAGCCAAGTTACAAAAACGTAGTGAACAACATAGATTCCGTATGAGTTTTCGCTCAGACTGTCTAAAATACATATCCGTTGCTTCGCGAACCTAAGAAATAGCCCAGTCATCCCAAATACTGTTGCACTGCAGCAAAGCACGAAAGCAATCTCGCTGACAATGGTTCGATCTTTAGCAGTGACAACCACTAACATGATGATAAACACAATGTAAGACATAAAGTCCAGAGCTAGCCACCTCCACCAACGTTTGGCGAGTGCGCCGTCAGGTCTCAACACACTGCGGTCAATGCCGTATGCCCCGATCGCAGTGCCCGCAAAGAAGTACAATAGGTAGAGCAATATTCGACCAACCTGTGCATGAAAGGGTCTAATTCGAATCCATTTCAACGGTCCGAAAATAATTGCCATAGGTGGTTACACGGCTATTGAGATACCAAGTAGTGCTCCGAAAAACTTTACAGGGCTACCAAGGATGATAGTCCAACGGTTTTTGATGAGACGTTCCGAGAGAGGAGCGACTCGGTAAAGGAGGGCAGCCAGGCAGTCGAATGCCAGCAGCAGCCACAAGAACCAAAGTGGGCCAGCAGTCTTAAAGCCGGATCTGACCATTTCAAGCCAGAATGCTCCATAGTCTGAGTGCACTCCGGTAATCAGTCGTACTTGGAGCTGCGCCGGAGGGTAGGCCAGGGGCATCAGGAGCACAACACAGATGACAAAGGGAAGGCCGAGCCTTGTCAGGCGACCTTTAATGTATTTACGGGCACCCTTTCTTGCCAAACTCTGCCAGACAAAAATGCCGGAAATAAAGAACAGCAAAGGCATAAAGAACATTTCGTTATACGCCACAATCAAATCGAATATAGGCCAGTGCTGATCGTTTACGATCGGACTAGAGGTTGCAGGTTCTCAAAATTGATGAAAGCGGATATGGTGTAGGCAAGGACTGCGTGATGGCACAGCACGAGAACAACTGCAAATCCTCGTAAATAGTCGAACGAGACTTTCCGCCTAGATATTTCCGTTAGATCGAGTGAAGCGCTTGCTTCAGCATGGTTTTCCTTAACCACCGGAATCGTTATAACAGAAGACCTTTCAACTCTGCACGTGCTTCTAAGCGTATTACCCGTTGGTGCACGATCTAATCCTTCCATACGGGCTGCTGTGGGGCAGCCAGAGTTAGCATGGAATGTTTTAAGACGTGAAAATCGTAATTCAAAACATCCTCCCAAATCGCCCCGGCTTTGGCTGCTCCTACCAGCAGATTGTTTGCATATTTCATTTTGTCGAAGATGTAAGTAGTAAATGATACTAATGCCTTTTGTCAGCCTGTTATTCTATTTCTGTCGTTTTTTGCGTTACTCCAGAATCTTGTAACATCTCTTTTCTTTTCCTTTGATATTGGTCATATGAAGGCTGTTCTTCATAACTTGGATCTCCTAAGTTTTCAATACGCTGCTTTTTCAAATTGTTTTCGTAAATATCTCTTGAGATATCTTCTACAACTGAATTTATTTGTTTTTTTGAGCAAGCAGGAGCACAGATTATGAAGATGCTAATAAAGCAGGCCCAAAATAATTGTTTCAATTCATTTGTCCTTTATAATTGTATGAATTCAATAGCTTAATAATTGTGTTGTTAAACGCAATTTTAAGAGATAAGTAAGGGTCGCAGCTTAAATATTAAATATTTCTTGTTTGACTCTCTCTATCTGACTCTTTAATCGTCTATTCACTGTCATCTCCTTGCCTAACGATTATGCATCATGGTGATTAAGGCTCCGTTTACACCTCCGATATAATCTCCTAAATCCTTGCAAGACAACCCACTCAATGTTCTAGAAAGAAATATGGCCACTTCTCGCGGTTTGTTCTTCTTTCGGCCTTTGATTATAACTTGATCAGCACTACAATCAAACTCCTGACAGACCGCCTTTACTACTGTCTCCAGAGATACCCTCGGTTTTATTTTTTTAATTGAGAGGTTTCTTTTTCTCCTTCCCTAGAGGATAAAAAGGTCTCATTTACCGAATTAATAAAGTTCATATCACAAAGAATCAATCCTGCCGTAACCTGCTTGTAAGGATTTTTAACAGCGTTGATATCAACTCCTTCCACAAAATCCTTATAATTTCGCTTGGCTTCTTTCTTATTTCTTCAGAAAGTCGACAACAACCAGTCGGTTTCAAGAAACTTAGGTGCCTCTTGTTTTCCTATAAACTATTCATACCCCGTTTTAGTGGACACTCATAAGAGCCTCAAGTAAATAAAAGAGGGAAAGGAGTGATCCATGAGTAAAAAGAGGAAGAAATATAATTCAACATTTAAATTAGAAGCGATCC
>JAXHVA010000247.1:0-2829 GCA_034189035.1 Thermodesulfobacteriota bacterium
GGAGGGCATGGGGATCCCCTTCTATGAGAGAACGATCCATAAAGGCACCCGGATCCCCCTCATCCGCATTACATACTACGTATTTTTCTTCACCAGGGGCGTTTCGGCCTGCTTCCCACTTGCGTCCTGCAGGGAAGCCACCGCCACCCCTTCCACGCAAACCCGATGTTTTGAGCTCTTCAATTATCTGATCCGGTGTCATCTCAAGCGCCTTCATTAGAGCAGTGTATCCATCATTAGCCAGGTAGTGATTTATGTTTGTCGGATCAATAAAACCACAGTTCTTAAATACCCTTCTCTTTTGAGGTTTGAATACGGGTGTATCGAAAAGGTATGGTATTCCGTTAATCAGGTCATCTCCGATCGTTCCAAGGGCATGTTCAGGCATGGGATCATCATTCACAAGATAGCCTTCAATGAGTTGTGCGACCTTCTCCTCTGTGATATTGCAGTAGCATATACCGGAACGTCCGGGCTTGACGATGTATACTAAAGGTTCAGCGTAGCACGGGCCCAAACAACCCACCTCAATCACATTAGCACCGACACCCTTCTCTTTCAATACCGCATGAAATGCCTCGAGAACATCCAATGCCCCTGCGGCACGACCACATGTAGCAGAACCAACGCAAATCAATGTCTTGTCGCTTTGCTGCAGTGCTTTCCATTCTTCCTTCGCACTCTGCATAATTCCATCAAGGTTCATCCGTTTTTCCTCCCGGCAAATATATCCGCAACCTTCTTGGTCGTTAATTTGGCTTCAACCTTATCATTTATCATAACACATGGAGCCAATGCGCAACATCCTATACATGCAACGGTTTCCAGGGTGTATTCCAGATCTTCGGTAGTCTCACCCTCTTCAATACCCAACTGCCTTTCCGTCTCTTTAAGAATTCGTTCCGCACCCCGAACATGACATGCTGTGCCTCGACACACCATAACGGTATTTCTGCCCATTGGAGTAAACCTGAATTGGGCGTAGAATGATGCAACACCATAGACACGACTCTCAGGCATACATATATACTTGGCGATTCTTTTCATTGCCTCTTCTGGCAGGTATCCGAACTCATTTTGAACACGTTGTAAAAGCGGAATAAGTTCCGCAGCATTAGCCTCATAAGATGATAAAATCATATCAATACTCTCTTCCATACACCTTCCTCCTTCGACTCTTCCTGCTGGAAACGGCAGTTCAACCACGTTTTCAAACGTTCATCAAGATATTCATCATTTTTCTCTATTGATTGTATAGTTCCACTGAAAATACGGCTTTTTTAGTATATTACGCCCCTCCAATAGCTCGACTTACTCTTCAATTGCCTATATATTTAAATAAAAGAAGAAGTGCTTTCATCATTATACCTCATGAGTCACAATGAACGACTTCGGAGTGTCCTTCATACCGGCCGTACTATCGTTACGTGCAAGCTCCTTGGAAACCTGCTAACTGACTGCATATCATTCATACTGGGGGATAGCCTTCGACCTTATTAAGCCTCGGTAGGCCTGTTTCACGTTGATGGCGCTTGCGGATATTCAGGTAACTATCACCATATATCTCATACCTAGCCCTTAATCGGGGAGGCTTTTCGGAAGGGTTGGCCTATCAAATACTTTCAACTTTATAATATCATAATATAAACATTTTTTAAGATTATGTCAACATAAAAAGCTCGGAAGATACTGTATGAAATACAGGATGTAATCCGACTACATCACTTCAGGTAATTTTAAAACTCAAGCCGGTCATTCGGCAAAGCGATTTTTCTTTCCTTTATTTATTTTATAATCATGATTAATGAGCACAGATGAACATTTTCTGAATCGTGATCGGGCAAAAATCTCGGCATTTTTCGGAATATTATTCACAGGGAAGCATTTATTCTTTATCATTTTCTATTGTGATCGAGCTATTCAAAAGCGGTGTGACGTTTGGTTGTCTTTTTAGGCAGAAATTTTATGGAACTTATTCGGCGCTCTTAGTTTGCAAGGGAATAGGGCTTGGCACTTACCATAGACGTGGGTTGTATTTTCAAGACCCACAAGTTCTTCTATATGAATGAGGTTGAATTTCAACTGCTCCCAAAAAGTTTGCGGTTGATCCCCGATTTAGAGATCGGTCCTGCAGGGCAGAGATTAAAGCACACAAAGCATTTATGACCATTTTTATGCAGGCATTGTTCATTCTGTGCGGTCTTGGGCTTTTACCAAATTCGGCGTCAGTCACCAGACTGCCAAAACGTCCTGCGCATCCGGAGGGTGTGATAAGCTGAGCGTCTATCCCGAAGCGTCTCAGTCCTATAATATATCCAAGGTGCTTGTGAGACCATTGGCAGACGAGCTTTACATGATCAAAATTGTTCGTGGCCGGAGTCGATTGAGCCTTGAAATCAAGATCTTTAAGACGATGCTGAATATTTCACATATGCTATTGATGAGCCGATTTGTAGATTAATATGCAAGCCCCCAGCTCCTACTGGGTGTCTTCCCTTTTTGATTTTCAAACAAAAGCTTTTTTACAAATGGAAAAAAACTAGAATCGATTTAGCATAGGGCAATAAGTCTCGAGGTGAAAGGTGATCTTTGGGAGCGATTCGGGGCAATATAACGAATCGGCCCTCTGCTGTAGCTGTCGCAAGAAGCGGCTTTCGCCAAATATTCTATTCCCCTGTTCTTTTGATATATGCAGTTACACACTCTTCAATTAGTCCGCCCTGAAAAATGTGCTTGGAAAGGCGCATAAATGTTGAGTTTGTTCTTTGAAAATTGAAGAAAATTGTCTGGAACTGATTGTTTTTAGGGGTATTTATGTTATAAATAATT
>JAXHVA010000248.1:0-2813 GCA_034189035.1 Thermodesulfobacteriota bacterium
CGCAGGCTTACCGGGATGAATGTGACCGGGTCCCGATAGAAGGCAAGTTCGGCCAGGCAAAACGAAGATACGGGATTGGACGGGTGATGACGAAGCTGGCCACCACAAGCAAAACGGCCATCGCTTTATGCTTCCTCGTGATGAACCTTGAAAAGTGGCTGAAAGCCATCTTTTTGCGTCTGTTTTTCAAAGAGCTGAAATCGAATTTCCTATTCGAACAGGAACTTTTTAGAGCCTCATGTGGTTATGAAACTGCCAGTAATAGGCTTTGACTATTTATTCAGGAAACCTTTCTTAAGAGTGTCGAGAATTCACAGGCAGCACCTGAATCTCCTTGAAAATGTTTACTCCTCTTGGTACACTTCTTGTACCAGTTTAGTTTTAAAAAGAGATGCAAGAAGGGATGGTCATATTTTAATGCGTGCACATGCTTGAAGATCTTAGGGGGCTTTAATAAGGAGAACGGGGAATTTTTACTTGAACAGTGATATTCTTCTTTAAGGAGTGATGATGATTCCAGGAAATTTACTCACAACAGCCATGGCAGTCATGCCTTATAAGGATGTGGATCGGGCTCTTGATGTTGCCCTTTCTTTGGACATTCCATTTTGGCCTCAGCTCCCCATTTTCAGTTACTATGAAGATATGTACGTCCAGGCCTCGGAGAATTTTCCAGGTATTTTAGTTGATATGGAACGATCTACACTACGATTTTCTATAGACAGATTCATGGAGGAATTGGAAGAGGCCCTGTCGCACTTTGACGAGGCTGAATACTTTGACATCAGTCCAACTTACTCGGTGGTATACCACCGTTTTCTGAAGCTTGATTTGTCGGAGTATCCAGCTATCAGGGGACAGCTTGAGGGGCCAATCAGCTTTGGATTTAATGTAAAGGACCAGGATGACAAACCCATCCTTTTCAATGATACGGTACGACCGTTCTTATTGGAGTTTATGGCAAAACGGATCAACGTGCAGCTCAGCCGTTTGAAAGGACTGAACATGAACGCCTTTATGTATGTGGATGAACCGGGGTTACAGTTTCTCTTCAGCGGTATGGCAGGATACAATGATAGGGCAGCCCTGGTGGACATGGAACGTTTCTTCTCTTTGGTTGACAGGCCAAGGGGGATTCATCTGTGCGGGAATCCTGACTGGGATTTTCTTCTCGGTTTGGACCTGGACGTCCTTTCACTTGATGCTTACACCAATGGAGAGATATTTTCCGCGTATGCTCCTGCAATTAAGAGGTTTCTCAATCGAGGTGGCGTTTTGGTCTGGGGGATTGTTCCTACAAATTTTGAGCCTTTTGAAAAGGAGAATATCGATTCTCTAATGAATCGGCTCAAACAGATATGGGCGGTCTTGGGAAAGAAGGGGATCGATATGGAATTCCTCCTGTCCCATAGTCTCATTTCCCCGGCAACATGCTGTCTCGTGAATCCGGATGGTAAAAAGACGGTGGAAAAGGCATTCGATGTAGTGAAAGAGGTTTCAAAGAGGCTTCGGGAGGAATACAATCTGGCTGAGTTATAAGGAAACTATTCAAAGAGCTAAACTCTTACGAAAAAAGAGGTTGCATGGAAATGGTGTTAATATTCAAGAGCAGGTTCATACCAGCAACCAGGGTCTTCTCCCATGAAATCACCAGCCATGGCAGCCGCACCCCTGCATCCACCGCAGGCATACTGGTATTCACATCTCCCGCATTTACCTGTAACTTCCCTCGATTGTAATCTCTTTAGAAATGGCGAATTGACCCAGATATCCTTCAACCGATCCCTTTTGATGTCACCAATCTCAACCTGTAATCCCAGAGGACAGGGGACGATCTTGCCATCTACTGTGAGGCCGGCCCCAACGATTCCGGCCCCACAACCCAGAGATACGTCTTTTGAATACGGATCAATGCATGTATTTTGCATGTTCTTATTAACGATGAAGATATGGGGAAGCTCAGAGGTTATGATGAGTGTAGGGAGAGTCTCCTGTATTTCAGCAAGAAATCTGAGCATCTCTTTTCTCTGTTCTTTCGATAAACACAGGTGAGCAAGCTTCTTCGCTCTTCCAACGGGTGCCAGATCCCCTGCTTCAAAGACACCTACCCCGAGGTCGCATGAGAGTTTCACCATGTCAGGCAGTTCATCATAGTTTAATGAGAATATGGTAGCCTCGATGCCAACGTCTGGAAAACCCAGAGTAATGCATGTTTCGATTGCTGAAACCGCCTTTTCAAATGATCCGTTTCCTCTTATTCGGTCGTGGGTCTTTGGTTTTGCTCCATCAAGGCTGATGCGCATCTGATTCACACCGCAATCCCTTAACCTTTTTGCAGTGGAGCGATTAAGAGAAAACCCATTCGTATTTATCCCCACGGATACTCTCTTTGATGCATATTCTGCCAGGGTAAATATGTCTTCTCTAAGCAGAGGTTCGCCGCCGGCAAGAAGAAGGTGTTTTGTTCCGGCTTCGGCCATATTATCGATTGCTTTCAAAGCATCTTCAGTGGAGAGTTCGTCCCTTACAGGTTTCCCTGCTTCAACCCCACAATGGATACACTTTAAGTCACATGCCTTGGTGAGCCCCCATGCAATAACAACAGGCCGATTCAACACGGAGACCTTCCTTTGATATTTGTCCCATGTAAATTCCTGGATGTCAGCAGGTGAGAAGCATAAATCGTTCATAGACTTACTTTCCGATATCTTCTGGCCAGTCCTGAGTTGGAGCAGGGACCTCCAATGGTACAGGCTTGCCATCCTTCCATCGCTTTCCTACAACAGGGTGTCCCTTCTCTAAGAGGAACTTCT
>JAXHVA010000249.1:0-2806 GCA_034189035.1 Thermodesulfobacteriota bacterium
CTTTGTCTTTTCCGTTTGCCGCCTGGTTTCCCGGCGGTGCCACAATATCTCAGCCATACCTCCTTTAGAACACTGTACAGGCCTCCCAGGGTAAGACACTTAAGCTTTCTGTGCGTAAACGCCGGATTTATATAAAGCACACCCCAATTGCGGATGGAGAACTTCAGAGTCACTTGCCCACTCATCCCGAGTGTACCACACCTCAAATCCGGTTCCTATACGTCGCCCCGCACTTTTAGATTGGGCTTCTTCCAGACACCGCCTCACAACGACGCCCTTTCCCTTCTCTCAACTTTCGGCTCCGCGAACACCTGGTACGAGGACTCTCACCTCGCTAGTCGGACTCCCTTGTCGGCAGATTGGCTAGCATTGATCTTGGGATGCACGTCCAAAAGCAGGAAGAAGATGAAAATCAAGGCTGCAAGGTTCCCGCAGTCCAGAAAATCTTCACCTTGGCCGATATGGGGCGTGGCGCTCCGCTTCGCCCCCACTTGACCGACCCCCAGATGCGCTCGTAGGCGCAATACATGATCATTCGCATCGAGTGGTGATAGCCCACTATAAGTGTTGTGATGAAAGCTGCTGACTTTCGAGAAGGTGGAACAAAAAGAAGGATGATGTAAGCCTTCATCCAAGTCCACACAACACCGATCACTCGCCAGAGCAGCGACTTTACCAATGACCGGCCGTGAAGCTCCTTCACGTTCAAGTCTTCTTCCTTCAGTTTTCCTCCGCTAATCGGCCGATTGGGTAGAAGTGCCGGTCACCTGACACAACCCCCGTTAAAACCCATCGTGCTCAATTAAAGCAATAGGCTCAAGACAGAATCATTCACTCGGCTAAATGGTTCTAAAAAAGCTTATGGCATACTCGTGCCTTTGGAGGCGGATTATTTTCCATAACAGTTTGAAATTATCCTATGTAATCGATTTTCGCTGGCTTCGCCGATTGATCCATTTGAAAAACATTTGGATTGCATGGTTACAGAACACGATGACTCTTTTTGAATTGAAGGATAATCCATTGTAATGGATGTGTCCTGCCAGCTTGATATAAAGGTATGCAGATGGGGACTAAATGGTGCAGATAAGGACGACCTTAAAGGGTGCAGATGGGGGTAAATATTTAAATAACCTAAGCCTCCAGTAGGTAACCCTCTTTCTTTGCTTTTTTTCTCCCCGTTGAACTGAATAACTCACAGCGGCAGGCGTTATGTCAAATTTTCTCGCCATATCCACCTTAGACATTTCCAATTCAACAACACTCCAATAGCAGACTAAATCCCTGGCCATGACCCGTTCATTTTGCCTCCCTTTTCCAAGAATGTAATCCTTTTCCATCTGAAGCAATTCGCCAACCCTTTCAATAACTTTTTCAAAATCACAGCCCAAGTTTTTAAGCCTGTATTTCTGGGAAAATTGATCTTCCGATTCCGAAAGTACTTCTCTTACAAAATCACTCTTTCCTAATATTCGTTGATCACTCTTGATGCGATCCTGTCCCCTTAGCCTCATCTTTTTGACTTCATCCCAACCTCCAAGGCTTCTGATCAAACCGCTTCCTACAAGATCTGGCTGCCTGCCTAAGGCAATGCCTTTTTTAATATAGGATTCATGCCCCTTTCTCGCTTCACCAACCCTTTTACCAAAAAAACCTAAAATATAAATAAACATCTTTCTGGCATATTATGGATTTATGCCTGTTTTGGAAAAGCTGGCCGTGATGCTTGTGTCTCCTGTTATAAGATACCGCATATCCGGTAAGCAACCTTCTCATTAGAGCGGCAATACCCATGGGTCCACTTCTTAACAAAAAGTGGGCGTGACTTGATAAAAGCGACCATGCGTAGCATTGGGTCTTGGTTTCCGGCAAGAGAATAGATAGACGTTCGATAAAGTTTTCCTTGTCTTTATCATCTTTAAATATCTTTCGGCGTTCTATCCCTCTGATCATAACATGATGCAATAGGCCAGGGGTATCTAATCGGGCTATTTAGGCATTCTCGCAACATACTACAAAATATACTGCATGTCAAGTTGCTTAAATATTTAAGGTCGTCCCCCTTTATTCCCCCCAAAAAAAAAACACTTTTTCATTAATGGGTACTTTTACTCTTGAAATCTGGAGGCCTTAAAAGTGTTATGCAAAATGGTTATGACTTAAGCCAATCCATTGCTTCTGATTTATTATAAAAAACTCGAACGTCAAATCCATCCTTTTCTGCAAGCATTTCGTACATACGAGCAATGCCAAATTCTAAATCAGACTCAACAATAATTGCTTTCCGAATGGGTAAATATTTATCAAGAAATTCATCGAGCTTTTTCTCAAGGAATGATACTGAATCATAATTAGTATCTTTCAGATCTGCGTCCGTTATATCTGCAAGAATCTTTAGACCCGGTTTTAATTCATACTTTTCCATATCATCAAAAACCTCTGCAAGATTATGAATACTACAAAGGCCATGTAATTTCTGATTAATTAGATTCATGTTTTTATCGTAATGTATTTCTGTATTCATTGTCATTGATTACTTTTTATATTTAATCGGGATAGGAAGGGGCCTCACGGCTTCCCTCCTCTGACACTACCGGGCATACGGATCACGTACCACGGCGGTTCGGCAGATTACTCCGACCAATAAAGGTCAGCTGTGTGTTCAATCAATTTGACTCAACGCACGTTTTATACTAAACAACACAAATATTATTGCGGAATCGATCTTCACGCAAGAAAAATGTATCTTTGCATCCTTGATGAAACAGGGGAGTCAGATTGCACCAAAACATTAAAACTGATAGCG
>JAXHVA010000025.1:0-48768 GCA_034189035.1 Thermodesulfobacteriota bacterium
TATTCGACGAAAAGAAGTACACTATAGCGGAGTTAATTGAAGCCCTGAAGACCAATTGGGAGGGCAAAGAGGAGATGCGACTTGACTTTGTAAAGAATGCACCGAAGTGGGGCAATGATGATGATTATGTGGATGAGATAATGGTTCGCTGTCTGCGTGAGGTTGCGAGGCATTCACAGGAGGTCAAGTGCCCTTCCGGGAATAACTGGCCCGCATTACCGGAGAATGTGAGTGGGAATATCCACTTTGCCAATATGGTACATGCACTGCCGAACGGCAGGAGGTTGGGAGATGCGCTTTACGATGGTGGAATATCTCCTGGGCCTGGATTGGACAAGAAGGGTCCTACTGCAATACTGAAGTCATGCAGCAAGATAGACCATGTGACAGAGGGCAGGGCATTCTTATTGAACCAGCGGCTGTCTCCGACGCAGCTTCAAGGTGAGAAGGGGTATCAACTCTGGAAGTCATACATGAAAACATGGGCAGACTTGAGCCTTGATCATGTTCAGTTTAACATGATCGATGATGCCACACTGCGGGCAGCACAGAAGGATCCGGAGCAGTATCAGGAGGTGATCGTTCGTGTAGCCGGTTACAGTGCTCACTTTGTAGATGTCAGTCGCAAGACCCAGGATAATATCATTCAAAGGACGATCCAGGGATTAGGATAAGAAATATAGTTGGAGATCTCGAGTACCGAGGCCTCTATTAAATAAGGAATAAGAGGAAATTAGAATTATAAAGTTTTCGAAATAAGTAAATACAATTTTAATGATAATGGAGGGGAGATATGCCGAGGAAGAGAGGAAGAGAGTGGGATATCATTAGAGATGCTATGCTGGGTGCGAGTGAGGCAGTAAGATCTGTGGAGGAGAGGGAGACTGTACCTGATAAGGCCTGTGGTAAATGCAAAGACTTCTTTCAAGCTGGATTAGGAACGACTAGCGGGATGTGTAATGTTTTAAAAGAAGGGTCAAATATACAAAGTGACCCGCCGGTTTTTGTTACAGAGGGTGAGGGGTTCATCGCTGTATCATTTAATACTGATGCCAGCAAATGCAAATACTATAATGAGATGGAGATGATCGATACCGATATATCCCAGGCCCATGATCCGAAGGTCAGCCGTCATCAAAGACAGATGTTGAAAGAATAAAAACCCTGTTATAGGATATGGATGGCCTTTTTATTTACACTGTGGGCCGCTTCCGCTATGCTCTCAGAGAGTGTAGGATGGGCATGAATCGTAGAACTTAAATCTTCAGCGGTTATACCCAGTTTTATAGCCAGTGCTATTTCATGGATCAATTCTGTTGCATGGGGGCCTATTATCTGGCCCCCAATGATTTTTTCAGTTCCCTTTTCTACCAAAAGATAGACAGAACCATACGCCTGCCCTATTACACAGGCTTTGCCAGATGCTGAGAAAGGAAACCATCCTGTCTTGACCTCCCTTTTTGAGGCCAGTGCTTCATCCGCTGTCTGACCAACACTGGCGATCTCAGGGAAGGTATAAACACAGCGGGGGATTGTAGAGTAGTCTATTTGAGATTCGATTCCTAGCGCATTTTCAACTGCTATAATACTTTCAGCAGAAGCTACATGGGCAAGGAGCATCCCTCCGATGACATCCCCAGCAGCATAAATTCCGGTTACATTTGTTTCCATTTTTTTGTTTACCAGTATATTGCCTCTTTTGTCGATATGAACCCCTATATGTTCCAATCCGATACCCTGTGAATTGGGCTTTCTTCCAATAGATAAAGTGAGTTTCTCTGCGCTTACCTTATCCCCATTTTCCAAAAGGCAGGTGATCCCTTCATTACTTTGAGAGACGATATCCTTAACCGATGTCTTTAAGAGTATATTAACCCCCCTCTTCTTTAGAATCTGTGCTATTTGCCTTGATATCCTCTTATCCTCATTAGGCAATAGCTGATCCATCATTTCAACGAGAGTGACCCTTGTGCCTAATGCGTTAAAGAAACAGGCAAATTCCAGCCCGATTGCTCCTCCTCCAATAATAAGGATGCTGTTGGGTAATTTCTTCAAATCAAGTGCCTCTTTGGTCGATAAAATACTTGGTTGTTGCAATTTTAAAGATGGTAATAGAGTCGGCTTAGAACCTGTAGTAATTAAGATTTTTGAGGCATCCATCTCTTTTACACTCATGGAGGATACCACCTGAATCCTTTGTGGTGAAATCAGTGTCCCTTTACCATGAATAAGTTGTATTCCCCTTTTTTTGAATATCATTTGGATACCACCACGAAGGTTGTCTACAACACGACTCTTTCGTTCCATGATCTTTGCGAAATCTGCTTTAATCTCTCCAGTACAAACCCCGAACTCCTCTGCTTCCTTAAAAGAGTTGAATAACTCGGCAGACGTAAGGAGGGTTTTCGTGGGGATACATCCATGGTTTAGGCATGTCCCTCCAATAGCTTCCTCTTCTATTACAGTGACCTCAGCACCCAGTTGAGATGCTCTTATAGCTGCTACATAACCACCAGGGCCTGAACCGATAATCGCTATCTTCTCTTTATTCAAGGGATTTACCTCCTCTACTTGAGTTTTTTTAAAAACTCATAACAGATAATAGTACAGCATGTCAAGGATCGAAAGTATCTAATATGGCTATTGACATAACTCAACAAAAGCGGTCACATTATAAAATGCGTGCAACTTGTCTGAGCTGTATAGCGTGTGTTAATAATAGAACAGGGAGAAAGACGAGATTTTTTTAGGGGTTATAAGTGTTATTGCCTTTGCTGTGAGTTATTTCTTGTTGAAGGAAGTCAATAACTAATTATATTTAATAGGCAGGGCTTCCGAGTTTTTCACTTGACCTTTTTGTTTGGGCATAGTAGGTTGAAACAAATGAGGAGTCAAATATATTCAAGCAGGAGAAGAAGATGACATCACCCAAAGAGAGCCTCTCAAAATCGGATAACAGACCTGTGATTGCCATATCGGGAAAAGGTGGCACTGGGAAGACGGTCATATCTACGATTATCATAAAGCAACTGAAAAAGAGAGATGTGAAGATATTGGCAATTGATGCAGACCCGGCGACGAGTTTACCCCCTGCTTTAGGTTTAGATATTAAGAAGACCATAGGAGACATACGAGAAAAGTTGGTTCAGGGACCTGGAAGAACTCCAGCTCCTGATTTGCCTGTAGATCTGATGTTAGAATATCAGATAAGGGATATCCTGGCAGAGATACCGAAGATATCAATCTTGGCGATTGGTCGTCCCGAAGGGCCGGGTTGTTATTGTCTGGTAAACGATATCCTTAGGCATTCAATCGAAAAGTTTTCAAGCCTTTACGATGTGACAATCATCGATTGTGAAGCGGGTTTGGAGCATTTAAGCAGAAGAACCACAAGAAGTGTGAACACGATGATTATCGTCACAGATGCAACACAAAGGGGAATGAATACAGCAAGATTGATAAAAGAATTGGCAGAAAGCCTAGAAATCAGTTTCGAAAGAATCTGTGTTATCCTGAATCGGGCAACACAGCTGAAGGCAAAGAAATTTGTCGAGAGTGCATCAAAATACGGTATCGATCTTGCTGGTATCGTGCCAGAAGATGAGAATATAACCGAATACGATCTAAAAGGAAAGCCACTGATTGACTTGCCGGATGATTCCCCGGCAGTCATCGCAGTTGGAGAGATACTCGACAGATTAAAAGTCCTCGTCTAATACCCTGGATCTTACCATCCCTTTCATCCAGTTTTGTGATGCCATAAGGGATTTTTCAGGATCTTTCAGTCGTTTCCAGATCTCATTATCTGTTGGCTTGCCAAGAAACGGGCTTATTGTCATTTGATCTGGGTTGACTGCCCAAATCATCATCTTTTCATTGCCTCGAATTGTATCGATGTTTTCTCTGATAAAATTTACAAACGGGGCTGGTGTCTTTTCTGATGGGATTGTAACTACATACGTATGGGGTATTTCTCCCAATGCCCCTAAACTCTCAGATACGAAAACAATCGACGGGAAGATCAAGACTTGCATTTTATGGGAATTTTTGACTGCATCAATGCCCTTATATACCCCTTGTATTTGCGTCTTTATATCCGATATTGTATACCCTGAATCTGTCATCAAATTCCTCATTGTATCTTCTACTTTTTGTGAAATTCTGTCAAATCTCATTTGTGATAACCGTTTAAATGCATTCTCCAGCTCATTGGGCATGTATTTGTGTGTTGGTGGGCAGTAAAAGACATCTCCCAAATAGTTAATACTTACATGCATGTCAGGAGAGAAGACAGAGAGACGAATCTTGCCTGTGATACCATCAAAAATCATCTGGCTTACATCTCCCTTAAGTAGCTTTTCCAACTCCTTCTTTTCATTATCATTCAACTTATCTACTTCCTGATCTATCTTCCACATTAACTCTTCACCAGAGACTGCCTTATGCTTCTCTAAATAACTCGATATTTCTTTATAAATGCTTGGTAACAGATTTTCCATAAAAAACCTCCGTTAATGTTTTCTTAAAGCCCGATTTCAAGCTGAACACTCAATAGGATATCAGGACTCTATAGAAAGTCAATATATTCAGCGAAATTCTCATTGTCTTTCAAAGTTCATTAGATGGTATCCTACTCTAAATGGCCTGGATATGCAATATCGATATTTCATTCAATGTAAAAAATCGGATTTTGAATTGAATCGCTTCAGCTTTTGACATGCACGGTTCATTTCAAATAGAATGAATTGCCTTGCGCTAGGTAATTGAAAAGTACAGCATATAGTATTTGACTTGCTTTTGAAATACTGTTATTATATTTTTTTGTTTTATTAAAAAACAACGATCGTGCATAATGTGTACATTCCTGCGAGTAAGGTTTTCCTAGAGTTCTTAGACATCTATGATGAGGTAATGGAACGCTTCCTACAAACCTTCCATGACGTGGCCATCCATAGATAGAATCGAATAAAAAGCAGTTCCCGATTCGAGAATGAAGAATTTCTACAAGCCAATGAGGATGGGGGATTGTGCATAGACGTCTGAATCGCACATCGAATAAACATCTTGATGAGTGATCCAATGATTTCTAAGAAAGGCGTTTATGGATGAAGACGCAGTAAGTTCTCTTCTGATCTGTGCATGAAAGGGTATTGTCAGAAAGTGATTAAAACGATTTAATCCCTTTGCACAACTTGCCAAGAGATGTGAAGAAGCCCCCCTGAGATTGAATCATAGATTTTTAGTGAACCCTTCTAATCGAGCGAAATAGAGAAGGTTTTATCATATTAGAATTCTATTGGGCGACGTTAAAAAGAGGATTAACCAGGATATGAAGACTTCCTATATGTCGAATGAGCGTATCATTAAAATCCGTTGGTGGATCATAGCCCTTACAATTCTGGTTGTATCCTTATCTATAATCGGAATTCCAAGGCTCAGATTCGTTAATGACTACCGCATATTCTTCAGTGATAAGAATCCTCAATTCGCTGCGTTCGAGGCTTTCCAGGATATCTACGGCAAGCAGGATGGCATCCTGATCGCTCTGGCTCCGGTAGACGGAGAAGTGTTTACTAGAGAGACCCTAAGCATAATCGAGAGATTGACAGAAAGGGCATGGCAGACACCTTACTCCTCTCGAGTAGACTCACTGACCAACTTTCAGCACACATACGCTGAAGGTGATGATCTTATTGTCAGCCCTCTAATCGAGGATGCACATCAACTCTCGAACGCCGATATCGAACGTGTTCGAGAAATAGCCCTCAATGAACCGCTTCTCATAAACCGCTTGATATCACCGGACGGTCACGTGACATCCATCAACATCACCATGAACCTCCCTGAGGATTCTGGACCTGAAGAGGCAGAGGCAGTAGCCTTTGCCCGGCAGATGGTTGCCGATATGCAGGCAGACCACACAAACGTATCGGCCTATATGTCAGGACAGACAATGCTGAACATCGCCTTCTTGGAAGCAGCTGTGCGTGACAGCTTGACGCTGATGCCGATCATGTTTGGCCTCATAGCCCTTACAATTTTGATCTTCTTGCGCTCCTTTTGGGGGATGATCGGAACCCTTGCTGTGGTGTGGCTTTCTGTTATTGTCGCTGCAGGGATCTCGGGTTTTATTGGCATCCCACAGTCTACAGTAACCGGGGTCGTACCCATAATCATCCTTACTCTCGGGGTGGCAGACAGCATCCATATCTTAATAACATTCTTCCAGGAGTTGCAAAGAGGAAGTGATAAATACGAGGCTATATCCGAAGCCCTTCGTATAAACATGCAGCCCGTGTTTCTTACGAGTATCACTACAGTGATCGGGTTCTTGAGCCTTAACTTCAGCGAATCTCCCCCGTTTCGGGATATGGGGAATATGGTAGCAATTGGGGTTACCATAGCCTACTTCCTGTCCGTGTTCTTCCTTCCTGCTATGCTGGCTATTCTCCCCATCCAAAGGCACACCCGCCCGAGTCAAGAGACCCAGTTGATGGATCGTATAAACAGGTTTGTGACACGACATTGTAAAGGTCTTTTAGTCGGTATTACCTTATTGGCCATCTTTCTCGGGTATTCAATAAGAAACATCGAGTTTAACGACCTCTTTGCAGAATACTTTGAAAAAAGTGTCAAATTTCGTGCAGACAACGATTTCATCTGTGAGAACCTTACAGGTGTTATGGCCCTCCACTACTCTGTTTCATCTGGAAAGGCAAGTGGCATTTACAATCCAAGTTATCTTAACCAGTTGAATGATTTTGCAAGGTGGTTCTCGACTCAAGAATATGTGATTCATGTGGATACGATCGGTGATATCTTGAAACGAATCAACCGAACCCTGCATGAAGAAGACGAGCAATTCTATCGGATCCCAGAGGAACGAAAACTGGCTGCTCAGTATATGTTTCTCTATGAGCTTTCCTTGCCTTATGGGTTGGATCTCAACAACCTTATCGATGTTGACCGTTCGTCTACACGGCTTACCGTCATCCTCGATAATATTAAGTCAAGAGACATCATCGCCCTTGACGCGGCAGCGAAGGCTTGGGCTGAGGCTAACGCACCAGAATTGCAGGTAGGCGAGGCTGTAGGGCCATCGATAATGTTTTCGCATATCTCAGAGCGCAATCTGGTAAGTATGATTGACGGAATGGTTATCGCCCTTATACTCATCTCAACAGTCTTATTGGTATCCTTACGCAGTGTTCGACTCGGTATACTCAGCCTTATTCCGAATGTCGTTCCGAGCGTTATGGCATATGGATCTTGGGGTCTATTGGTTGGGGAACTGGGAATGTCTGGTACCTTCATTATGGTGATTGTTTTAGGAATCATTGTGGATAATACCGTTCATTTCTTGAGTAAGTATCTGCGAGCCAAACGAGAGATACACTCGAAAACTGCTAATGCAATAACGTATGCGTTCCGCACCGTTGGTGTAGCACTTACTATCACTGCTATCATCTTGATCGGCGGGTTCTCGGTTCTGTCCCTTTCGTCCTTTCGACCGAATATTGTGATGGGGCAGTTGACTGCGATTGCCCTGTCTTTTGCACTTTTCGTGACGTTCTTCTTGCTTCCGCCAATGCTTTTTTTACTCGACGATAAGGAGTAATACAACACTGATTCTCAAGTCAAGACTATCTTCTCTCATTGAAAAAAACCGAGTATCACTTTATCGCTGAAGATGGATACTAAAAAAGAGAACCTCACCAGTTGAAAAATAAAAGGGGCATTGAGTCCCTTCGATTAATCACAAAAAGGAAGAATGCTATGAAGACGACATCATTTCTTTTGCTCCTTACTTTATTTTTGACCTCTTCAATTTTGGCTGATACACCACAACAAGAGGGGTATCGGATCTACGAAGAGATGGACAGAAGAGATCAGGGATTTTGGGATGTTATATCAAACCAAGAGATGATACTCCGCAACAAACATGGGCAGGAGAGCCGTCGTGTACTGCGGATGATGATCCTTGAGGGGCAGGAAGATGGTGATAAGATGCTGATTGTCTTTGAGAAACCTATGGATATAAAAGGGACTGCCCTTCTTACACATGGCCACATCAAGCGGGATGATGATCAGTGGCTCTACTTACCTGCCCTGGGCCGTGTAAAGCGTATTTCAGGTGCCTCCAAGGCCGGATCCTTTATTGGCAGTGAGTTTTCTTTCGAAGATCTCGGGACCCAAGAGATAGAAGACTACTCTTATCTGTTACTGAGTAAGGAAGAATACCAAGAGGAAGAGATGTTCCTCGTTGAGCGTATCCCCGTAGATAAAAAATCAGGGTACAGTCGCCAGGTAACATGGATAGATCAAAACGAATACAGACTCCACAAAGTGGATTTCTACGATCGAAAGAAAGTGCTTTTAAAGACATTGACTATCAGCGGATACAAACGTTACCTTGATAGGTACTGGAGACCCGACAGTTTCTTAATGGTCAATCATCAGACAGGAAAGAGTACGCAGATCGATGTCTCTGATTATAAATTCCAAACAGGGCTGAAAGAGAATGATTTTACAAAGAACAGACTCAAGAGGATCAGATAGATGCGTATTGCGGTGCTTTTCAGTATATTGCTTTGGGTGGGGAGTCTCTGTGTATCTCCGGTTCATCTCAGCTGGGCCTTGGAACTGAAGGGAAATCTGTCAGGTCAGTTTCGTTATTTCCCTTCCTCGCAGTTATTTGACGACCAAGAGCGAAATGCTGCATCTTCCTCCTTCGAAATAGAGGGATATCATGATTTATCAGACGATCTGAGCCTTACTTTCACACCATTCTTTCGGTACGATAGCGCTGACGATGAACGTACACACGGTGATATCCGAAAGCTCTATTTGCTGTGGGTAAGGGAGCAATTCGAGCTAGGAGTCGGGGTATATAAGGTTTATTGGGGAGTTACGGAAGTTGTACACATTGTGGATATCATCAACCAAACCGATGTAATAGATGCCTTAGACGGAGAGGAAAAACTCGGTCAACCCATGATAAGTCTTTCTCTCCCTTCGAAGTTCGGGGTACTGGATGTATTCTTGCTACCGTTCTTCCGTGAACGAACCTTCCCAGGTGACAAAGGAAGACTGCGGTTCGGTATACCGATCCTCGACGACGAATCGATCTATGAGAGCACAGCGGAAGAGTACCATTTTGACTGGGCAGTGCGTTACACGAAAAGCCTCAGGAGCTGGGAACTAGGCTTCTCTTACTTCGAGGGTACCGGCCGTGAGCCCTGGTTTTTGGTAATAATGAGCTCAGAGGGTATAGGGTTGGCACCCTACTATCCAAAGATAAAGCAAAGCGGTATTGAGCTCCAGTATATACTTTCCAACTGGTTGTGGAAACTCGAGATCATCTACCGAGAGGGACAGCCAAACCTGAAGTTTGAAAGAGAAAACTACCTCGGACTCACAGGCGGGTTTGAATATACCTTTTTCAGCATATTCGGTTCTTATGCAGACCTGGGGATGATAGTGGAAGGCCTTTATGACAGCAGACAGACCCTTGCCATAACGCCCTATGAAGAAGAGATCGCCTTCGGTTTCAGACTTACTCTCAATGATATGCGCAGTACTGAACTCTTGTTTCTAACAATCAAGGATATAGAAGATTCATCCCGCACGATTTCTCTTGAGAGCAGTATGCGTCTTGGAGAGGCCTTTAAAGTCTCTATAGAAGCAATGGTATTCTCTGAACAGGATTCAATCTCCCTCTTCGAAAGCATGGATAACGATGCGATCTTGTCGGACTTTCGTGATGACTCATATATCCAATTCGAAGTGACCTATCACTTTTGATTGACAGGTCTTCTACTTGCCACTACTGCCTTTAGAAAAATTTCGAACCCAATGAGTGGCGAAAATAGTTTCTCACATATGGATTCAATTGCGTATACTCTGAAAAAATACAGAACAATACTATTGACAATCAGTCCTATTTAATTATTTAATGGTTGAGTATGAAAATGAATGTTTCCGGTTTTTGCGTCTGAACTGGCAGTTACCCAAGAGATTTTTCTTTTGGGCAACTGCCCCTGAATAGGCGGCCTTTCTATTTTCTATAGAGATGGAAATGACGGAGAGCATATGATCGTTTTGAATAAGAAGACCGAAACGGATGAGACAATAGAGATTACATTGAGGTTGTATAGAGATGAAGTCTCGCTTTTTTTAAATAAAATTGAGTGTATTCGATGTGATATCTGTAAAACGGTCTGTCCCAAGGAAGCGGTTTCAGTAATTCGGGATGAAGGAGGGGTGAGGATTGACATTGATGAAGAGAAATGCGTTCTATGCGAGATCTGCTCCCATTTTTGTCCGGTATCCGCAATAACCATGACGTACAACCAGGTACCCAAGACTATCCTTTTAGACCATCAGGGTATCCTTCCTTTGAAAAAGAAGATCATAGTCGATAACAGCCGTTGTCCGAGCCACTGTTCAAAGAACCCGGAAGTGCAGCACAGATGGTGTAAAAGAGAAGATAGGATAATTGATAATACTGTTGAAAACTGTCCTAAGTTCTGTTTTTCATGTATTGAAAATTGCCCGAGAGATATAATAGAGATAAAAGATGATTCAGCCAGACCGGATGAGAGGAGATGCCTTGCATGTCATAGATGCTTCGATAACTGTGAATTCGGTTCTATAATCATAACACCCCGGTTTTGTGGAGAAATCGCTATAAATAGTAGTCTCTGTCCGGAAGACTGTAACAAGTGCATAGAACAATGTCCAACAGAGGCAATTCATCGAGAAGGAAGGGATATAATTGTCAATGAGAGGTATTGCTCGTTTTGTGGGGCATGCTACAATATATGCGATAAAGAGGCAATCAAACTGAAAAGAACAGAGATTAGAGCTGAAGATGGTGAATTTTCAGCTGCCTGGTCAAAAGCAGTAGAGAAATTAATAAGTTGAGTTGTGAGAATACATTCTGACTACTGAGTTAAGAGGCTTTTGTTCAAATACTTTGTTTAGCAAAATATCGTTCACTGCAAAGGTAATTACATAATAACCCGTGCAAAATTCGCATCTTTCCCCTGTTTTTTCTTAATGTCTCTACACTTCTTTAGATAAATTGCACGTGTTATAAATGAGACCACATTTGCTGTTTTAAAAGTATAATCGGTGTTACGTTTTTGGTTCTAGGCAACTCCCGTTAATAGGTGATTCCATGAGTGAAGAGGTACGGATAGGGGTATATGTATGCCATTGCGGTAAAAACATTGCAGCAGTAGTTGACCCCTTTGCTGTGGCTGATTTTGCATCTTCTTTGGATAATGTTGTTGTAGCCAGGGAAAACACATACTGCTGTGCTGAAACCGGTCAGGCACAGATCAAGGATGATATAAAAGAGTATAGTATAAACAGGGTTGTAGTGGCTTCATGCTCTCCAAAGCTCCATGAGCCAACCTTTAGGCGAACCGTTGCAGAAGCCGGTCTTAATCCCTATCTTATGGAAATGGTGAATATCAGAGAACACTGCTCATGGGTTCATATGCATGAGCGGGATGCAGCTACCAAAAAATCTATGGATCTGGTTAAGATGGGAGTAGCAAAAGCGAGGCTTCTAGAACCGCTTCAAGACAGAGAGGTTCCTACCACGAAGAATGCTTTAATTATTGGGGGTGGGATTGCTGGGCTTGAAGCAGCTGCAGATATTGCGAATTCGGGCCATCTCGTATATCTCGTTGAAAAGGCACCGACTTTAGGAGGTAAGGTTGCCCAATTAGCAATTGCCTCCTCAGATCCCTGGTCCCCTCAATGCCTTATTATACCCAGGATGACGCAGGCAATGATCCATCCGAAAATTGAAGTGTATACAAACTCGGAGGTGAATTCTATAGATGGATATATCGGCAACTTCAAGGTAAAGGTCGTAAAACACCCTCGATATGTAAATGAAGAGTGCAACCTTTGCGGTGAGTGTACCAGTATATGCCCAGTTGAGGTTTCAGATCGATTCAATGCCGGAATTGGTTTAACAAAGGCGATCTACTTACCCTTTGAAGAGGCTACACCCTCTTTTTATACAATAGATATTGATCACTGTACACGTTGTGGAGCGTGTGTTGATGTATGCCCAGTAGATGCCATAGATTTGGGACAAGGAGAAGATGAATTTGAGCTCGAAGTTGGAAGTATTATCGTTGCTACCGGATTTGAATCCTTTGACCCTCAAAATAAGGCAAAGTATAGTTACAGTCAATTCGAAAATGTGATACCATCTTTTGCTCTTGAGAGGTTTCTCGATCCGAATGGGCCAACACAAGGCAAGTTTATAAGGCCGTCTGATGAAAGAGTACCCAAAAAGATTGCATTTATACAATGTGTGGGTTCTCGAGAACACGAAGAAGGGGGCAACACATACTGTTCCAAGATCTGCTGTATGACAACCTTGAAACAGGCAAAGATGGTCAAGTCGCTTTATCCTGAAACTGATATCACCGTCTACTATAGGGATATAAGGACTCCTAGGAAAGACTTTGAAGAGATGTACAGGAATGTAAGGGAGTCTGGGGTTCTCTTCGTGAGAGGGGAGATTACAGAAGTTTCGAAGACTGGAGAGGATAATGTCTTGATAAAGGCATACAGCGATGATATGAAAGAAACCGTATGCCAGTTTGTAGATATGGTCATATTGGCTACGGGGCTTGAGCCTTGCAAAGATACGGATCAGATAAAAGAAATCGTCAAAGTGCCGACTGGTCCTGAAGGCTTCTTTATGGAGGCCCATCCTAAACTGCGGCCTATCGATACTGTCATTGATGGAGTTTATCTTGCAGGTGCATGTCTGGGGCCAAAGGATATTGCCGAATCTTTGGCACAGGCCAGTGGCGCAGCGGCAAAGGTTTGCGGTCTCTTTTCTAAGGAGAAATTGGGTCTCGATGGAATCATATCGAGGGTAGATCCAGATCGGTGTATTGGGTGTGGGATATGTATTAAGCAATGCCCCTTTCAAGCGATCGTAGAAGTGGAGATTGATGGGCAGGACAAGGCAAGAGTTGTTGAGGCAGCATGCAAAGGCTGTGGTGTATGTGCAGGGGCATGTCCTACGGGGGCAGTGGATGCATTTAGTTTTACTACAGAGCAAATACATGCACAAATAGATGCAGCGCTCGAAGAGAATGCCGGGGAAAAGATAATCGCATTTTGCTGTAATTGGTGTTCATATGCAGGTGCGGATTTTGCTGGTGTATCGAGGTTTCAATACCCTTCTAATGTCAGGATAATTCGTACAATGTGCTCCGGCAGGTTGAGTAAGGAGATAATCCTCTATGCATTTGAGAAAGGTGCCGGCATGATTCTCGTCTCTGGATGCCATCCACCTGGAGACTGTCATTATGTATCCGGGAATTATCGATGTGAAGAGAGGGTAAACTCCTTAAAGAAGGCTCTGCCTAAAAAGGGTATAGATCCCAGAAGGCTTGTACTCAAGTGGATATCCGCTGCTGAAGGAGTCGTATTTCAAAGAGTTACCGAAGAAATGGCAAAGCAACTTAAGGAGTTGAAGGATTGATTAATGAATAAAACAGGTATGTTTTTCTGTATATGTCCATCTGTTGCTTCAGCTGTCGATATGCAAGAGACTGCTGCAAAAATAGAATTTTCCGATACTGTTATCTATTCTTTTAGATATCTGTGTTCCCAAAGAGGAATAGGGTTTATCAATGGATGTATCAAGAAATATGGCCTTGACCGAATCATCATTGTCGCATGTTCTAGAGATTTTCACATGGATGTCTTTAAAAAGGCGTTTTGTATGAATGAGTTGAAGATAGATCATATTGATACAGGAAAGGTGATCAATGAGGATGCTCTTGTAAATTTGATAAGAGAAAAGTTAAATGAGACAAAAAAACAAGCAATCGAAGACAAGGTTATTGCACAAGAAGTGCTTGTTGTTGGTGGGGGAGTAGCGGGAGTTCAGGTTGCGTTGGATATAGCAGAGGAGGGCTATAGGGTTTATGTTGTAGAGAGTTCCCCTTCGATTGGGGGTATCATGGCCCAACTTGATAAGACTTTCCCCACCATGGACTGCTCAATATGTATCTTAGGACCGAAGCTGGTCGATGCTTCGAAACATCCGAATATTGAGTTGATAACGAATGCCGAGATAAAAGGTATCAAAGGCAAGCCAGGGGATTTTACCGTTGAGATAGAAGTAAAACCGAGATATGTGGATATGGATAAGTGTAACGGATGTAGTGCCTGTGTTGAGGTCTGCCCTGTGATATTGCCGAATGAATGGGACTTGAATCTGAAACCGAGAAAGTGCATCTATGTGATGTTTGCCCAGTCAGTTCCTTTGAGATATACAATTGATAAACAGAAGTGTATTGAGTGTGAAATGTGCAAGAAGGTCTGTGAGCTAGATGCGATTAACCTGAATGAAGAGCCAAAGACCAGGCTTCTAAATGTAGGAGCCATTGTTATATGCACCGGCACCAAGACATTTGATGCTGCAAAAAAAGGACAGTATGGATACGGAAGGATCAATAATGTGGTGACTAACATCGAGTTTGAACGTATTATATGTGCATCAGGGCCAACAAGCGGAGAGTTGTTGAGACCGGATGGTAAGCAGATAAAGAGGGTGGCGTTCATACAATGTGTAGGCTCTAGAGATATCCATTTTCATGAGTACTGCTCATTTTATTGTTGCATGGCAAGCATAAAGGAAGCAAGGTTAGTTATGGAACATGAAGAAGACGCAGAGGTATGGGTATTCTATAATGATCTGCGTGCATTTGGAAAGGGGTTTGAAGAACTGTATGTGCGTTCAAAAAAAGAAGGTATGAAATTTATTCGTGGATTGCCTGGGGAGGTAAGAGCAGATACTAAAAAGGGAGATCCTGTTTTGGTATTTGAAGATCCAAAGACAGGAAAGCAAAGAGAAGCTGCCTTTGATATGGTAGTTTTGGCAGTAGCATTAGAGCCTTCATATGAAACGATTCGGCTTGCAAAGATGCTTGATCTGAAGACAGATTCCTATGGTTTCATCAAAGAACTCCATCCTATTTCGAGGCCGCTACAGACATCGAACGTAGGGATATTCTTGGCAGGAACATGCCAGGGGCCAAAAGATATACCGGAATCGGTCTCTCAGGCTAGTGGAGCAGCGGCAAAGGTATGTGCGCTCTTTTCTCAGATGAAAAAGTAACGATTCAATGTATAGATGGGATGAAAGAACTTTACTTTTTAAAAAGCGTTGTTGAAACCTGATGATAGCTTCATAGTGCTAGAATTACGTTAGGATAAGGCCTGAAACTAGAAATACTTATGCACAAAGAGGTAGCGGTGAGTAGATTCAACATTTATTTGAATAAGAGGATTCCATGGCAAAGCTATCCATGTACCAGTTATATCAGCTTCTTCCAAAGACAGACTGTGAGAGATGTGGCTTTTCATGTATGGGATTTGCCAATCGGCTGATATCAAGAGATGTAAAACCCGAGGACTGTCCATTATTATTGGAGTCAGCATTTGAAATGTCTCTCAATAAGTTAAATGAGCTCTTAGGGCCAGATATTGAAAGGGAGATAACAGGACTGCTCTTCGATCCGGATAGATGCAATGGATGTGGCATATGCGTAATAGTATGTGAGGTAAACATGGAGAAGAGTGAAGATGTGGATTACGGAAGGGCTCCTGGTTTTTCAGATGAAGTTGTCTTAAGGGTAGAGAATGGGAAGGTAAAATTAGTTGACCCTTATCTGTGCAGGCGTACGAATCCATCTTCCCATATATGTCGAGCATGCGCTGAGTTATGCCCTACAGGAGCAATTGCTATTGCCTGATTTTCTGATTTTTTAAAAAGTCAAACTGTTACTATATGATTTACAATAGACGGAGGGAGTATTTGTCGGAGATACTGTTTGAATCGGTTGTGTGCCCATCATGTGCCTGTCTGTGTGATGACATCGATATCATCGTTGAACAGAACAAAGTAAAGACGATAAGAAACATCTGCGAATGGGGCATAAGCAAGTTTCTTTTTACTAAGAGGTTTACATCAGATATAAAAAGAGGCCGGGTACAAAAACCGATGATCAAGAAAGAAACCCTGATAGAGACCGACTATAAAACAGCAGTCTCTGAAGCAGTTCATATCTTACAGGCTTCAAAAAAGCCTTTGGTATATGGGCTTACAAATTCAGGGTATCATGCACAGAAGTTTGCCCTGATGATCGCAAAAAAGCTGAAGGGGTATTTTGAACCAAGGGGATCCGCCCTGTTTGGTCCATACTATAAAGCAATGCACAATTCGAACTTTTACATGGCGCCGTTAGAAGAGATAAAGAACAATGCCGACTTTATTCTCTACTGGGGATGCAACCCAATACATTCGACTCCAAGACATTTAACCAGATATTCTGTTTATCCAAAGGGGAGAGCCAAAGAGAAGGGGAGTAGAGACAGGATCGTTTTCTCTGTAGATATTGCCCAGAATGAGCTCAGTGGGTTACCCCATAAGTTCGTTCAAGTGGAACCAGGTACAGACTTTCTCGTAATCAATACACTATTAAGACTCATTAAAGGGGAATCTGCTGAAGACTATCACGGAGATATCGTCTCTTTAAAGAATATGGTCAAGTATATGGTGAAGTCGAGTTATGGTGTGATCTTCTTTGGGTGGGGGTTATGCAGAAATGAGAATCCTACAAAAAATATTACTGCTCTTTTGAATCTGGTAAAAGAGCTCAACAATACCTCCAGGTTTTTTGTCCTTCCCTTGTACGATGATTTTAATACAAACGGGGCAGTACAACTCCTTATTCGGGAGAGAGGGAGCCCACTCCCTGCAGATTTTTCTGTTTTTCAAGAGACTGGCTGTAAAGGATATACATTGCTCGATAATCTGGATGAGATCGATGCTGTCCTTATAGTCGGAGAAGACCCCTTTTGGTCGTTACCCCCAAACAAGTCTGAATTATTGAAAGACAAACCGATTATTTTAGTCGATCCTTTTTGGACAAGAACCACTAACAAATGCCAGGTGGTTTTTCCAGCTGCCATTACAGGTGTGGAGACCGAAGGGATTGCCTATAGGATGGATGGCCTTCCCCTTTACTTAAAGAGCGTCATTAAAAGTGAATACCCATCGGATGAAAGCATTTTAAAGGACATATTCCAATGTCTGCGTTAGTTTATAATTACATTCATCTCCACATTTTCAAAGGGCGTATATGAAAATCAAGATAGAAGGTGGGATACTATACGATTCAAAAAACGGAATCAATGGAGAGCAGAGGGATATCTTCATAGATGATGGTATTATTGTAGATGGATTTTCCAAACCGGATAAGACTATTCATGCAAAGTCAAAGACCATTATGGCTGGGGGTATCGATATCCATAGCCATATCGCTACCTATGGTTTAAACTTATTAAGGGCAACACACGGCTTTTATTTGCCAAGAGAGATCGGCCATATTTATGCAAAGATGGGATATACCCATGTCAATGAACCCTTCATGACCCAATACACAGCCAGTTATGTCCATCATGAATTATCCTCAATACCGATCGTAGACACTTCAGCCTTTTTAGTCCTGAATATCAAAGATTTAGACCGTAAAATCAAATCCACAAGGTATATCGAAGAGGTTGAGAGGATAATCCCCGTGATCATGAGTAGAGCCAAGGCCATTGGGTTAAAGATATATGAACCCTTTGTCAGGTATGCCCAGAGGATGTATATTATGAAAAACGTTAAGGCGTCGAAAGTACTCAGCTTCTTCTCTGGCATGAATAAGGAAAACATCCCAAGGATTATATTACACTCATCCTCAGGGTTGTTCAAAGAGGAGATTGAGAACCCTTCACTCTTTCATTTTTCTCATATTGGTTCGACCTTGGAAGATGAGGATGCCTATAATAAGGTTTTAACTTACCTAGATGAAGGGGCATCAGCGGATTTGGGTCTGTTTGATTTCGAAGAGAATACGAGAATATCTACAGGAAGGTTTACTGACTATACATTTTGTGGGGTTGTGGATATGGATTTTTCAGAACCTATTTCATTTTCTCAGGGTAAAATACATGATCTCACCCCACCTTTTCTTACATTGAAGCTCGCATTATCCGAACCGAATAAGCATATCTCTTTTTCTTCGGATAGCCCTACAAATGCGATCTTCGAATCATATCCGAAGATACTTTCCTGGCTGATGAGCATCGATAACAGGAAGGATCTATTCAAGAGAGACCTCCCGGATTTTGAATACACTCTCTTTGATATTGCAAGGGTTACCCGTCAAAATCCAGCAGATATCCTTGGTTTATCAAATAAAGGACATTTGGGTGTAGGGGCACAGGCGGATATTGCCATTTATGACATCCATAATGGTACGAAGGCAAATGAGTTGGAGTCTCGATTTAAGGAATGTGCATATCTGATTAAAAGTGGAGAGGTTGTAATTGAGGATCATAGAATTATAAATAACAGGATCGAAAAGAATACTTACTTCAAAGGGGTAGAGCCTTGTAATGATGGAAGTGCAAAAGAATTGGCCAAATACAGTACCTTTCGGTTTGAACACCTTTTTGTAGAGGATGTTTTTACTGCGAAAGAGGTGAAGGTATAATTTTTGTATCATTTTAGCTCTATGAAATAGAAAACGATCAGCAGGCTTTAACGGTAGCTAAATTCACTTTAGTGGGAGTCTTGCGGTTATAAAATTAAATTACGTTTAAAGTCGCTCTTTTCAAAAAGCTGAACTGTGTTATCTATTTTTTCTAATTACAAATATTAAATTCAGATTTTTCTTGAAATTTGTCTCTTAATTTGTATTAATAAACAACAGCGTTTTACTACTCCTGATGGTCTAATCCTCATTCAACTCGAACTCACTTCTTCGCTTTTAGTACGCATGCTTTGACTTAATAATAAATTTATTTGGAAGAGAAAATAACGCTTGTGTATCGTTTCACCCTAGTTCAATTATCGAATTAATACTGATTTCTTTTGTAAAGGAGGTGACTTGAAACAAACATTTTATGTTATGAAAGCCAGGAAATATAAAATGGCATTTTAATTAAGATGGATAATTGTTTTTAGCCTAAAATTTATTAAGTATAGAGGGAGACGCCTCTTAATAGGAGATAAGCATATGGGAGACAACTCGGATAAGATGATAGCAGCTGTTGGGAAGACCAAGGTTGACATATCTAAAACGGTAAGGGATGTTGAAGGGATAGAGGATCTTGTAAAGGAATCCATAGAAACCGTATGGAATCCAAACCTTGTGAATCAGATAAAGGTATGGCTTCAGCCCTTTGCCCATGCGAATGATTTGGCAGAGTGGGACAGGATCATATTGGACAAATACCCCCCCTTGTATTCAAACATTCAGACCAAGTGTGGTGATTGCTTTCAGGGGCCCTGTGACCTGAGTAAAGGGAAAGGGGTTTGCGGTTTAGACTGTGATACGTACCAGGCAAAGCTGTCTTTGCTGAGTTCCTGTAAAGGTCTGGCTTCATTTGTCTCGGACTGCAGGGATTTGGTAAATCACTGTATCAAAAAGAATGGGATAGATGCAAAGATCGAATGGGGCAAGTCGATGTCCTATGGATTCATGAATGTTCATGCAGTTACAGGGGTGAATTTACATACCCTGGCTGATGCAAACAGGGTTCTCACGTATATTGAGGACCAGCTGGCGGAGATGTTAACATCGGCGAGTCACGGTCATGACTGTGATATTGTCGATCTCGAATCAAAGACCTTCCATGCAGGTACAGTGATGTTGGCTGCTATGGATATTGCAGAGGCTTTGAAGTTCACTTTCTTTGGATTTCTCTGGTCAGGGGATCAGGAGTTACTCGATGTTAAAGATTATCCTGAGCCCTATACTCAGGTAGGACTTGGGTCTGTAGATACGAGCAAGCCGGTTGTTGTATTTGTTGGGAATGATTTTTTACCTGCATACGAGGCGGTTCAATACATTAAGAAAGAGAACCTAGCTGATAAGATTGAGGTCTGTGGGGTTGGTGCTGTGGGTCATGATATGATTCGTTTTTATGAACCTGCAAAGGTTCTGGTCACGCCGGTGAAGCTTACAAAACTTTTGAGAATGGGTATGGCCGACGTATTGGTCGTGAGCGACAGTTGCACAAAGGTGAATATATTAGAAGAGGCAGCAAAGACCAATACACGGGTAATCGTAACCAGTTTTAAGCAGAGCTTTGGTTTAGTGGAGAGGAGTTTTGACTCGGCAGATGATATCGTTAAAGACCTGGTAGATGGTCTTGATTCAGTTTTGGTTTTTGATAAAGCAAAGGCAGGGGAGATTGCAGTTAAGGCAGTGCAGCAGGTAAAGTCAAGGAGAAAGGAGAGCTATCTGCTTTCCCTAGACCAGGTGAAGGAGCAGGCAGCAAAGTGTGACAGTTGCGATGCATGCTTCAGGGCATGTCCGAATCGAATTATCAGCAGCAAGGTGATATTGCCTGCAAAAGACGGTGACACTGCCAAGTTGGCAGAGCTTTGTGATTCGAGTCTATTCTGTGGCAAGTGTGAAGCTGCATGTCCGCAGGACATACCGATTATGGACATAATCCTTGCATCGAGTTCAGAGAAAATCACGGAGGATTATGCCCGCATGCGGGCGGGAAGGGGTCTTATCAGCCAGTTGGAGGTAAGGGATCTGGCGATTACTGCCTTTAGCATGCCGGGAATGGTCAGTATAACCGGATGCGGCAACTATCCGGGGAGTGATAAAGACATTGCATGGTTAGCCGGTGAGTTTGTGAACTCTAATTGCGCTGTTACGCTTTCCGGTTGTGCTTCTGCGGATGCTGCCCGTTATTTTGACGAAAAGACAAAAAAGTTTCTCTTTGAACAGTTTCCAGGTCTTTACAACCCGAGGTGTGTAGCGAATATCGGTGGGTGTTCATCGATAGGATTGGCAATGACATTACCTGCTTACAAACTGGGTTATCTTGCCTATAAGTGTCCGTATCGGGCTACATATGAGATGCTTTCCGATTTTATGATAAAGTCAGCTGCTGTGCTTGTTCTTTGGGGCCCTGCTACAGATCTCATGTATACCCTGGCAGCCGGACATGCACGTTCAGGTATAAAGGTTGTGGTTGGTCCTCACGGTTCAAATTTTAAGAGGTTTTTACCTGGTAATAAATACGACCGAAGTAAATGGTGGTCATTACATGGGTTTGAAGGCCATAAAAAAGAGATGGAGCCCCTTCCTGAGCATCTCATTTTTCCTGTAGAGACGAAAGAAGAGGCCCTTGCCCTTACATATAAGCTATTCTTTGGGTTTCAGGACCTCGACACTGCACGTGTGAACAAGTTTGATCTCTGGTTGAATGCCTATAGAAAGCATTTTGGAAAAACGCTTCCCGATGACTGGCATCTTTTTATAAAGAAAGACGTGGAGATTCCCATAGCAAAAAAGGCCAAATTGCTCAGGTTACTGGCCGAGGAACATGGCTTTGAAGTTGACAAGAAACGGGGGAGGATTACCAAGTTTAAACACAGGGATGGAAGGATGCTGGACCCTGGACAGATGGTTGAGGAGTATGGAATGAAGATAGGCGTTTACACTACCTTTTTGCCCAGGCTGGTCTATGCAAAGAGGTCAGACAGAGAATAGGGCAAAGATGTAAGGGCCCTTTTGTTTGAAGAAAGGAGAGGATAGCGATGGTTTCTACAGCGGTTGAAATAGCAAAGTGTTTGAAGGAAGACAAAAACATACTCTTAATGACCGGTGCACTCTGTGACAATCTGGAGGTTGGAGAGAAAAAACTTGTAGAATATGCAGCACAGATAGCGGAACTCACAGGTATTCCTGTAGCTGCGACCGGAAATACTATTGCTGCTTTAGTAGAAAGGGGTATAAAGACAAAGAAGGTATTTGCGTATAATGTGCTTAATTACATGAGGGCTGAAAAATGGGAAGATCCGATATTTCCTGAACGGCCGGAGACACTTGTATTTATAGGCTACTATCCGTCTTTCATGAATATGATGATCACTACTTTAAGAGCCGACAAGACGATTTGTCTGGACAATGTGGCCCTTGAAGGAGTGACTCTTTCTCCCCCGGATATGAATATAGATGATTGGGCGAAGTTTTTAGATGAAATCATAAACGAGTTAAAGAATAAATAGCCAACTTATCCAGGTTCTTTTTGGAGGATTGGGCGCATGTACGAAGAAAAAGAGGAGAAATTTACAAAAGAAGAGATCAAAAAGGGGATAGAGGACTTCTTTGGGTATGTTGGGTATAGCATATTGGAACCGAAGTATATCGGTTTTACCTTGCCGGATATACATGTACAAAGAAAAGAAGGTAAGAAAAACTATGAAATGATTGGGATAATAAAGAAGGACCTGAGTCAAGCCCTGGAAGGATACAGAGAACTGGCTGCTGCAAAATGTGTTCTGGGAAAAAAGGTAGATTATATCTTGATTCTCCCACCAGTAAGTGAGTACTTCACCCTTGCATTTTTGATCAGGGAAGAGGATTGGTGGTTTACGATCAAGGATCATACCTTTATGATGTGGCTTGTTAACCCGGAGAGGAGCAAGGTTGACTGTCTTGTAGGCTGGCCAGTGGATAATATCTTTAAAGACTATTTTGGAGCAATGAGCGGATTGGATTCTATGCTCTCACAAGAAGCAGCAAAGAGGATGATGGATGAGGAATTTTAAAGAATCTTTCAAAGGGTGATCAAGAAGATGCTTTTTCAAGATACCAACCTTGCAGATCTTTCATATGAGATAGGGACCATTCGTCCCCCCAGTGAAGGGGGAAGTTACTCCCTGCTGATAAGAGTTACAAGAAACTGTCCATGGAATCAATGTACCTTTTGCTATGGTAGACCGTATAACCACGAAAAATTCAAAATGAGGTCTCTCGAAGAGGTCAAGGCAGATATAGACACCGTATGGACTATCCAGGACCAAATAAAGAAAATTTCCTGGCAATTCGGCTATGGAGGGGGGATTAATAATGAACTGGGAGCCGCTCTTATAAGAGAAATACCGGGACTCAGTAGAAACCATAGTTTCATAAATGTCTTTAACTGGATGTACTCTGGAGCAAGAACAGCGTTTCTCCAGGATGCAGATTCTCTTATTGTCCCAACATCACAATTGGTTAAAATCATAGAATACATGAAGGAGAGGTTCCCATCTATTAATAGGGTGACTTCTTATGCAAGGGCAAAGACCCTTTATAAGAAGAAAGACCAAGAGTTGGAAGAGTTACAAAAGACAGGTCTATCCAGGTTGCATATAGGGCTCGAGACCGGGGATGATGAGTTATTAAAGAAAGTGAAGAAAGGAGTGAGTGCAAAAGAGCATATTCAAGCAGGGAAAAAAGTGAAGAAGTCGGGCATAGAACTCTCAGAATACATAATGCCCGGTCTTGGAGGAAGGAATATGCTTGAACAGCATGCAAAGAACACTGCTCGTGTATTAAGTGAGATCAATCCGGATTTTATACGATCAAGGCCATTTACCCCGATTCCAGGAACTCCTTTATTTGATGAATACACAAATGGTGAATTAGAGCTCCTTTCGCCCTATGAGTGTCTTAAGGAGATGGAGATATTTATCAAGGATCTCGATGTAACCAGCAGGGTTTGCTTTGATCACTTTAGGAATCCTGCGTATCGAACTGGATCCGGGCACCTCTACCATCTTTTTAAACAGGATTATGATGGGTATAAATTTCCTGAAGAAAAAGGGGTTGTCCTCAACCTTATCAAAGAAGGGTTATCTGTCGATGAGGGGAGGTACTTACAGCAGCAGGATTATATACGTCTTGGTAGCCTGTAGAGTTATCTTCCTCCATTCCATTAATCAAGTAAGTAAAGAGATGTTTTGTATACAATATACTGAAAGGGGCACATTGAGATTGGAAAAAAGGCCATTTAACTCAAAAATGTTAGTAAAAGACAGTCAGGATAATAATTTGATTAAACAGTTACGTTTTTTTGGATCTAATCGAGTTGTATCAGTCAAAAGGCCTTACAATAAAATGTTTAAGAGTGCGAATTCACAAGGGTCTTATGAAGAAGAAGGGCACGAGAGAATTCCCGGTTTATAAAATGAGGAATTTTTCTTGGAGCAAGGCCAGACGGAGGGTTAAGCATATGGGAGACAACTCGGATAAGATGATAGCAGCTGTTGGGAAGACCAAGGTTGACATATCTAAAACGGTAAGGGATGTTGAAGGGATAGAGGATCTTGTAAAGGAATCCATAGAAACCGTATGGAATCCAAACCTTGTGAATCAGATAAAGGTATGGCTTCAGCCCTTTGCCCATGCGAATGATTTGGCAGAGTGGGACAGGATCATATTGGACAAATACCCCCCCTTGTATTCAAACATTCAGACCAAGTGTGGTGATTGCTTTCAGGGGCCCTGTGACCTGAGTAAAGGGAAAGGGGTTTGCGGTTTAGACTGTGATACGTACCAGGCAAAGCTGTCTTTGCTGAGTTCCTGTAAAGGTCTGGCTTCATTTGTCTCGGACTGCAGGGATTTGGTAAATCACTGTATCAAAAAGAATGGGATAGATGCAAAGATCGAATGGGGCAAGTCGATGTCCTATGGATTCATGAATGTTCATGCAGTTACAGGGGTGAATTTACATACCCTGGCTGATGCAAACAGGGTTCTCACGTATATTGAGGACCAGCTGGCGGAGATGTTAACATCGGCGAGTCACGGTCATGACTGTGATATTGTCGATCTCGAATCAAAGACCTTCCATGCAGGTACAGTGATGTTGGCTGCTATGGATATTGCAGAGGCTTTGAAGTTCACTTTCTTTGGATTTCTCTGGTCAGGGGATCAGGAGTTACTCGATGTTAAAGATTATCCTGAGCCCTATACTCAGGTAGGACTTGGGTCTGTAGATACGAGCAAGCCGGTTGTTGTATTTGTTGGGAATGATTTTTTACCTGCATACGAGGCGGTTCAATACATTAAGAAAGAGAACCTAGCTGATAAGATTGAGGTCTGTGGGGTTGGTGCTGTGGGTCATGATATGATTCGTTTTTATGAACCTGCAAAGGTTCTGGTCACGCCGGTGAAGCTTACAAAACTTTTGAGAATGGGTATGGCCGACGTATTGGTCGTGAGCGACAGTTGCACAAAGGTGAATATATTAGAAGAGGCAGCAAAGACCAATACACGGGTAATCGTAACCAGTTTTAAGCAGAGCTTTGGTTTAGTGGAGAGGAGTTTTGACTCGGCAGATGATATCGTTAAAGACCTGGTAGATGGTCTTGATTCAGTTTTGGTTTTTGATAAAGCAAAGGCAGGGGAGATTGCAGTTAAGGCAGTGCAGCAGGTAAAGTCAAGGAGAAAGGAGAGCTATCTGCTTTCCCTAGACCAGGTGAAGGAGCAGGCAGCAAAGTGTGACAGTTGCGATGCATGCTTCAGGGCATGTCCGAATCGAATTATCAGCAGCAAGGTGATATTGCCTGCAAAAGACGGTGACACTGCCAAGTTGGCAGAGCTTTGTGATTCGAGTCTATTCTGTGGCAAGTGTGAAGCTGCATGTCCGCAGGACATACCGATTATGGACATAATCCTTGCATCGAGTTCAGAGAAAATCACGGAGGATTATGCCCGCATGCGGGCGGGAAGGGGTCTTATCAGCCAGTTGGAGGTAAGGGATCTGGCGATTACTGCCTTTAGCATGCCGGGAATGGTCAGTATAACCGGATGCGGCAACTATCCGGGGAGTGATAAAGACATTGCATGGTTAGCCGGTGAGTTTGTGAACTCTAATTGCGCTGTTACGCTTTCCGGTTGTGCTTCTGCGGATGCTGCCCGTTATTTTGACGAAAAGACAAAAAAGTTTCTCTTTGAACAGTTTCCAGGTCTTTACAACCCGAGGTGTGTAGCGAATATCGGTGGGTGTTCATCGATAGGATTGGCAATGACATTACCTGCTTACAAACTGGGTTATCTTGCCTATAAGTGTCCGTATCGGGCTACATATGAGATGCTTTCCGATTTTATGATAAAGTCAGCTGCTGTGCTTGTTCTTTGGGGCCCTGCTACAGATCTCATGTATACCCTGGCAGCCGGACATGCACGTTCAGGTATAAAGGTTGTGGTTGGTCCTCACGGTTCAAATTTTAAGAGGTTTTTACCTGGTAATAAATACGACCGAAGTAAATGGTGGTCATTACATGGGTTTGAAGGCCATAAAAAAGAGATGGAGCCCCTTCCTGAGCATCTCATTTTTCCTGTAGAGACGAAAGAAGAGGCCCTTGCCCTTACATATAAGCTATTCTTTGGGTTTCAGGACCTCGACACTGCACGTGTGAACAAGTTTGATCTCTGGTTGAATGCCTATAGAAAGCATTTTGGAAAAACGCTTCCCGATGACTGGCATCTTTTTATAAAGAAAGACGTGGAGATTCCCATAGCAAAAAAGGCCAAATTGCTCAGGTTACTGGCCGAGGAACATGGCTTTGAAGTTGACAAGAAACGGGGGAGGATTACCAAGTTTAAACACAGGGATGGAAGGATGCTGGACCCTGGACAGATGGTTGAGGAGTATGGAATGAAGATAGGCGTTTACACTACCTTTTTGCCCAGGCTGGTCTATGCAAAGAGGTCAGACAGAGAATAGGGCAAAGATGTAAGGGCCCTTTTGTTTGAAGAAAGGAGAGGATAGCGATGGTTTCTACAGCGGTTGAAATAGCAAAGTGTTTGAAGGAAGACAAAAACATACTCTTAATGACCGGTGCACTCTGTGACAATCTGGAGGTTGGAGAGAAAAAACTTGTAGAATATGCAGCACAGATAGCGGAACTCACAGGTATTCCTGTAGCTGCGACCGGAAATACTATTGCTGCTTTAGTAGAAAGGGGTATAAAGACAAAGAAGGTATTTGCGTATAATGTGCTTAATTACATGAGGGCTGAAAAATGGGAAGATCCGATATTTCCTGAACGGCCGGAGACACTTGTATTTATAGGCTACTATCCGTCTTTCATGAATATGATGATCACTACTTTAAGAGCCGACAAGACGATTTGTCTGGACAATGTGGCCCTTGAAGGAGTGACTCTTTCTCCCCCGGATATGAATATAGATGATTGGGCGAAGTTTTTAGATGAAATCATAAACGAGTTAAAGAATAAATAGCCAACTTATCCAGGTTCCTGAAAAAAAAAGGGTTTTTTTGAGATTGGGCAAAAGGCCCCTTTATGGATGGAAACTCATTCTGAAGAAAGGATTAAACTATGACGATAATGGATTTTCAAAAGAAGTACAAAAACCGTCACGAAATTGCAAAACAATGGAAAAAGGATGGCAAAAAGGTTTTTGGGTATTTTTGTGGATATGTTCCAGAAGAGTTAATCGATGCGGCGGGTATTATACCGGTACGAATATTGGGATCTCTGGATAAGGTTTCTTTAGTAGATTCACATATGCAGAGTTTTGTATGTGCGTTTGGCAGAAGTTGCCTTGATCAGGGCTTGAAAGGTACTTATGATTATCTGGATGGGATTGTGACCTCAAAGACCTGTGATATAATGAGGAATATGCTCGGTCTCTGGTCAAGGAATATAGAAGTCCCTTTCACCTTTTACATCGGTGCTCCGGCAAAGAGGACTGAAGCGGCAAGGGCATGTTTGATAGAGGAATTTAAACTTCTACGATCAAGACTGGAGGAATTCACTGGTAAGACGATAGATGACAGCTCCATAAACAAGTCAATAGAAACCTATAATCAGAGCCGCAAGCTGCTAAAAGAACTATACGAATTAAGAAAAGAAGACAATCCACCCCTTTCCGGCAGCGATTTCTATCACATTGTCAAGGCGGGTTTTGTAACCCCTAAAAAAGAATACAATGAGATGCTTTTGGAACTGAAGAACGAACTGACTTCTTCCGGGGTTTCTGATAGTAAGGGAGTACGCCTTTTAATCTCCGGTTCAACCTTCGAAGATGCGAATATACTCACAATGATAGAAGATTCAGGCGGAACAGTTGTATCTGATGATCTTTGCATTGGCAGCCGTTACTTCTGGGATCTTATAGAACCTGCTTCAGATCATCCCATAAGGGCCCTGGCAGATCGATACCAGATGAGGGTTACGTGTCCCTGTAAACATCCATCCAATGAAAGATTGGAAAGAATATTGGATGAGGTAAAAAAATACCGAGTCAAGGGGGTAATATCTATTGTACAGAAGTTCTGTGATACCCACCTGTTTGAATATCCTTATATGAAGGATTTACTTGAAAAGAACGATATACCGTTTCTCTATCTCGAAACAGAGGACAGGCTTGGTGAAGAGGGACAGTTTAAAACCAGGGTGCAAGCATTTTTAGAGATGTTACGATAGTATATAATACACAAAAAAGAGTGATGATGTTTTTTCAACTGCAAGGGAGAAAGGATTGAAAAATGACTGAGAAAAAACCCGATAAAAAGAAGAGGTTAAAAACGGCTGAAAAACTGGGTGAATTGATGAAAGATTATTATACGGAATCTATGGTGATAAAATCACAGAAAAAACCCGTGGCATGGCTTACATCCGTTGCACCTGTTGAGATATGCTATGCAATGGATGTGTTTCCTGTCTATCCTGAGAACTATGCGACAATATGTGCAGCAAGGAAAATGTCAGCTGAATTCTGTGCAGCAGCGGAGGCAAAGGGGTATTCTACTGACCTTTGTAGTTATGCGCTCAACAATTTCGGGTCCATCTACCTGAACAAAGGACCATTTATGGGGCAAGGACTGCCAGAGCCTGATTTGCTCATTGCAACTGAACATGCATGTCTATCAATGGCAAAATGGTGGGAAGCATTGAATCGGCATTTCGATGTTCCACTTTATGTTGCTGATGCTGCCCTCCCGGTTGGTCAGGAGATCGCTTCATACCAGGTGAAGTATTTTGCAGAACAGCTCGAAGAATTGGTGGAGTTTATTGAGAAACATACAGGAAATAAATTTGATATGGAAAAATTTAAACAGGTTTTGCAATATTCGGATGAAGCCAGTTCTTTGTTTTTAGAAATAGCTGACTTTAGAAAGACTGTTCCTAGTCCAGTGAGTCCGATCGAGATGTTTACAAATATGTTTCCACTGGTTACCCTTGCAGGAAAGAAGGAAGCTGTCGATTTTTACAAGGAATTACGAGATGAGATAAAGGATCTTGCGGATAGAGGGGTTCCGGCTGTACCCAATGAGAAATACCGTCTTATATGGGATCTTTTCCCTGTATGGTACAATCTCAAGTTATTCCCGTATATGGAAGAAAAGGGTGGGGTTGTCGTAGCCGATGTCTATGCAACCGCTTTCGGTGGAAGCATCGATGTTTCCAGGCCATTTGAGGGTCTTGCTGAGAGATACGTCGGTAATCCTCTGCTTTCCTTTGGTATTGGCGAATATATTGAATTATATAAGCGAATCATTAAGGATTTTCATGTAGACGGTATTATCTTCCATTCAAATCGAAGTTGTCGTATGGCATCCATGGGACAGTACGAGGTCAAACAGGGGATTTATAACGACCTTGGCGTTCCGGGCGTTGTCTTTGAAACGGATTTTGTTGACCCAAGGTCTTATTCTGATGAGCAGGTAAAGGATACCCTTGATTCTTTCTTTGAAATTTTAGAGACGAGGAAATAACTCTGATTATATATTATAGGATTTGGAGTCTGATCTTCAAATCTGCCTCCAAATCCTTATTACCCCAGCTTTTTGTATCAAAAAAGGGCTTACTAATTTCTTCAATAGATATGCACCTATTATTATTTCAAAACCGTATCCTGCGGTTCTCTTCTTATGTACCTCACGAAAATCCACCTGAACTGCAGGACGGAGATGCTGGCACAGAGTCAAAAGATGGGCTATTGGATCCCCCTATAGAATTACAGCACGATAGAATCCTTTCAGGTTGGGGTTCATTGCAAACAGGACATACCAGGTTTTCACTTCCCTCACCAATATTTTGTATCTTTTCAAAGATATGATTGCATTTCTTGCATCTGTATTCATAGATCGGCATATACTTTCACCTCCCCTAATTTTGTATGGATACCACTTATAACTGTTTTGCCAGATAGTATTGTGGATGGTCTTTCGCTTATTTCCCCTCTTTCATAAATTCACCAAAATTTTTATATATATACTCTAGGATAATCATCCCCTTGTTCGTTTTAACAGCAGTAGCCCTTAGAAGTATGGATTGAATATTGTCAGGCAAATTTGAACTTTCTTTTATATCCCAAAATGATTCCAGGAACCTTTCCTCTTTTAATAGGCCCATCATCCAATCTTTTGGTTCTTTCCACTTGCTTTTCGGCAATAGTATATCCTGTTTTTTGTGTTTACCATATCTTTCATTGAGCGCACTCTCTAAGGATTTAAATTTATCTTTTACTTCACTGCCATAACCATTCGTACGGATTTTTACACTCAATGCCCTTATTCTGCATAAACCGCTCCTATCCCCAACTATCACGATATAATCACTAAAATTTTGATCCGGATTTGGAACCGTATGTAACCTGTATCTATTTGTTGAGATCTCTTCCATCCTGCCCAGCTCTTGTTTAGTCATCCCCATTGATAAGCCAAATGGACCCGCATGCGCAGTATTAATAAAAGCAAAGGAAAAGATAAAGATTGAAAGCAGTAACCTTTTCATACTATTTCTCCTTTTTAAATGAGTGTTCCCAAACGGGGGAAGCCCTTTTCGCAGTGACTGGAAGTTTTTTTCAAGGTATCACCCTTTTTTATTAGGGTAATTTCAGTAAAAATGATTCAATTCCATTTATTTATAATATAAGAATAGGCCAGTGTAATGTCAAGAAAATTAAACCATTCCACTTTATCATTGGACAAAACAAAGATCGATTTAAATTATGATTATAACTTCTAGCTGCCACCGTTTCATTATTGATTTGGCACCCTTTGCTGTCCTCATTTATACTCACTAGGACGCTCAGGCAGCACATGCAATAAAATTTGACCATCGGTGAAGCCTGCTGATAGTTTTCTATTGCATAATGCTAAAATGATATTCCTAGAAAAGGTGATCAGGGAGGACAAATGGGAAATGTATTAAGGGCTTTTCTCGAGCCTAAAAGTGTTGCTATAGTTGGGGGCTCAAGGAAGCCCAATAGACCCCCTTATCTTATTAATAAGAAAACCTGAAAGAGTTTGGTTTTGAAGGAGAGATCTATCCTGTTAATTCTCAAAGAGGCGAGATTCTCGGATTAAAGGTGTTGAAAAACATCCATGAACTCTCCAATAACATATATTTAGCAGTCTCAATGGTTTCTGCAGATGATTCGATTGAATTTCTTGAGAGCTGTACAGCCAAAGGAATCAGAAACGTACTCTTGGTATCAGGCGGTTTTTCAGAATCCGGCGAGATTGGGGCTAAACACATACAATAACCTTTTACTCCACTTCTATCCCCTTGAATAACTTAAAGAAGGGAAGAGTCTCATTTGTCGCTCAAAGCGGGCAATTCTGTTGCCCTGTTATTGAGTTTGGTACGGCATCAGTGCATCTTAGATTAGGAAATCCATAGATTTGGGAAACTGTTGTGATATAAACGAGGCTGAGGTTATGGAATACCTGGAAGAAGATCCTGATACAAGGGTAAAATTGCCATATATATGGAGAGTATTCGTGCAGGGAGGCATTTTTTAGAGGTTTCGAAAAGGGTCACTCAGAAAAAAACTCAGTAGTAATGAGGACTGGCAGGATAGAAGATGGATCAAAAACAGTAGCTTCCCACACCGGTGCCATAGCTGTGGATGATACAATATTCGATCTTGCCCTCGGGCAGGCTGGAATTTATAAGGTCAAAAGATCTAGATGAGTTTTTTGAACTTGCAAAGATATTTGAGTGTACACAGATTCCCAAAGGAGAGAGACTGGCTGTTGTAACTTACAGCGGCGAGATCGGGGCAATGGTAGCAGATGCATGTAGAGAATATGGATTGAAACTCGCTGAATTATCAAAGGATACTGTTGTCGAGAAGATCAGACCGACCCTTCCTCCATCTGTAAAGGTATCAAACCCCCTCTATAGTTTTGCTGTTGGGGTACCTTTTGACATAAACGTTGTGTATCGGATACCTTTCGAGGCTTTTATGGACGATCCAAATGTGGATATGGTTTTGCTATGTTTTATAATGGACAGGCTGGTTTGGCGTATAGATTTTGGCGATATATTGAACGATTTGAAGAGTATACAGATAAAACCTGTGGTTGCCTGGGCAGTCGGCAATGCAGATCTGGTGAGAGAATGAACCGAGAGACTCGAAGAGAGTGGGATCCCTGTATTTGGATCTCCAGAAAGGACAACCAGGGCTCTAGGTGCCCTATGGAAATATTACTTTTCCGTCTTAAAAGGCAAGGTTTCAGTGAAGATGAGCAATATTGTTCAAGGTAAAGAAATCGAAGGTTTTAACCGCCACGCAGAATATGCCAGCTCTGTGGAATCCCAATAGGGGTTTGCAAAGCGAAATTCCACAGGGCAAGCAGTAATGTATGGACATATTTCGAGGGTTAAAATCTGAGCTCAACAAAGAGATTGGGCAAAAGGGCCATTTATAAAGAGATACTACTTATATGCATTCATAAACTCCTGTAGTTCGGCTGTATCTATATTTCCCAATTTGGCAAGGGTAGCGGGGCTTGGAATAACGTACTTGCACTCACCTTCAGCCAGTAATACATCCTCGGAAGATTTGATAGATGCTGATACCCTCACGTATTTTCCGTTTTCTTCAATTATTCTTCCTTTGACGATAATCTCAGCATTTGTGGGTACGGGTTTTATATATCGGACAGTCATCTCAGAGGTAAAACCAAGACGTCCTCCCATATGTGTTATGATAGTCCATCCGCACACCTCGTCAATAAGTGTAGATATAATCCCACCATGTGTCAATCCTGTAAATCCGCACATCTCATCAGAAATGGTACATCTGGTAAGACAGTTATCCTTTGATATCCAGAATCTAAGTCTCAAACCAATAGGATTGGTCTGTGAGCATCCAAAGCAATTTCCGTCCCAATATTTGGGAACTTCACGTAAACTGATCTCATGTTTTGTAAAATCCATTTTAAAAACTCCTTTTCTAGCACACAGTTAAATAAGGGGTGCATAAGCACCCCTCTCTTTTCTGTTTGAAAGTTAGCGGGTCAGAATAAGAATATTAAGTGTTCAGCATATCGTGCAGTGTAATAAACTCTTTGACTTCATATTCCATTTTTTTTGCAGGCAGGTTGATAATGATCTCATCTCCAACCTCTTTATTCAACAGTACTTTTCCAACTGGTGAAGCTACGGAAATCTTCCCTTTTTTAGGATCGACTTCTTCGGGAGTGACAAGCTCATAACTCACTTCCTGGCCTGTATTCAGGTCTTCTAATAAGACCTTTGAACCAAAAGCAATCTTGTCCTTTGGCAAGTTTTCTATTTTTATTAAGGAGATAGCGTTTATCCTTTCATGGATTTGCGCAATCCTTGCCTGAAGGAAGGTCTGCCTTTCCTTTGCAGCCTGGTATTCTGCATTTTCTCTCAAATCACCATGAGCGGCTGCCTTTCCGATCTCCTTCGGCAGTTCTATAACCAATTCCCTTTCCAGGTTTTTCAGCTCTTCTTCGAGCTGTTTTACAATGGGAAGTTTATGCATATAATTTCTCCTCTAATGATCTTATCAACGACTGAAATTGGTAAATACGTTGATTTAACAGTTTATTTTGCAGTTCAGCCATAACTGGGTGATAAGTGATTTTTCAAACAGACAAAACCATCGCATCTCATTTTTCAAAATAACACATAAGTACGATGCGTTGCAAGGTCGAGATCGATTTTTTTTATATTTCGCTATCTTTTATGTTATATATAGAGGTAAGGATAAACTCTTGAAACTGAATTTCAAAGAGGCAAAGAAGGATTCTTAATAGATTACAAGACCAAGAGATAGATGAATTGATAGAACGGGTAAGTGAAAAAAGCAATTTCCCATTGGACTGGGTTCCTGTATATGCCTGTCTTGAAGATGTGTTTTTAAAAAGGAGTTTTTATATCACCCGATGACATTAAGGGGCTTCTCGATGAAAATAAGGCGTTAGATAGAGATTATGCACAAGTGTGGGGTAAAAAGAAGCTTTCTAATCGTGCAATCGCCCTTTTAGAAAATAATCGGATCCTTTGGTTTAAAAACGCATTACGATTGCCGAACTAAGAGAGTAGATGAAAAATATATGGCTAAGAAAAGGGAGTGAAAAGGCTAATCTTTAGAATTTTCGTAGTAATCTGCCATTTTACGCAAAGTATTTGCAGCTTGGCCGATGGTTGGAAAGACCGGGATTTGTGCTTCAACGAACCGGCTCTGTTGCTTTGCAATCATTCTCCATCGCCAATCGTCAAATTCCTGAATTCCCAATAGCCCCCCATTGAGTATCACGACGACCGGTTTTTTCCTGTTTTGGGCCTCCTGTATTACCTGATTCGCCTCTGGCTCGATAAACATATTGAGCGCATCCTTTCCAACCGGTGCATCAGTTGTCAGGTTGCAGACAATGATATCATACTCAGGACTGTCTGACATCATTCTCAGCATATTGCCTGTCAGACCTGTGCCCCATGCACTCGGCGGTAACATCGAAACATCTACAGGGTTTCCTACCCAGTTCCACCACATCTCGGGGAGTTTCTCTTTTATTTCTTCTCGAATTCCCTTTGTAAGTGGAGGAAGGCTAAAACCAGCCGTCTCCCACCCATCGGCAGAGAGAACACTCTTCCCCCCTCCACCACCGACGACAGCAACTTTTCTGCCTGAAAATGGAGGAGAGAAATTAAGTCCAACGACAATGTCCATCATTTCTTCTAAACTTTGCGCATTAATTGCTCCAGTCTGTCTCAAGGCAGTATCCCATATGCGAACTGAACCGGCCAATGAACCGGTATGAGATGCCACGGATCTGGAACCGGCAATGCCCAAGCCGGCCTTCAGTAGCACGATGGGTTTCGAACGGGCACCTTCTTTCAGTAATGAAAAGAATCTCCGGCCGTCTTTTATCCCTTCAATATAAGCCCCTATAATCTTGGTTTCGCTATCCTGAAGGAAATACTCGAGATAATCACACTCATTTAAATCAAGGGCATTTCCATAACTGACAACCTTGCTGAAACGGATGCCTCTCAATGCAGAATTACGAATGAATTCACCGGATGCACCACCACTCTGGAGGAACATCCCAACAGACCCGCCTTCTTTGGGAAGGTCATACACAAACGATATACCTTCTTTTGGGTGATACAACCCCATACAGTTCGGGCCGATCATTCTCACGCCGACCTCTTTTGCCCGTTGTAGTATTTCCTGTTCAAGTCTTGCTGGTTCATCGAGCCCTGTCTCGCTAAAACGTCCAGTATAGAGGTGGATTCCTTTAACTCCCTTTTGAGGGCAGTCATTGAGCAGGTCAATAACTGCAGCTGCAGGAACACAACAAATAATATAATCGACTTCATTGGGTATATCCTTCAATGAAGGATATGCCTTAATACCAAACACTTCCGAATGGCTGGCGGCTATCGGATAGATCTGCCCCCGAAAACCGTAATCCAATAGATGCTGAGCAAACCAGTTTCCTGGGGACATAGGACTTTGCGATGCACCTACAATAGCTATAGATCGGGGGTTGAATATAGTTTCGAGTTCGTTTACAGTCATTGACACTCTCCTTTAAGGTGTAGTGGCATCCCTAGTAAAAAAGAGGGGGGAGGGAAGCATTAAAATTTGAATGCTGCTTTTTACTTGCGTATAGTTTTCTGTTTCATAACGCTAAAGTGATGCTGCCAGTATAGAAAAAAGAGATATGTTTGTAAAGAAAAATCTATACACAATAATTACGCCTTTAACGGGCTTATCAATATATAACCATTGGAGGTAAAATAATTTTGACAAAGAGTTTTTTTTTGTGTTAGGTTTTTATTATATTAATGTTGTGGAGGTTGTCTCTTTGGTAAGAAGAGTCTTTGTCACCCTCTTTATATCTATATTTTCCGCTATGCTTGGAGTTGGGATCATAATCCCTCTCTTACCCCTTTATGCCCAGACTCTGGGTGCGACAGGGATTTGGCTGGGCATAATCTTTTCCAGCTTTTCCATCTCTCGTTCGATATTTATGCCCGCAATCGGTAGACTCTCTGATAGAAAAGGCAGAAAGGTATTCATATGTCTTGGACTTTTCGGATATGCCTTGGTTTCATTCGGTTTTGTCTATTCTGTGGAGCCTTATCAAATCGGAATTGTTCGCTTTTTACAGGGCTTTTTTGCAGCGATGATACTCCCTGTTGCAATGGCATATATTGGTGAGATATCCCCAGAAAATAAAGAAGGGACATTTATGGGGGGCTTTAATATCGCTTTGTTTTTAGGGTTTGGCGGGGGCCCTCTTATATGTGGTCTCTTGAAGGACCATTTTGGAATGAGTATGGCGTTTTATACAATGGGGGGATTGAGCTTATTCGGTTTTTTTTTGGCCTTGATCTTTCTTCCGGAGCTTCATCTATACAAGAAAGAGACAACGGATAAAACAGTTTCATACAGGACAATGCTTGGTAATAATATTGTACGGGGAATAACGGTCTTTCGACTCGTCAATTCTATAGGATGGGGAATGGTAATGACCTTTCTTCCGATCTTCGCCTTCCAGCACCTTGGACTAAGCGGTTCTCAGATTGGGATTTTAATCTCAGCAAGTATATTAGTTAACTCCTTCTTCCAGGCACCTTTTGGAAGGTTGGCAGACAGGGTAAGCCGGTTGAAACTGGTAGTGATTGGTGGTATTATAACTTCATTTGCAATATCATTATTGCCATATACTCATAATTATACTCAAATGCTGATGATCGCAATAACAATGGGTTTTGCAGGCGCGATTTCCATACCTGCAACTGCGGCATTATCGGTTGAGGTAGGAAGAGAGCTGGGCATGGGATCCGTAATGGGAATTTTCAGTATGGCAATGAGTTTAGGGATGGCAAGCGGCCCAATAACAGGTGGGTTACTCATGGATTTTCTGGGGATACGTTCGGTGTTCATATTTGGAGGTTCGATGGGATTTATTGCAACCGGGCTTTTCTTTTGGTTTATGAAAAGGCCTGATGTTCGATTGAAGGATCGCTTGAATTTTAAGGATACCATAAAAAAATACACACCGTATAAGGATATATAGGATGAGGACAAAGGAAGATCTAGAGCGAATATTACAGCGGATTGACCGAAAAGGATATAAGGCATATAGAGACATAGAAGGGGAATATGATTTTGTAGGATTTGTTTTATTGATAGACCATGTTCAGGGCGATCCATTTGCCTCTCCCTCCAGGGTGAGGGGAGTTGTTTCCCGAAGTGTTGCTCGGTTTCCAGACCACTTGCTCGATAACAAGATCAAAAGAATTGCCCTTGGAGATTATCTTACCAGGCAATTTGCACAAGCCATAAAGGGATGTGTCAAAGGCAATAGAGGGATAGGCAATAGTGGGAGTATCGGTATAGACATACCAGGGCAAGAGGTAATGGAAAGGACGTCGGTTTTAATAAACCATGATTCTGTTGAGGTCAGGTTTGTAATGGGATTGCCGGCATCAGGAAGGACTGTTCTCTCCAGAGAAGCTTATGAGATGTTCTTTCATGAGGTTCCTAAGATCGTAAAGAGGTCTTTAAAGTATCCCAATCTTAATGCAAGTGAGGTCAAAGAGCATATAGAAACAATAGAGGACCAGGAATTCATCAGGGAGAGGTTGGGAGAGTATGGCTTAATTTCATTTGTTGCCAACGGTTCGATTCTTCCCCGTGCAAGTGGAGTGGATGATCGCCCCCTTTCAACGACTCAACAACCTTGCGGCCCTGTGATCCCTTTCAAATCTCCGAGCTCTCTTGAGGTTGAATTTGCCGTTCCCAATAAGGGAAGAATACAGGGGATGGGTATCCGGAAAGGGGTTACACTGATAGTCGGCGGAGGATTTCATGGAAAATCCACCCTGTTGAATGCTGTGGAAAGGGCTGTTTATTGTCATATTCCAAGAGACGGGAGGGAATATGTTGTAACAAACCCCGCATCTGTTAAGATACGGGCTGAGGATGGGAGACGGATTGAAAAGGTAGATATAAGTCCATTTATAAAGAATTTGCCATTTGGAAAGGAAACCTCCACATTTTCAACAGATAACGCCAGTGGAAGTACATCTCAAGCAGCTAATATTATTGAAGCTCTGGAGATAGGCGTACAGGCTCTTTTGATCGATGAGGATACATCTGCCACCAACTTTATGATAAGGGATCTGCGTATGCAAAAACTGGTCTCAAAAGATAAAGAACCGATTACCCCTTTTATCGATAGAGTGAGGCAGATATATACTGAAATGGGCGTTTCTACGATCCTTGTAATGGGAGGGTCTGGAGATTATTTTGATGTTGCAGATACGGTCCTGATGATGAATGAATACTGTCCAAAGGATGTTACTGCAAGAACAAGGGAGATCACAAGGCGCTTTAAAAATGAAAGAGAGGCTGAAGGAGGAAGTTCTTTTGAAAAGGGATTAGCACGTGTATTATTAAAAGAGAGCTTCAACCCACAAAGGGGAAAGAGGGATGTGAAGATTGACGCAAAGGGACTCAAAATGATACTCTATGGAAAGACTTCTATAGACCTCCTGTACCTTGAGCAGCTTCTCGATATCAGCCAAACAAGGGCTATAGGAAGAATGATTCACTATTATTCCCAGAGGTATCTTAAAGACGGTGATCCCCTCAGGGTTGGCTTAAATAAAGTGATGGATGATTTAGATAAGAAGGGATTGGATATCCTGTACGGACAAAAGATAGGAAACTTTGCGCGTCCTAGGATATTTGAATTAGCGGCTGCAATGAACAGGATGAGGACGTTGAGGGTAAGATGATTTAAAACGCTTCTATTTTGCTTTGTTTATATCCGTATACTTGCTAAAAAGCATATTTTTTTTAGGCCTTATAATTTGTCTGACTGCAGGCATATTTTGCGAAGTAGTTTCAAAAGGGGATTAAGACAATGAAGATATTCAGGAAGATTGTTTTCACAATTATGGTGATCGTATCTATTCCTATATTGGCTTTTGCTCAAGAGGCCTTGTGGAACGAGCTAAATGCCAAGCTTGTTCTGTTTTATCAGCAAGGCCAATATGAACAAGCAGTGAAGATCGCAAAAGAGGCATTGAAGGTTGCGAAAGAGACATTTGGCCCGAAGCATCCGAATATGGCGGTATCATTGAACAATCTGGCAGGCTTATATAAGGATCAGGGCAATTATGTCGAGGCTGAACCCCTTTATAAAAAGGCATTGGGAATACGGGAAAATGTCCTGGGGCGAGAACATATTGATGTTGCAACATCAATGAACAATCTGGCGGGATTGTACAAGGTGACGGGCAGATATGCAGAGGCTGAGCCACTCTATAAGAGGGCATTATCTATACAGGAAAAGGTGCTTGGACTAGAGCATATTGACATTATCGTACTGTTGAACAATCTGGCGGAATTATACAGAGCACAGGGCAGACTTGCCGAGGCAGAGCCGCTTTACAATCGAGTATTATCCATACAGGAAAAGGCCCTTGGATCATGGCATATTGATGTGGCAACAACTATTAAAAATCTGGCAGAGTTGTACAAAGCACTGGGAAGACTTGCACAAACAGAGGCACTTTATACGAGGGTGCTTTCAATACACAAACATTGTCTTGGAACAGAGAATGCCCATATTGCATCATCTATTCTCGATCTTGCAGAACTCTATCGAATACAGGGTAGATTTATTGACTCAGAGCTCTATTATAAAAAAGCGTTGTCAATGCAAAAGAAGTGCCTTGGGCCTGAACATATCGATATAGCGGTGACCATGAATTCTTTTGCAGGTCTGTATTATTCACAAGGCAATTATATCAAGGCAGAACCCCTTTACAAAGGAGCCTTGACGATATACGAAAGTACGTATGGACCAGAGCATTTGAATATAGTGACCTCTTTAAACAATTTAGCTGGACTCTATTTTACACAGGGCAGATATTCCGATGCATTACCACTTTACAAGCGGGTGCTGGGAATACGGGAGATGAACCTTAAACCTGAAGATATGGATATAGCGGTGTCTATGAGTTCTTTAGCACGTGTATATTACTTCAAAGGCAGATATGAAGAGGCAGAACAGCTTTATAAACGGGCGCTTGGGCTTTATGAACAAGTATTCGGGCCAGAGCATGTTAATATAGCTTCAATCCTTAACTCTCTGGCCGCATTATATTATTCACAGAACAAATACACCGAAGGTGAACCGCTTCACAAAAGGGCACTAGAAATACAGGAAAAGGCCCTTGGCTTAGAGCATATTGAGGTAGCTGCAACTGTAAATAGCCTGGCGGGATTGTACAAAGTGCAAGGCAAATATGCCGAGGCAGAGTTACTCTATAAGAAGGCGCTGTCAATATATCAGAAAGCCTTGGGGCCGGAACATCTTGATGTAGCGATAACATTAAATAGTTTGGCAGGACTCTATTATTCTCGAAAAAATTATACTAAAGCTGAGACACTCTACAAACAGTCTCTGTCAATATTTGAAACAGCACTTGGAGAATACCATCCTCATGCGGTGACTGTATTAGAGAATATGAAGGAATTATACAAAAGTATGGACAATAAAGAAGAAGCGGAAAGTCTAGAAAAACGATTAAAGAGGATTCGCTTAAAAAATCAACGATTGCAACTCATCCCTACTCTTTGATCGTTTCGAGGCCCTTTCTGAATGCTTTTTGATTTAATGGCAACACATTTCCTTTTTTACCGAACTTCTTCTTCGGCTCCTCCTCTTTCAGGGAAGGCGAGAGTGACTTTGTAATCCCAGTATATCCTCACAGAAAGATCATGTTAGATGCCCTCCTGTCCCCTATTGCTACTGCTATGTCACGGGTAGGGACAGGGGAGCATAGGGGTATCATTTCCATCTAGGGTATCGGTTAGTCCTGCGCTTTCCACCATAAGACAGTCACCATAGCGGACCCTCTTTTCGAACAACTTAAGTTGGAGAGGGTCAACAAGGATAACAACATTTGCCTTTGATAAAACTGGAGAATCAATATCATCATCCGAAAAGACAAGCGTACATTCACTTTGGTTGCCCCTTACGCGACTGGAATATGAAGGAAGCCATAAAGAGTTTTTGTGATCATTCATTGCTGCAGTTCCTAAAATCATTCCTCCCCATCAAGATCCCCTGGCCTCCAAGGCCTGAATGATCAAATCGGTTCGTCTACATCCCTTTTCATTCGTTTTTCCTTCCTCCAAAATATTCATACAAACAATTGATTTCAATCGAGCGTGTCAACGTCTTTGAATTCTCCAGCGGTAATACCTGGATACGGAGGATATTCCATACTGGCCCCCGTCCTTGTGTTGTTGTAACCTGGCCCATTATGGTTGTAGGTGCCATCTGCTCCCCCCCGTAATGGCAAAATGACTGTTGTTTACCATTATCGTGGTAAAACTTTCAGCCCTTTGCGCAGCATTGACAAATGCACCAGCAACAATTGCCACGATATCCACATCACCCCAAAGGAGATGACAAAGCAATCCGGTAGGAGACGCTCTATCCCAGTCGCCGTATCTATACCTTGTCCGTGATTGGGAAGCATGGCATCTATATTTGTGGTGACGGCAATTCCAAAACCACAGGCAGGACTGGTAACGATGATTGTTTTGCCTTCAATCCCAAGTTCATCTATGACGTATCATAGGTGATACGTGTGATGATCGGGTATTGACATCCTGGGCACTCGAATATTTCCTCCTGGTGATGCACACACAACTTTAGCAGTCCTGAAACCAATTCTTTTCTTATCTGTATATCCTCCAAAAACTTTTGACGTTTTGATTAAAATTTGGGAATTCTTAATTTATTGTAGCAGAAAGTCCATCATTCCATTTTGACCATTAAGAGCATAATGGAATACTGAAGCATTTTTTTGCTTTTTCTATAGCATTTAGTCTTCTTTCTCTGTTTTTCAAGAAAGTGACGAAACAAACTATTGCAGCATTCAACTTTTTATATTTCTATCTTCGATTGTAAGTATTAGTCGCTTGGAACGAATTCTCGTAAGGATTCCGGAAATCAGTCATCGCTAGTTCGATTTCTTTGTCCTGGAGGGAGTTTAACAATTGTTTACTAGTTGCTGTGTCGCAGGCACCCAATACGCAATTGACGAATCCTTTTCCATGTCAATCAACAGTAATCCATATCCAGCAGTAGTTTTTTTTTGAAGAGATATAGGTATGGAGTTCATCCATCTCTACAACCTCCAGCGTCGAATCGGAGCGAAGCTCATTCAACACCTCACCGAACGATTTGATCCAATCGTAAACGGCGACGTGGCTGCATCTCAAAAAAGGACCGATAGAACGAAACTCCAGTCCTTCGAGGAAAAATCAAGCGCTTGCCGTTTTACATCAGTACTTTTTCCGCGATGTTGAGCGGTATGTCTCAAATTATAAAGTTTACAACGATAATCTTGCTTTCCCTTTACAATTAAATATTTCACACATTTTTCAGAACTGCATTTTGGACAAATAGCCATGAGAACTTCTGTAATAAATTGAGTCCTCATGACGACACGTTTATATTAATTTAACAATACTAACTGGTTTATCATGAAAAATATGAAACCCGTGATCAAGTAAGAAAAAGCATTTTTAGATACATTGAAATCTTCTATAATTGAAAACTTATTCATTCAACATTAGGAGGCGTTTCCCCTTATCAATTTGAACAGATGAAAATCACAGCTTAACTTAATGTCCACTTTTTGGAGGAAACATCAATGTTTGCTTTATGAAAGTTTGCCCTAATCGAAGTTGCGCAATACATGACTGCAAAGCCAATATAAATCTTGGCTTTCTTAGAACCTTTTCTATAGTCGGCCCAGTTCATTGAGAGACTTCGATCAATCAATGAGCCGTCAATACAGACTGGGTCTCTAAGTGTAGAGTGATTCTTCGGCAGGACTTTACTCGCTTGATCCTGAAGTTTTTGGAATACAAAAGCGAACCGCTCAAGACCTCAGGTGTTAATGGCCTCTGCAAAGCTGTTCTTTTTTATGCCTTCCTTCGGTGCGATATTGTCACGGGCAAAATCATCTTCTTCGAGGACTTGGAGGAGGTGTTGTGCTGACGTGTGTTCTTCAAGGTGGAAGAAGACCAATAATTTGAGTTCATCTTTGAAGGTCATCTGTAAAGGCCTGTTCCCTTTTGCTTTAGATAGGGGCATTTCTATCATAGCTTCATAAGCAGGTTGAATGGACTGATCAAAACGCAGTGTACGTTTTCTGTCATAAGGATAAATTGTTTGCGGCATGTCGTAACTCCTTGAATTAATAAGTCATTACGAACCATGCCTCGGTACATTACTAATAATATGTCAAGTAAAATATCGACTTATTTATAATGACTAAATACAATTCAAATACTGTGTATTGATTGATATCATACGTAGTAGTAATTGTGAGAATGAGGATAACTCAATAAGAGGTATCCATCATTTCCACAAATAAAGAGAGGTGAGGTCCCGGCAAAAAGGTGTATACTTGTTTTCCAAACATTAACAATACCAGAAGTCAGGAGGCTTCTTATGTGGAAAAGTAGAGTAAAAGAGCAAAAGAGATATAATCATAATATTGAAATTCGTAAAAAAGTCACTCTTTTCTTCAAAGCTGGAGAGCGCAAAAATGACAGTTTAGCATGTGAGTGGGCTATACTCGTTCTTCTTACTATGATTGCTGGAAACGCCTCAAGAGATCTAATTGGGATATTTCGTCTTTGGAAAAACGTTCTACAAAGCCGAAGTCTCATCCAAATACGACTCAAGCTGATAAGGTAAAATTAATAAAGGCTCTGCGGGAGAAAGCCGGATATGGTTCAGTCAGAATTGCCTTATACTTGAATAAAGATCACAACATAACTCTGCCACTATCTACTATCGGCCATAATATATATATCTCAGACCCTAAATGCATCCTTAAAAAACCCCAAGTACACATACCGGATCAAATATGCGCTTTCCACAATATACGTCATAAAATCATTACACCATCTACACCAAAAATCAATGGCAAGGCTGAAAGAACCCGAAGGAGAGATGAGGAAGAAGATAACTTCTCCGACTGGATCACTCAATACAATTGGAAAAGACCTCATGGAGGTATCAATATACAAACCCCAATACTAAAACTCTATAAAAGGCTCAACAACTATAATAACTCTCTCCCTGTGGTTATAGAAAAACTAGCCGCTTAATTTTTACCAGGTGCTTTGTGTCTGACATGTATTTGGTTAATAACTGATTTTTTTCTCAGGTAATAATGTGGCTGGTATTTAAAGAACATCTTAAGATCGGATCGGCCCTTTATTTTGGATGAACAATTTGTTAGTATTAATAAAACGGGCTTCAATGCCAAGGCGCTGTTGCCCAAAAGACTATTAATAGACAAAGAGGCTTAAATAATGAATTTGGATGGAATCGATATCTGTATCATCAGCATGTACTTCCTTATTATCGTCTTTATTGGGGGTTTCTATGGACGCAAGGAGGATAACCTTAACGATTACTTTTTGGCAGGACGGAGGGTAAGATGGTTTTTTGTGCTTCTTTCGATTGTAGCCACTGAGACCAGTGCCCTGACTTTCATAGGCACTCCTGCATTTGCGTACAACCACAACTGGACATATATCCAACTGGTTATAGGTGCCATAATCGGGAGGTTTATATTGGGGGGCCTTTTTATCCCTGTTTTCTATCGAAACCGGGTCTTTACGGTTTATGAGTATCTGGGAACAAGATTCAACCATGGCAGTAAGAATGCGAGCAGCATTGTGTTTCTTATCACCAGATGTCTGGCAAGCGGTGTAAGGCTTTTTGGGGCCTCAATCTTGCTCTCAGTAGCCACAGGTCTTGACCCTTTTGCCTCGATAATTATAATTGCCGCTTTTGCGACGATCTATACGAGTATTGGTGGAATGAAGGCCGTTATCATTACCGATGCCTGCCAGGCAATCATTATGTTTGGCGGGGCTCTATTGGCCCTTTTTTTTATCTACAGAGATATTCCTCAAGGGTGGCAGGGGGTGATGTCTGCAACCTCTGAACTATCCAAGTGGAAGGCCTTTGATCTTTCTTTCAGTTATAAAGATGCGTATACACTCTGGGCCGGAATTTTGGGAAGTACCTTCTTTGCCCTTGCAACTCATGGAACAGACCAGGATCTGGTTCAGAGGATGCTCACTGCCAAGAATGCAAGGCAAAGCAAGAAGGCACTGATCCTTTCAGGATTTGTTGATATCCCTATTGTTATCCTATTCCTCTCTATTGGTTCTCTCCTGTTCGCCTTATATCAACTCGTTCCTGATCCTGATCTGCCGGAAAAAGTAGATAATATATTCCCCTATTATATCGTCCATAACCTCCCCAGGGCAGTAAGCGGTATCCTTATCGCAGGTGTTTTCTCCGCTGCCATGTCCAGTATTGACTCTGCTTTGAATGCCCTGTCAACCACATGGATCAATGATTTTTATCGTCCCTATATAAAAAAGAATGCCGGTGAAAGACATTATCTGATCATGGCACGAGTCTTTACCTTGGCCTTTGCCCTCTTTCTTGTGCTCATAGCGTATCTTTGTAAGGACACGAACGAGGTCCTTATCCTGGGCCTTGAGATTGGCTCTTTTACCTATGGTGCCTTACTTGGGGTATTTCTATTGGGTTTGGTCACCAGACGCGGGAATGATCTCGGCAATATGCTCGGGATGGCAATGAGTATTATTGCCCTTCTCTTGATAAAGTGCTATACGGAGATTCCGTGGGTGTGGTATGTAATGATCGGCACAATGATTACCTTTGGAATTGGGTCTCTGTTCCCATCTGCCAAAGGGGAGGGATGAACCTTAAATCTATATTCTGAACAACGTGCCCTTATCTCCTTCATAATCTATAACATGACAATTTATTTATCATCCATAATGAGTGGGTGATCAAAGTATCGAACGTCCTCAGAAAACAAATAAACCTAACCTCTCTACTGCACCTGATCGGTGTTTCGCTTTGCTCCACACCGTCAGGTGAGTAGCCTTTTACGCTTGAAAGGAAAAGAAACCATGAAAAAATTAGTTTACGGAATATGTTTAACATTATTGCTATAATGTCATATTTGGGCTCAAGATGTAAATACTGTCAAAGTTGATGTGTTAGCCAAAACGAGTTCAAGCTGGGATGGGGGAACTTTGCCATTCTATGCAAAAGGCAAACCAGAGGTAACGATTCTAAGAATCACAATTCCTCCGAAGGTGCAGTTGCCGCTACATAAACATACAGTGATAAATGCGGGTGTATTATTAAAAGGAGAGTTAACTGTCGTGACAGAAGACAAGAAGACATTACATCTAAAAGCTGGAGATTCAATCGTCGAAGTTGTTAATAAGTGGCACTACGGAAAAAATGCAGGTAATGAACCAGCAGAAATCATAGTTTTCTATGCTGGTATACTGGGCACACCGATAACCATTAAGGAAACCATTAAAAAATAGAGTTCAACACATAACAAATCATTAGCACCTGAAATTACGGGGGACATCTATCAGCAAGTAAATAAATAGAAAGAACGTCCCTAAACTCTGCGTTTAAATCATCGCGTGAATTCATGCCGTGGAACATAATGTATTTTTTTATCCATTCGCAATATGTCCTTTCAGTATGAATTGAATAGTGATGCAGCCGCATCACATCCCGTACGTCATCCAGTATATTCCGAGCTTTTTGTGTTGACATGGTCAGAAAAAGATGTTTTAGTTTTTTAGAAAATTATTTAAAGAAGTAATAACAAGGAAGATTTCCTTTATAAGCTAAAATTGATATTAGGTCAGGCAAATTTGCCTGAAAACTCAATCAATATCATATTATCAGGTCAAATCAACTTGATAATCAATGGTTGGGCGAAACATAAATTAGATAAGTATATTGTATCTCCATAATCACGTCTGATTCTCTGCTATTTAGATATATCAAATGTAAGGAGTAAACTTATGAGTTTAAAAAAGACCTTAATCTATTGGAAGGGGGATAAGTTTTGGCTTGGAAAACTTCTAGAACATCCTGAAATAATGACGCAGGGCGAAACAATCGATGAATTGGAAGAAAATATCAAAGATGCATACTTGATGATGGTCATGGAAGAAGTCCCCAAGGAACATAAGGTTAAAGAGATTGCAATATGAAGCGCAAGGAATTCATCAAAAAGCTCTTGCGTGAGGGGTGTCTCTTGCTTAGACCCGGCTCCAGGCATGATATTTACATAAATCCACAAACTGGCCAAAAACAACCGGTACCCCGGCATACTGAAATTGATAACGACTTGGCAAAACATATCAGGAAATATTTGGGGTTGAAATAATAAGTATGTATTCACATTGCCGGGAAATTGATTCTTGATCATAGGTTGATCGCCCAACAAATAAAGGATTAGTCCCGAGTCGAGGAACGAGAGCTCGGGACTAATCCTTGGTTCAAGAAGCCGCTGGTTATAGGGGAAAAGGTTGAGAGATTCAGGATGGGTTTGAAGGTTGGATCAGAGGAAAGATCCGCAAAAAAGCTATAAAGCGAGCATCAATCGAATATCAAGACATACATTGTGAGGAATGAAGGACGGTCAGAGAGGAATGAGGGACTGTCATAGGAAAATAAATAAATTGACATAGTGAAAGAGATGATGTAGAAAATACATATGCAAAGATTAGCCCGATTATACGCACCTGGTATGCTCCACCATGTTATTATTCGCGGAATTGAGCGTCGAAATATTTTCGAGGTTATTGGATTAAAAACTGAGTTAGTTATTTACTTATGACCGTCCCTTATGCCTCTCAGAAGTGGGAATAAAAGGGACGAATAAAAGAAATAAAAGAATAAAAGGAAGAATAAAAGGGACAGGCAAATAATACTTTTGGCCAAACGTCGTGTACTTTTACATGCCCATCTGAGTGGAGACATCGGATCAACTCTTGATGTCGTTTCTACCAATGCATCAAGGAGATCGATAAGCTTTTTGTCTTGTTCAACAAGGGGTTTTCTGCCACCTCCTTTCTTTCTTACCCTTCGGATCTCCATTTCCTTCGAATCACTTTTCTGAAGTTATATTTCGCATCGTCCAATCCTTATTGTGCTTTCCGCTATGCCAGTAGCCTTTGATACTGCTCTTATCCCTCCATTACCTAATGAAACTGCTTCAGTGGCTGCCCATAATCCGCGTGCACGTTCATCAAGCTCAGATTTCAAAGCTTCGTATTTTGTCTTAAGCGCATTGATCACATCTGAAGAAACCATGCGATCATAATAAGACTCAAATATACAATAAACCAAGACAAAACCGATGAGTTATTTATTTCCGGCTGCTAAGTTGATCTGTATGGAGTTTAGGAATATAAGGAGAGGAGGGATGACCGTCGCCCCCCCTTCTCACTATAATTGGCAGTAAAAAAATAGGATAAATTCAGTTAAATCAATATATTGGAAATTACTCGTAGTGCTTCTATGAAATATGGCCTAAAAATTGCTATAAATAATGAGTAAATAGGGGCGACTATGAGTTATTGCTTTATAATTTCAACTGGGTGGCCAAGCGGGTGACTGGGGTCATGTCCATGG
>JAXHVA010000250.1:0-2794 GCA_034189035.1 Thermodesulfobacteriota bacterium
GACAGCACATCCACAGTTGCCGGGGTTGATCATTACGTTGCAATCATAAAGGGCCACTCAAAACGGAGGAGATTAATCGCAGCATTGGTTGACGCTGCTGAAAGTGCGTATATAAAAACCAAAGAAACGGACGAAATTCTATCGACAATAAAATCACAGTTGAGGGAGATCGACCGAGACGATAAGCGTAAGGATCTGACATCAAAGGAAATTGCCTACACTCTACTGGACGATATATCCACCAGAAGAGGCACTAAGGGACCATTGGGGGTGATGTCTGGGTTAGAGTCAATTGATGATCATATCCACGGGTTTGACAATGGCTCAATGGTGTTGATCATGGCTAGGCCCTCGATAGGGAAAACGGCCCTGTCACTTACGATGGCAGATAGTATGGCAACAAAAGGGTCGGTTTTGTATTTTTCCTTGGACATGGGGGCATTGGCGATTTTCAGGAGAAGATTGGCTGCACATACTGGAATTTTGCATTACAAAATCAGGGCAGGCGATATAGACGACTCACGGTGGGACAAATTGATGACCGGGCTTGAGGCGATCGGGGATGAGAAATTTATATTCAGAGATGCGGCAAGGTATAAAAGAGTAGAAAATTTAGTAGCTTGCGCTGAGATGGTTGCGTTAGAGCATAATATCACTGCTGTATATGTTGACCACATTCAGTTGATGAGCACCAACAAAAAAACCAACAGTGTAAATGAGAGCATTTCGTATATCTCTAATGAATTGAAGTCATTAGCCAAAAACTTAAATGTCCCTATATTTGTTTTATCTCAATTAAACAGATCCGTAGAGAATAGAACTAACAAAAGGCCAATGTTGCATGATTTAAGGGATTCTGGCGCACTCGAACAGGACGCAAATATCGTAATAGGCTTGTATCGAAATGACAAGAAGAGCCAGGACCTTGAAATAGCGGCTCTCAAAGGACAGGATACAGGGACATGGGAAGAAATTTTGCATTATGATCTTTACACTCAAAAAATCACAGATAGGCGACAAGATGATACTCCATACTTTGCTAGATAGCTTTAAGTGAGGTAAGAAAAATGAATGATTACACACAAAAAACATCTCGATTTATTTTCAAGCGTGATATTGATAGTGGCTTGGTTATAGGGCCTAAAGGTTGCCATTATTGCAGTGAAGCAGAGGCTATGTATTACGATCAAATAGGTTTATGTGGATGTGGACAGCCTGAAAATGTGCATAAATTTTTATTGGATTGTATGGCTGCAACTAGAGATGATCACGATTTGATAATTGATTATAGTAAAATTATTGAGATAGTAAAATCACGCCCAGAAGTAGTCGCTGAGTTTGTTTTGCATTTTCTTGATGATTGTAACCTCACAGAACATGGCAGCAGCGTATATGGTTCATGGTTAACTGAAAGAGGGAAGCAAGTCTTGGAAATTGGCGTCATGGATAAAGATTAAGATGTTTACTTATGTCATGATATCGCACTAAACTCCCCAATTTAAACCATGCTGGACGATCAGACATGAATGCATAGGTTGGGTAGGGCCGAATAGAGATCGTCGATTCTCGTGGCGATTTGAGAATATTGGAGGATAGAATGAGGGTAGGAATTGAGACAGTTGCGGACAGGATTTTTGCAATGCAGAACAGATTGAATGCCGGACCGTGCACAATCAAGCAGCTACAAGAGCATTTGGGGGTGTCGCATAGCTGTGCGTGGAAATACATGCAGATTGCCAGCGTCAAGATGCCGTTGATTGAGGATGAGGGTAGTAGGCCTAGGGTTTTTAGACTCATAAAAAAGCTTGACATTTAGGGGATAATGTGCAAAGGTAGACTCACCATGAAGACGAACAAAAAATATATAACTGGCCCTCTTTCAGTGGAGATTTTTCTTCATGGTGGCTGATTGGGGGCCTTTTTTTTGGGGGAGGAGTTGAATGCACTTAAAATATTTATACAGGCCTAAATGGCAATTTGATCAAGTGGATAAGCAGTTTTCAGGTGGTTGGATGGAGCCTGTCTTACACTTTTCATTGGATGGGAAAGCATGGCATAGAGTGCCGTATGAAGATTATCCAAGCAATGAAGAAGCGGAGTTGCGAAGAAAAAAGTTTCCACCAAACTAATAAATCAAGGGGGAATCATGGACAGAAGTCAATTTGAAGAGTTAATGAATTGTCATTTTGGCAACTGGGAAGGAGACAACGCACTGCAAGGCCTGAAGATTATTGAAAAATATCTTCCTGGAAGGGGCATAGATGGTGCTGACCGTGGCATTATCTACTCTGTCGGTGTTGATGAATTGATTGATGCAGGCATTACCATTGAGGATGTAGCGGAACTTTGTTGTTTAGATTGGTTTATTGAAGATAACGCATATTTGGCCTGCTATGTTTGATCGTGGGAGGGGATAGAACGAAATGAATGAATCTGAACCAAACGGCATCGGTCAACATGATCCTGGGGCAAAGCTGGACTCCGGCAAAATTTTGGCTAGTGTACTATCTGATTTTTCTCTTGCCTTGTCAGAGGTTGCGAAGGTCGGCACATTCGGTGCTACAAAATATTCCCGTGGTGGGTGGCAAAGCGTACCCGATGGCATTGTCCGATACAGTGATGCAATGTGGAGGCATCTCCTTGCTGAGCGTCACGAGGCACTAGACAAGGATTCTAACTTAAGTCATCAGGCTCATTTAGCCTGGAATGCACTGGCACGCCTGGAGTTGATGTTAAGAAAAACTAATAAAAAGAATTATTTATGAGGAGTATATGTATGTGGATAACATGGTCT
>JAXHVA010000251.1:0-2776 GCA_034189035.1 Thermodesulfobacteriota bacterium
CGATCAGTTACTTCTCTTCATAAAATACGGCAGTTACATCCTTGAAAATGAGTAACTCTTATCCAATCCAACTCGATTCAGGCAAATATTAAACATATTTTAACTATATTGCAAATAGGAAATATCTATAGTTACCAATTTCAACTATTTGAAAAACTTATTGACTTCGAAAACGATTTATATCTATTTTGTTACCTGTAGCAAGTCATCAGAAAGAATCATTCGATCAGCATCAGGACTGTTTTACCATGAAAACCCATGCTCTATTATTATGGTTTTTTCTCATTTTAAGTGGGTAATCCTGTTTTACTGAAATCGAGTTTCCCGGTTACCAGATAAATAATGTTTTTAAAGTTCTCAAAGGTTCTATATCCTCGTGCCTTTGCCTTGGCTGCCTGAATGAGGCCGTTGATCCCTTCCAGAATGCCGTTGTCTATTTTACTTTTATGCCAGGATAAGACGCCTGACCAATGAGCTTTTATTGTCTTTGCTGCTCCTATGATCGAAGGGATCCGTGAGTGGGTTGCCCAAAAATACCACTTCTTTAACATTCTCTCAAAGGATTCTCCTGTCGGTTCTTTATAGATTAGTTGGAAGTTCTCTCGTATATGGAGGGTTCTTACGGTTTTCATGTTCTGATGGGGCATTGATTCTATTGCCATGAGCGTTTCTTTTTGTGCATCAGTGAGATTTTCTCTGTTTTTCAGCCAGAGATACTTTGTACCACGGAGGATATCCTGTTCCCTGATTTCTTCTTTCCGTACCTCATCGACAGCGTTATTGATGATCTTCATGATGTGGAACTTGTCAAAGGTGATCTCTGCCATGGGGAAATTATCTTCTATACCTCTGATAAAGGCAGGAGACATATCGATGCTTGCATTGGTAGCGTTGTCGGGGGACCCATGGTGTTCGATAAGGTCTTCTCTGAACGTCTCCAGGGTGGCGGCATCTTTTCCCCGGGCAACAAATATGGTTTTCTTCTCTTTCAGATCAACCACCAGCGTTACATAATCATGCCCCTTTTTTGCTGAGGTCTCATCAACCCCTATGGAGGATACAGAAGAATAATATTCACATCCTCGTGCTTCCTCAACATAGTAACGGACCATCCTCCATAGCTTGTTGTCATCCTCACCGATAATGCGGGAAACGGTATTGATCGGCATCTCTCTGCAGAGCGTCATGGCAAATGATTCAAAGAGAAGGGTAAAATCTGCCCCGCTTCTCGCCCAAGATGATTCCACCTGAAGAATGCCATCCTCCTTACATTCGGTACGAGGCATTCTTACAATGAGATGACATTCATACTGGAAAAAATTGAGATGCCTCCATTTCTTTTCTGTTGTATCATATGCCTTCGATGGCTTACCGCATTTTGGACATGCAAACAGGCTGCCTTTGGGAAAGTCAATGAAGATGTTGACGGTTTTGTTATCCTCATGGAGCTCTATCCTCTTTACCTCCCATGGAGGATCCAACTTTAGTGCTTTTTCAAAAAGAGATGACAACATATCCATAAATCTGGTATCCTTTCAACGAGGATTATGAAGCTAAGCTCTTATATATTACCCACTTAAAATGAGAAAGAACCAAAAATTTTTCAGAAATCCTCACAAACCAAAATTGTCTAGAGACGGTTATATAAATCAGAAAATATGATTCTTGATTTAGAACTTATCCGTAAATAACACCTGTTTTTCTGAAGGCGATAATTGCTGCGGCCATGTGTAATAAGGCCATGTAGGTTTCGGTGAGCTTTTCATATCGAACAAGAAGCTTTCTGAACCGGTTGAACCATGAGTGACTCACTTCGACTACCCAACGACGGGCTTTGTAACCAGGGATGGTTTTCTTTTCCTGGATTTCTTCTCCACGTTGCTTCACATGGGGTATGTAATGCCTATCCGTCATGGCCTGTAGAGCCGGTTCTCCCGAATACCCTTTGTCGGCACACAGGTGTTCATCTATATTTTCTGGACGGTCAATAATGATTTCATCAAGCACAAATTCAAGTTGGCTACCATCATGCCTGTTGGCCCCGGTCACGACGATTGATAGCGGGACACCACGGCCGTCCGTTAATAAGTGGCGTTTGCTTCCTTTTTTTCCCCCTATCGGTCGGGTTACGACCAACTGCTTGGAGCGCCAGCGGTGCTTTGATCAAAGCACCATCGATACTTTGCCAACTCCAGGCAATACCTTCCATCTCATCGTATTCGGCAAGCCCAGCACGCCAAAGCGCTACGAAAAAGCCAGCCCTCATCCACTGCATGAAGTGAGTATGAATTGCGCTCGAACTGCCAAAGCATTCCTTGGGCAAGGCTTTCCACTGACAGCCTGTTCGGAGTATGTAAAGTATAGCTTCAAAGATTTTTCGGGGAGGAATCGGCTTTCTACCTCCACCAGCCCTGCGCTTATAAATCTTGTTCGGATCACGCTCAGGTTTGGGAATCAACGGTTCAACCCTTTCCCAAAAAGCATCAGAGACTTCCCATGACTGTATTCTCGCCATATTTTCCTCCAGGTTTTTGTCATTTTCTTTGATCTGATTGAAAATATGGCATAATATTGATCAAATGTCAACATTAATTACGGATAAGATCTAAGTTTTCTTTCCCTGGCCAAGGTAAGATGAAAGAACCTGAGCAAATGCTGTAATAGAAATTTTTTTACCTTTTACAAACAGAGATTTTTGTACCATCGAAAATATGAGAGTCACAATCAAGCTCGGAAAAGCATTTTTGAGGTACATGGGCATGTTATAGTCGTGACC
>JAXHVA010000252.1:0-2765 GCA_034189035.1 Thermodesulfobacteriota bacterium
GCAGTCTTACCGGGATGAATGTGACCGGGTCCCGATAGAAGGCAAGTTCGGCCAGGCAAAACGAAGATACGGGATTGGACGGGTGATGACGAAGCTGGCCACCACAAGCGAAACGGCCATAGCGTTGTGCTTCCTCGTGATGAACCTTGAAAAGTGGCTGAAAGCCATCTTGTTGCGTCTGTTTTTCAAAGAGCTGAAATCGAATTTTCTGTTCGAACAGGAACTTTTTGGAGCCTCATGTGGTTATGAAACTGCCAGTAATAGGCTTTGACTATTTATTCAGGAAACCTGAATTGGATGCTTTTGGAAAGGCCCGAGGCATAGGTATGGTCAGAGGCCATGATAAGCGAGGGCGACCCCTCAATCAACTCTTTAGATTGTAAGGAGATCAACATATGAGAAAATGGTTAATCTTATTTCCATGTATCACATTTATGATACTACTGAAAGGGCAGTTGGCAACGGGAAGAACAGATTGCTCGATACCAGTCCCTGAGCTGTTTCAGCAGATATCACCTTCAGTTGTATACATAACTGCAGTCACCATCGACCCCTTTGCCCTCATCAGTAGAGTAAGGATATCAATAGGCTCAGGTTTTATCATTCATAAGGATGGCCTCATCCTGACAAACTCTCATGTGGTCTTCCGCGGCCAGGCTATTATGGTCACTTTAGAAAACGACATGGTATACGAAGCCCGGATTCTGGGAGCTGACCCAATACTGGATTTGGCCGTTATCCGAATTTCAGCTCCGAAAGAATTACCTGTCCTGCACCTTGGAAATTCGGATACACTCCAGGTGGGCGAGGAAGTGATCGCCATCGGTAATCCCGCGGGGTTGGAACAGACTCTTACACGCGGTGTAATATCAGGAATCAACAGAATTCTTCCCACATCACCCATGAGTTTAACCCTTCCTCTCATACAGACTGATGCAGCCATTAATCCGGGGAATTCAGGAGGTCCCCTGGTAAACCGTTGCGGAGATGTCATAGGGATTATGACATCCATACTGGTCGAAACGGAAAACATTGGTTTTGCTATACCCATAAACATAACCAGAGATGTATTGTCCCAGTTGATCAATCATGGACGCGTAATTCGCCCCTGGCTGGGAATTCACGGCAAACTGATCGAAAGCAAAAAACTTCGAACCATATTCAATTTCCCTCTTGTAGATGGGTTTCTTGTTGAAACCGTAGAACCCGGTAGCCCCGCCGAAAACGCAGGTATTCAAGCAGGTGGATTATCAGTCGCCATTGGCACCATAGAATTTCTCTTTGGTGGGGATATCATCACCGCTATAAATGGCAAACAATTGAACGATCCCGATTCATTCATGGACTTTATCCAATCCCTGAAGGTTGGGGATAACCTCAATATGAAAATCAATCGAAGTGGGAAAAGTCGAGAGCTTGAATTGAAGCTATTGGAAAGGCCGATCCTTCCAGGTGATTTGCCCTCTCCATGCGATGAGCGCATGATTTCTCCGCTGATATGGGGATTCCGTTGATTCAAAGTTACTATGATAAAAAGGGAAGTGAATCTAAAAAGGTTAAGTTTTTAGTCTTTTAAAAATTTCTGGTTTCGCTGAAAGGCGATTCTTTTAATTAGCGCCTGAAAGAAAGCCCTAATTTAAGGTTTGAGAAGGCCGATAAGTGTAGCAAATGCCCCATTGGAAATATTGTACTTTTATGGAATAAGAGTACATCTTTTAATCATAGAATTTCTACTTTGTAGAAGACTCATCCCCTGATTACAGACGTACTTGTCCACAAAAAATATATGTTATTACTCGCTAATAGTTGATTAAGCGGCTACAGGGAATCCCCCCCTTTGTCTCTTTTTTTAAGCCTCTGCAAACGCTTGAGCTGTTTTTACCGATGAATATGCCCGACTATTTGAATGTTCCACGCTTATACGGAAATGGCAACATAACGCTTCAACCCTTCAATACCATGATCCAGAAGTGGCATAAACTATTGTTCTTCAAAGCATTGATAGAGGACTCTACTGTCGAATTGTTGAACCCTTTATTAAAACTGCAGCTGCTCACATTGCCAAACGTTCTTTGGCTTCCAGAATTATCGGAACAGCAACAGTATCATCGGTTTCGTTCTGCATTACCCGATGGTAAAGTATAAAATCAAATCGATCTTTGGCATCACAGACTTTATGTTTGCTAATCCACTCAGTGTGCTCTTCAAAGATTGAGAATACTTTCTCGCTATAGGAGATTTTCTCTCCATTTATACCTCTTCTGCGAATCTGATCACTCTGTGTCTCAGCATCTCGTATATATCTTTTTATCTCTTCAATTTTAAGTTGAATCATAATGTCTGGCGATGAGATGACGACTTTAAAAACCTTGTCTCTAATTCCTGTATTGCAATATATTCCCTAAAGTCCTATTAACACTTTAGGGATTTCATCCCGAGATCGTAAATCATACTCTATTTTTGGATAGAAATATTTCCTAGCTTCATTTGTATTTCTATAACTTTTTTTATGCTTTTTTTCTCCAAAGATTTGTCGTTGGGTTTGATCTTGTGAAACTGACACTCAATGCTAAAATATGCTCAAGTGAATTGATTTTAATCGGTTATACCGTCTTTTTGCCAAGAAAGTAAAAATAAAAAAAACTTAACCTAACTTCATGCAAGAAAGGTAAAAAACGGTAAATTTTTACTCGATTTTGTTATTGTCAAAAAAATGAATACTTGAATATCAATAGGTTAGTTATTTATGGCATCTGAACCCTTTT
>JAXHVA010000253.1:0-2765 GCA_034189035.1 Thermodesulfobacteriota bacterium
CTCTTTTTCTCCCTTTTGGTTATTCCACCTTTCGGTAGTAGCGATCCGAAAATTTGCTACCGGTGTTCCGTCTGGTGTATATTTGATCTCTGGATCAGCCCCCAAATTGCCAATGAGCATAACTTTATTAAGAGAACCCATGATTTCCTCCTATGTTAAAAGTCAATAATTCTACTGTTGTTTACCTAAAGTGCCGACGAAGCTATTTTAAATTGCGTAAAGTCCTCAAAGATCCAGTCATTCTTAAGTGTATTGTAAATAACACCCAACATTTTCCTTGAAGTCGCAATAATCGCCTTACCAGCACCTCTCTTTGCTTTGATCTTGTCGTAAAAACTTCTCAAATACGGACTATACCTGATCGCAACCAGTGTCGACTGGACTAAAGCTGTCCGGGCAATCTTGTTGCCCATCTTTGTAATGCGACCATAATTGACGGTCTGATTCGATATATACACACGAGGAACTATCCCAAAATAACTCGCCAAGGCTTTCTCATCCTTAAAATCAGCAATATCTCCAATCGTATTTATAAAAATCGTCGCTCCTGTATCACTGATCCCCTTAATACTCGTGAGATTTGCGTGCCCTTTGAGTTGACTCCCCCGTTTTTTTAACTCTTCATTAATTCTCTCTATCGCCTCATTAAGTTGTATAATTTGTTCTACTATTAACTTAATCTCAAACCGATAAGATTCATCAAGGTCCATTTCCAAGACTTTTCTCAGCCCCTTCTGCCCTGAGAACATCTCTGTCTTGCTGACGATCCCATTGGCGTTGAGAATATTATGTATCTTGTTCTTCAACGATGTTCTAAGCTTGACAAATTTATCCCGTGTGCCTATCAACGAACTGATCTGTGCCTGCTCTTTACTTCTCATCCTAACCTCCGGAATCATGTCCTTGCTTAAAAACTTCGCTATCTTTAATGCATCTTCATCATCGGTCTTCTTCACAGAATTCGAGATTACTTTGAATTGGATCGGATTGACTATCCGTATCCGCTTTACTCGCCCTTCAATCTCTCTCGTGAAAAACCCTGTATTTCCTGTGCTTTCTACTGCCACTTCATCACTTTTTCGTAATGTCTTCTTAAATGCTTCTAGCCCCGCTTTTCTTACTCCATACGTCTTGAACTGATGTTCTCTCTCAGACCTGTAATAACACACCCGAAAACTGTTCTTGTGTAAATCCACCCCAATACTTCGACCCATAATTCTCCTCCTGTTTTTGCTTTATTTTTTCTCATTCCAAGAGTAGAATTATTGTCGGTGAACACCAGTCTCCTATTCAGGGTCTTAAGCCCTATGGTGACTATTCGGCTATAGGCCCCTCGATTAATCTCCTTTTCGGGGTCTATAGCCCCACGCAAATCATCCAACCTATAGCCTATCTACTCCAGGCTCCTCTATTTTATGCCTGAAGTTCTCACCGTCTAGCTTTTAACGTATCATCTCCTTTCATAAAAATTGGTTATTTGGATAACCCATCTTAGTAGAAAAGAGATCTTTGTCAACCAGCGGAGACCTTCTTCAAGAACCTTTAGAATTGATGTTCTCAAAACTCCCAAAATCCTATAACCCCATTGTTTATAAGATGAACTGTAAATATCCTGTCAAGATAACACAATTCATCGAAATTACATATCGCCACCCGATTCCCCAAATCATGAAAATTCACTATATCTTTGAAATGTTGTTGATACTCTCCATCGGCTACAAAGATAATTTCTAGATTCTGTTTCCAATATCGTGAGGTCACATCATATATGATTTCCGCCAATAACTGACAACCCTTTTGAATAGTGTCAAGCCGGGAAGGCCAAAAAAAGAGGGGAGCCCGTTCATCCTGAATTAATCCCAATAGCTTCTGAAAAAACCGTTTGTTAATCCGTTTTCCCTCCCTGTGATTCTTTGCGGTGTACCTACAAGGTAGCGTTTTATCGGTCTCTGGGTCAAAAGAATATTCCGGGGCATTGAGTATACCAACAGCACAACCTGCTTTCCATTTGTTCGTCAATTCCCTTCGAAAGGTCTCGTCCACAAAAGTATGCCTTTCTTGAACAATTTCCATCAAAAAGGAGGGGCTAACCGTATTGGCATAATGGGCAGCAAATATTCCGCTGGTTAAAAAATCTACCGGTAAGGTTTCTCGGATTTCTTCGTAACTAGAAGGGAAATAATCAAAAAAAAGATGTTGCCAAAATGATGCCGCATCAATCCCACGGTCCTCAATGTAAGACAGGGTATTTTTAACGCTGAAAATGTTGTGGATCGTAAAAAGGCAGGGAATATTCAATTGCCTGGCTTTGGCCGGGATCAAACCGGTCATCCAATCGTTGCAATGAATGATATCCGGCTTTACCCGGGGAATGATGTTGTTGATCACTTCCCTCTGAAAAGCAAGGGAGATCTTAGCGTTTTCATCTCCATAATTGGAGTATACACAATCCAGGTAGAAAAATGCCCGATCTTCTGCAAGATGGATCCTTTCTTCAGGTATCGTGCTCTTGATGATATTCAACCCCTTCATCAGGATGGGATCGCTGCGTTCACGGAATATAGTTCGATAATCCGGAAGGGTTACGTGAACATCAGCGCCATTGATGAACAGGGCGTTAATCAAGGCCGCTGAAACATCAGCCAACCCTCCTGCCTTGGCAGTAAGACTTTTGGCAGCATTTCCCATGCCATCGGGCAGATAAGTTACTTCCGGAGTGACAATGAGAATTCGGGGGTTTTTTGGTGTATGGTTCACTGGATTTA
>JAXHVA010000254.1:0-2740 GCA_034189035.1 Thermodesulfobacteriota bacterium
GATTGTTCGGTTCACGGTGTCCGGTCAAGTACCTTGTTCTGGCGCGCGGAGCGCGACGGAACAAGGTACTTGACGAAGTCAGCACCGCGATTCTCGGCGACGCGCAGCGTCGCCGAGAACGCCGCCGGTCACCAGCGCTGAGCGGCTTTTTGCGAAGCGTCTGGTGCACTGGCTTGTTATGTTTTATTATATTTTTCAATCACATGTTATTCTTGTTTCTAGGCACATCGACTCTATGGAGCTTCCAGCGGTGCTTCTGAAAAGGAATTGTCTTAATCTTCAATTCTATAAATTATGAATTTAAAAATGTTTGAAAATTAGGCGCAAACAAAGAATCAAGTTCATTTTTATTTTTTTTTAAACGATTCATAGCTTTCTATTATGTTGAGTATAAATATTTTTCCTTGATAAACTTCCACAGTCTCTCGATGAAATTCAGACTTACTATTCCACTTTATCGATTGATTGGAGTTATGATCCCGACCTGTTGTCCCTGATTAACTTTCAATCCTGTAAAGACTCTTGGTTCAAATAACAAGATAACTACAGAACCTCCATAGGCAAAATAGCCCAAGGGCGCACCCTTTGTAATTTTTTTAACCGGATTATTTTCGGGAATATTACTAACATCAGGAACAAAATTAACCGAGTTGACATCATCAAGGCCTACGGGGATCATAGCCACAAGACCGTATTTTTCAGTTTCTATGATATAGTAACCACGATGATATATCCCAAAAACACCAAAGCTTGCTTTATACCCACCAAAGTTGCCATTATTTACGAAAGTATAAAATCCTCCGTTCATTCCAAAGGATGTACCGGGGATCTCCCTCGATTCGATAACGGTTCCGCCTACCGGTGCATGATACCAATGATAAACTGTTGGCAACAGTACACAGGAAATTGCAGTGCCGCCATTAAAAGTGTCGGTATATTTTGACCCATCTAACAGTTGTCTGATGTTAAGAGATTCTTCGTATTTGGTGTTTATTTGGGTTGTGGCTGTAAGATTGGAATTGATCGCATTGATTAAACTATCCGCAGGGGCCGCCAAAATTGTGTCATCACCGAAAATCGGTCTGGCGGTCGGTTTGATTTTGCGTGTGAAAAATTGATTAAATGTCTTAAAACCGCCTTCAGGAATGATATAATCATTCCATTCTTCCCCCAGAAACGCTTTCCACTGATCAATTATTTTTGGATCCACCGGGCTATCCATCTTTTCTCCGCGTGCTTTTGTAAAATTTTTTGTCCAACCCAACCATGGTTCGGTTTCGACAAATTGAAGGGCGTAAAGGTTGTTATAGCAAAAATCGTAAAATAATTGATAATATGCGAATCCATCATTCTGAGGTGTGGGGATAAAATTGAGCCATCTTTCAAAAAACACTAACATATCTTTGATCGATTTGCCTTTCCAGCAAAAGGGTTCTCCGGTTACCGGTGATTTGGAACATACTCCTGTCGGCGGTGTCACCGCGTTTGCAAGGGCTTTGTCTAAAATTCTCGGCTCTTTCTTATAAAGTTCGTACAATTTCTCAACGATTGGTGAATACTTTTCTTCACCAAAACAATTACCGGTACATACCAGTATGCTTGACGTGATGAATAAACAAGTCAGAATCGTTATCACAAAGTTTTTTAGTTCAAAATTCCTTATTTTCTTGTTTAAACTCTTTTTTTTCATCCCCAAGCCCCTTTCTTGTTAAGGTTTATATATGGCTCAAAGTCTCTGTTAGAAAGACTTTCATATGAACAGTAATTCTTCTACACATACTTTTCTCTACATAACGGTGGCTGTTGAGCCGCGAGCATCGCAAGGGAGAGAGCGCTTTAGCGGTCTCTCCCTGAGAAGCGGAGTCGGCTCGAACGTCCTTGATAGGCGGAGCGCGAGCGACGCCTGAAAGGGCATGAGAGTCCGCAGGACTCAACAGCCACCGATAAGCTGACCGTGAGCATAGCGAGCGGTCAGCTTATCGGTTGAACTCACTGGTTTTTATGGAGCGCAGCGGAGTAAAAATCCAGTGCAGTGATTTGTTATGTGTAATATTATAGAAAGCACTTCTGCTTTATAAGATTTGCGCCACACACATCTTCCACGAACACTTCTATTTCACACCCCTGAGTGATGTTTTTATAGGTTTCACCACCCATACTATAAAAATCATGGTGTGAAATAACATCTCCTACCTCTGGCTCTGATGTATCTAACAGTTCAAATATAACAAATTCACCTTGTCCATCTATTTCTGCTGCAAACATTCCCCGTGCTGATTTTAAGACCTTTACCTTGGCTTTCATTCGTATTCCTTTTTGTTAGATCGGTGTAATTGATTGAAATGTGCTTAGGCCGATAGGTGTCCCGCAACGCCGCCAGCTCCAATAGCCCAGATTGTTTCCAATACAGTACTAACTGCAAATCGAGCTTTAACAGTTAATGTTTTAACCATAGACACCTCCTTAATGTTGTCTTGAGCCGAAGGACTCAATCTAATACTTACGTAACGCAACAAAACCAGCAGAAAGGCTATGGAGCCAACAAACGCCATGGGGATTCCTCCCCCACCTATTGCCCCTATCGGCCTAAACACACTTCGTTTCATTTCTTACACACATAATCGCGGTGCTGACCGGCACCGGGGGCCGCACAAGCAAACGTAGTTTGATTGTTCGGTTCACGGTGTCCGGTCAAGTACCTTGTTCTGGCGCGCGGAGCGCGACGGAACAAGGTACTTGA
>JAXHVA010000255.1:0-2696 GCA_034189035.1 Thermodesulfobacteriota bacterium
ATTATAACCGACATAAAGATTAATCGGTTCCCAATCAAGAGTGGCAACCCATATATCCCCAGAGTATATTGTCCATCCTGAAACCGTTTCTTTACCTGAAATAATTACCCTTTCACCTGGAGTTCCCATCAGGGTAAACTGATTTCCAGCATCACCAGAGGGAAGGGTAATACTCTCTCTATATGTTCCAGCTCTTACCAACACTGTATCTCCGGCAGTTGCCTGAGATAGTGCTGCTGAAATTGTTAAGAAGGGCAGATCTTCTGTTCCAGGATTAGTGTCGCTAGCTTGAGGATGATTCTGATTTACATGGAAGTCAGCCTCAGGTATTATAGGCTCTTCATGAGTTGTCGCGCTTACTATATCGGTACAGTCTGATATCCCTGCACTATTGTATGCTTTAACACGATAATAGAAGGTTGTATCTGGGGGTAGACCAATATTTGGGTAAGATTCAGTATTTGCTGATACAGAAATAATATCTTCGAAGTATCCGGGGCTGCCGTTGTCATCAGGCGCTCTTTCAATTGTAAATCCGATCTCGTTATCTGAATTGTCAGTCCAGCTAATATCTATCTGGCTTGAGGATATAGGTGTTGCCTGAGGATTGCTCGGAGCCTCTGGTGGCTCTGTAGGTTCCGGAGTTGTGTTTTCAACAACTACGTTGCATACCTGAAAGGAATAGCCCGCATCTGCCCATAAGCCCCAGTTGTCCAGCTTTGTCACATCGCTATGCTCTGTCCGGAAGGCATAGTCTGTTGCGATCGTTTGCTCGGATGAGCCTGTCGGAGTCACAGACACGCTGTAGGTATGGTTCGGCACGTCAACTGCCAGGTGAAAATGGTAGCTGACGCCGGCTGTATATGGAACATCCTCATCAGCTTCGTATATATCGCCATTGCGGGCATCGATTATTCCTGTTTCGTTAAAACGAACGAGTACAGCATAATCTGAAAATCCTGTACCTTCACCATCCGAGAGGGCAAAAATCCCGTCCATATTATTGTTATTTGGTTTCCCGACAAAGTCCACAGTGAAACAGCCGTCAAAGCTTTCTTCTAGAGAGTAATTTTGCCATAATAAATCGCTCTCAGTACAATCTTCCACTGGATAAACCACGGCCTCATTGGAATAGAGCGAGAATCCCATATGATTAAAAGCCCTGATGCGATAATATGTTTCTCCAACAATAGCACCAATATCATCATAGAATGTCACATCAAATGATACTGTATCAATTTCACTATATTCTGCACCAGGAAGCTTTTTCTCAATTTTAAAACCAAACTCATTTATAGAATTATCCTTCCATGATAGAGTAACCAGGCTCGAGGAAACTGCTTCTGCGGTAAGGTCTGTGGGCGGTAATGGAGGCGTTAGTTCACTGTTGACACCGCAATTCCAGAATGGTGATATTGACAAAAAACAGAGTATGAAGATGGTGATAGGAGAGTAAATCCATTCTCTTATGGATTTAAAAGGAATACATGATGTTAAATAGTTCTTAAACACTTTCATGGTAAATCTCCTTATTCAATATTTGATTTATTTCAAGATATGTTGTTTTATAATGAATTGTGGTTGGATTCAATTTATTATTACCTCCCAGCATCTCTGTCTTCCCTGAGATCAAGACTTTAAAGAGGTCCAATATCAATTAAATCCATCCCTCCCTAAAGTAATAGCCTCTAAGAAAACTATCTCCCTGAAGCTGATATACTTTTTATATTATTCCAACTTCTTCATGGAGAAATATATAATATCGTAAGCTGTTATAATATTATTTTTGGGCTGTCATAAATGCAAATCAAAAGAAGATATCAAAAAAAGATGCAATCGGCAACTAAAAAATTGATTTTTTATAAAATGTTTAATTTTTTTTCATGTGGAAGGATAAATACAACATAACCAGAATACTAATTCTATACCAGAATGAATGTCTTTCTCTATCTTAGCATAAATCTGATTATGAAGAGATCAAAGCCAAAAATGGAATATATTATAGAGTTGTGTAATTTTAAAGCCACACTTCTCATATAACATCCGTGCTGCGATATTTGAAGATTGCGTTATGACATCCAGCGTTAAACATCTATTTATGAGAACTGACTGCACTGACTTAACAAGTTTCAATCCCCACCCTTTTCTTATCATATCACTGCTAACTGAAAGAAGGTTGATCCTTCCACCCATTGCATGAAAGGAATATGTTGTCATGCCGATTATTTTATTATTGACTAAAGCAACAAGTACATTCCCAGGATCAGCACCATGAATTGAATTTCGCAACCATTGAGTATATATTTTGCTTATACACCGATTTTTACAAGTACAGGATCCGACATAAAGGAACTTAGATTTTTCACTTTTGCTCCTTCCGTATACCTGCTACATTAAAGCGCCACGCGGCATACTGTATTCTAAAGAGCATCATTTTTAGCTTATTTTCCGTAAAATATGCAATAAATAGCCCCTCTAAAAGAATAAGCAATCCCACAAGCATGGATATCTCAACATTTTAAAGATAAAAATCTACCTGCATTATTTCGATTATAATTTCCAAATGTCGTATATGTTTTCGTTAAAAAATTATTTCATGCGAAAAATTATTTTAAAATATTGCATAAACTCAGCGTTTTTAGCGTTTTTTAGTTGATTTGTTATGTATATGCTTGCATTATGTCTCTTGATTTACG
>JAXHVA010000256.1:0-2645 GCA_034189035.1 Thermodesulfobacteriota bacterium
TCATATCAATATTTAACACAGGATCCCCCCCCCCCCCCCCCAAACACACAGGACTTTTTATTTCCTACTATGCCCTATTTTCCCAATTCATAGGTAGGCATGGTACCCTACCACGTAGGGTTTTCTCAATACAGAGCATTCCTGGTTGAGCAGTATCCAATCATTATTTTTACTTTCGTATTTAAGATAGAGTAGTCTTTTCCATTCAGACGGGGCTCTTCTTTAATTTCAACGGCACGGCTGGCATCTAGCGTCGAGAGGCTATCGAGTTGCTGAAGGTTGGTAGTCAGACACCGTAACCGAGGGAATGGATCTAAGCTACCGTGCTCAGCTTACTGGATGGCGCTTTGTATACTTAGACAGAGTTGTTCTCCCTTGTGAACTTCCCATAACCCTGGCTGCCTATCGAAGCCAACAGCAGTGCTGGGCAAAAGGTTCCATGCAGACAGCGAAAAAGATTCTCCCACGTCTTTTGACCGCTCCTTTATCCTTGATGCAGAAGATAGAGGCTACAGTACACCCCCCTGGCAAATTTGGGCTGGCTACTGGGAACGATTGTAACCCTCACCCTCTATCTTGCAATTATGTGGTGAGAGGGAATCGGGCATTATCAATTGTTGGGGTTTGATCATCAACTATTTTTTGGGCAAGAGGAGCTATATTGCTATACTTTTATTCACATACACTTATGTAAGATTCTTACTGTTCTTTCCGCTGGTTACCACAACTCCTTGTTTTTAGTATTGGTCTTGCGCCAAGCCTTGCCTTTCTATACTATTAGCGAACGCATATACTTTACATTCTTTCTTCTTGGCTTTTCGTTGGTCCTTTTAAAGATTTACAAGATCTAAAACAGGCAGGATATTGAGTTAATCATCTTGCTTTACTATGATTCTCTCTTTATTGTCTTCAATAACATCTCCGATTATAGCTGCCTCATGAATCCCTCTTTCATTCAGTCTTTTAACGAGGTTTTGCGACTTTTCTTCAGAAACCGCAATGAGAAGACCACCGGACGTCTGTGGATCAAAGAGAACATCGGCAATATAGGGTGAAAGCTTTGGGTCGAGTTCTATATTTTTACCTCTGAATTCTCGATTTCGGGTTGTGCCTCCAGGGACAAGACCAATCTTTGCGAAGTTAACAGCTTCATCAAATATAGGTACTTTTAGCGCATGGATTATTATTCCCTTGTTCGTCTTTTCGATCATTTCGGATGCGTGGCCTAAAAGACCGAAACCGGTTATATCCGTACATGCATTTGCTCCAACTTCCTGCATCACCTCCGATGCTGTTTTATTAAGACTCGCCATGTAACTTGAGACCAAATTAATTGTCTTTTCTGTTGCCATTCCTCCTTTAATTGCCGTATTGATTATCCCAGTACCTAGAGGTTTGGTAAGAATAAGCTTATCCCCTGAAGCTGCCCCTGCATTGGTGATTACCTTTGAGGGGTGGATTATGCCTGTAACAGAAAGACCGTACTTCAACTCAGAGTCCTCGACGCTATGTCCTCCAACAAGAGCCGCTCCAGCCTCCATTATCTTATCAATACCCCCTTTGAGTATATCCCTCAAGATGGATATATCCATGGTCTGAATAGGAAAGCAGACGATATTCATTGCTGTAAGGGGGCGCCCTCCCATAGCATATACATCACTCAACGCATTAGTAGCAGCGATTTGGCCAAAAATATAGGGATCATCGACTATAGGAGTGAAAAAGTCAATGGTTTGAATAATCGCTAAATCCTTTGATATCTTATAGACTCCCGCATCTTCATACCTGTCAAGCCCTGTAATAAGGTTTGGATCATCTATTTGGGGCAAACCGCAAAGTGCATTGTTAAGGTCTCCCGGACCCAACTTTGAGGCTCAGCCTGCTCCCTTAACAGTCTCAGTTAGTCGTTGATTTTTTCTATTCGCCATGTAAATCTCCATTGTTTTAATAAAGTGAATAAAGTAAAAACAGACAGTGATTGATTCCTAACTGATGGTTAAGTATTAGGTTTTTCGAGTATTTCAGTCAATTTATTAGAGAGCTCTTTTATCCGAAATGGTTTCTGTATAAAGCCATTACACCCGCGCTTCAGTATTTCCTGAGCCTGTCCATCGATACTGTATCCAGTTGAAAGAAGGACTTTTATATTCGGATTGATCTCTTTAAGTCTATCAAAGGTATCCCCACCACTCATACCAGGCATAACCATATCCAAGATGACGATATCAATCTTATTCATATTTTTTCTATAGACCGCGATTGCCTCTTCCCCATTTCTTGCATGAAAAGTCTTATACCCCAACATATCTATTAATCGAGAGCTAACAGAGACTATCATATCCTCATCATCTACGATAAGGATACCTCCTTTATCCTTTATAAGGGATTTACTCTCTTTTATCATTTTTTTGTTCTCTCCTGGAGGAAGGTATATGTTTTACTTTCTTATTCTTCTCCTTAGAGTAAATAAGTATCATAATTGAAAATGATGTCAATAGTATTTTATTGAAGCAGTATAATGGCCAAATACAATTCATACACTAGGTATTGATTGATATCATGTGTAGTAGTAATTGTGAGAATGAGTGTAACTCAATAAGAGGTATCCATCATTCCCACAAATAAAGAGAGGTGAGGTCCCGGAA
>JAXHVA010000257.1:0-2621 GCA_034189035.1 Thermodesulfobacteriota bacterium
ACTCTTTACGTTTTTTGTGATTTCGGCCATAATCTTTAAGTCTCATGGGATGCACCTCCTTGATTTGGTTGCTTGTTGATTTCCAATATCTTACGAGGTGTGTCCCGTGAGATCAAATCTTGAATCTGATCTCTTATACGAGGCGAAAGAAAGATGATTGATAATCCTACTCCAAATACATGGCAAGATTTGCAAATAAATGTGAACCAAATTTTGCTTGAAATTGGTCTTCAATCAGAAATTGGAAAAATTATTGAGACTCCAAGGGGAAGTGTCGAGATAGATGTTTATGCGATAGATACAAATAGTGTTGATCAAATCAAATACATTATTGAGTGTAAAAATTGGGCAAATGCAATTCCTCAGTCTGTTGTTCACTCATTTCAACGTTGGGCGTATAGCAAACGACAACTAATGTTGACAAAAGGGAGATGAAAGTATGCTTACTGGACTATCAAGACGAGTGTATTTGGAAGTTCTGGTTGTAGTTGTGGTGTTCTGGACTTTTTTCTGTGGAAATTCGATTGCAGCAGACGAAGCAAGGGCTCTGGAGCTATCCCAGGCACTGACTCAGGTTAAGCTTTTTGCAGGGCTGACCGACGAGGAGAGAGACGCGCTGAAATCGGCCACAACCTTACGGCGTTGCAAGGAAGGTGAGCGCATTATTGAGCAGGGGAAATCCCTGGATAGGATGTTCATTGTTCTTGAAAGTCAGGCCGAGGTTCGGGTAAACGGGAAAGTTGTAGCCACCCTGCCCGAGGAAGCCCTTGTCGGCGAAGTCGAGTTTCTTGATATGCTTCCAGCCAGTGCCGACGTGGTTGTTCTCAAAGAAACCTATCTGATCGAGTTGAACAATTCTGCGCTTACTGGTCTTATGAAGAAGCACCCCCGACTGGGCTATATGCTCATGAGTGAGATTGCTAGGATTGAAGGCCAGCGTTTGCGTGCCATGGATCCAAAATAGGATTGTGCCCAACCATCGGCTGGAACGAATCGGCCGTAAAACCGGCCCCTCGCTCAGCCGTATGTTATGTTTTCAGAGAGATTTTCGCATGAACATTAGAGAAGCAGTAAAAGAGGATTGGGATTCGATTTGGCCTATTTTTCATGAAATTGTTAAAGCTGGAGAATTCTATGCTTATGAAACTGAAACCACCAAAGAACAGGCAGAGAAAATTTGGCTAGAGACGCCCCGTAAAACATTCGTATTTCAAGAGGGCGGTGAAATTCTTGGCACATACTATTTAAAAACTAATCAAGCGGGACCAGGAAACCACGTTTGCAACTGCGGTTATATGGTTTCATCAAAAGCGAGAGGTCGGGGATTGGCCACAACAATGTGTAAACACTCTCAACAGATAGCTAAAGAGCTTGGTTATAAAGCCATGCAATTTAATTTTGTAGCCTCTAGCAACGAGGGTGCAGTTCGTCTGTGGGGCAAGCTTGGTTTCAAAATTGTTGGGCGGCTTCCAAAGGCATTTAATCACCCCGCAAAAGGTTATGTGGATGCGCTGGTTATGTATAAGTGGTTACAAACATAACAATCCAATGTACGCGGAGCCAGCTACGTTGCGCAGATTTTGTGGTAGCGCTTCGCTCTTTTTACCACAAAATTTGCTCCACTCAGCTGGCCCGGTGATTGGGTCGTTCGGCGGTTGAAGAATAAACAATGAAAAAAATTCTTAAATACACTGGGATGTTTTTGCTGATATTTGCTTTGGGGATCGTTATTTATTGTGGGTACGTCGTCCAAAAGGCATGAAAATACACACAAAAAGTCATCTCTTTAGACATAACTAAGGCTCAATGGAGACATCCGAATGGTACTGTTAAAAAGTTTGAGGTTTCGATAAATGATTTGAGTGAACGACAAACAGAGATAATCATAAAGGTGCAAGATCCTGGGTTTTATAGCCACAATGGGATAGATTTTTCTACGCCCGGAAATGGATTGACGACAATCACACAGGCGATTACAAAAAAATTGTATTTTAATGATTTTAAACCGGGCATTGCAAAACTTAAACAGTCCATAATCGCAAAATTCGTTGCAGATGAAATGATATCAAAGGATGATCAGTTAAATATATTTATCAATCCAATGTATTTCGGAGATGTCGATGGAAGCCCTGTCGTTGGCCTTGAATTCACAGCGAAGGCTTACTATCGGCAAACTTTAAACTTATTGAGTGAGAGTCAATATATATCATTGATTGCCATGCTTGTCGCACCTAACACTTTTCATCTTATCAATCATCCTGAGTGGAATGCAGATCGTACCAATAGAATCAAGCCATTAATCGCGAGTAAGTACAAACCAAAAGGGCTAATGGACCAGTTTTACGGCGAGTTGCCCAAAAAAGTGATCAACACTGATCTACCTCCGGCATCTTATTTGGGTAAGCCTTCCGAAATTACGGATACTAAGAAAAGCAAGCCGAACAAGACTAATCCAGTCGACGCCAAAAGCAGCGCGGCTGATCAACACGTTCTCGGCGATGCTGCGCGTCGCCGAGAATCGCGGTGCTGACTTCGTCAAGTACCTTGTTCCGTCGCGCTCCGCGCGCCAGAACAAGGTACTTGACCGGACACCGTGAACCGCACAATCAAACTACGTTTGC
>JAXHVA010000258.1:0-2613 GCA_034189035.1 Thermodesulfobacteriota bacterium
GGCTTCCTCCAGACACCGCCTCACAACGACGCCCTTTCCCTTCTCTTAACCTTCGACTCCGCGAACACCTGGTAGTACGAGGACTCTCACCTCGCTAGTCCTGTGCCATGCCCGGCACACACGCTTCGTCTGACCAGCGGGCGCATTTTTTGCCCGTCTGCGTCCGGGCGTTTATTAACCAAAATTCATGTTTTCTCTGCCACAACAACAAGCCTTTTTGCATTTTGGTTGTATGGCCTTTTTTTTAAATCTCCATAAACCTGCACACCCGAGAAGCCAGCCTTCTGAAGAAGTGCCCTCAAACCTGACCCACAATACAAATTGACCGACATCTTAAACTTATATGCACTTCCATCTCTTATATAGATCCATTCCGCATCTGAACGAGTCCAATCTTCATTTACCTCTGAGCGGTGAAATATAAGATCCCTGTTAGGCATTTCCTGAGAAAATTCTGTGACATTTTCCATAGCATGAATCTCTTTTCCCCGAACATCGATCAAAAGCTTCCCGCCGGGTCTCAGAGAATTATACGTATTCTCCAATACCCTGAAATCGTCTTCCGGGTCACTGAAGTATCCGAACGAAGAATACATGTTGATGACAAGATCAAAGGATTCAGGTCGCTTGAATATCAGCATATTTTCTTTGATGTATTCGACAGACACATTTTCCTTTTCTGAATATTTTTGAGCTTTTTCTATGAGGAACTGCTGAATGTCAACACCGGTTACTAGGAAGCCTCGCTTTCCAAGCGGGACACTATGTCTGCCTGGCCCGCAGCAGAGATCAAGAACCGAGCCGCTTCTTACTCCGGTAATTTTGATGATATCATCAACTTGTTCCTTGGCCTGTTGAAAAGATTCTTCGGGGAACATCCAATCATAAAAAAGAGACCAGTAATTTTCATTATTAAACCAGTTCATCATTTATTTCCATTACGTCTAATGCCGCGCGGATGAGCAATGCTCGCGGAGGCAAGCAAGCTTGCCCCCGTGAGTATCCGATCTATCCGCGGAACGCCAACGACTAAGTTTACCGGATTTTATGAAGTGTTAGTGTAGTAAAATCCAGTGCAACGTTTTGTTATACGAATTTAGTTCATAGATAATAGGCTAAATATCTATTGAGCCACCTTTTCGAAATACACACTCTATACCCATTTTTTCAACTTCTTTTTTAAACATTTTATCATCAGCAGAATTATATCTTTTAGAAAATAATGCAGGATTGTTATAGTGGCAGGGGATTACAAGTTTTAGGTGCATTTTTATTACTGATTGTATCGCCTCTTTTTCATCCGTCTTATTATGCACAGTTTTTCCGCCAATAGGAATAATTAGAACATCAGGATTTTTCATACCTTTCCACTCTATTTCATGAAGGAGAGTATCACCAAGATTTACAACACTCTTCCTATCAAACTGAATACTAAAACCGATTGCGCCCCAGCCGACTCTCTCATCAGGTCCAGGCTTTAATGTTTTAAACAAAGGACCAATTTTTATAGTAACAGGCCTGTGAGTAGCCTTGATTCCTGTTATTGTCATTCCATCTAGCTGAATGGTTTCATCCACAGAAATTGTATAAAGTTTTTCCATGGGAGTCGTAAAGGCCAGTCCCTTAACCCATGTGATTAGCATTATAGTTTTCCCTCCGACTGTCTTAACATTGTTTTATTACAAATAACAGGAGCATTAGAAAATCTTGCCACTCTGTCCATATGCCAGTAATGATCCAGGTCACCATGGATCACAAAAATATGTGTGATGCTTTCCCATTCAGATTCTGGGATTACAGTTGTGAATTTAAAAAAAATAACAGAAAAAGCCACTTGGATCAATAGCTATTTTTTTATTGCCTGATTCGATAACAAACGTGTTGTAGATATATTGTGTGATTCTCATATTATTATCTCCTTAATGCGTATAACGATATTATGAAAAACGGCTTATCATAAATGTTTGTTGCAATTGATACGAAGGAGATTATATACTCTTTATAGCTTTCGGAAAAATTTGAAGAGATGGTCGACGCAAAAACTGGGGGGATTGATCGACTCCGTTATAACGCATTGACGACCATCCTTCGTATCAATCTCTTGGGAGTATCTATTTATGATAGATTCCAAAACCGAATATACACATGGCACATATTATTAATCAATATTTTTTTGAAAACAATTTTTATAATGAATAATTTTTATACATTTCTTGATGAGAATATGTATGTAATAATTGAAGCATCAACAAATACTTTAAAGTTTTTAGAACTCACAAGAGACAAGGTAAGTGAGGTATTTGTTGCTAATATACATAAATTACAACTGATATCAAGGTAGCCCTCCCTTATAAAATAAGGCCACACATAAGTAGAATTTTCCTGCAAGATAAAGATGAAAGGAGATCTCTACTATTAAAAAGACAAAGTTTTCAGAGGCAAAGATTGTTGCAATTTTAAAAGAAGCAGAAGTTGGTGTTCCTACTCCTGATTTATCCCGTAAATACGGGATAAGCGAGGCCACCTTTTTATAACTGGAAAGCAAAATACGGTGGTATGGAGCTTTCTGATATAAAAAGGCTTAAAGAGCTTGAAAAAGAGGACCGTCGATTA
>JAXHVA010000259.1:0-1379 GCA_034189035.1 Thermodesulfobacteriota bacterium
GAAAAGGAGGAGATGGGATCACATGAAAGCCATATATCAACCAACCGGAAAAGCAAGGGAATATGGTGATCTCGCCTGTAATTTATATAGAGGGTGTGCTCATGGTTGCGATTACTGCTATGCCCCAGGGGTGTTTCGGCCAAGAATGACTAAGGAAGAATTTGCAAACTCCATCCCAAGGCCAGGAATCTTAAAAGCCTTAGAGAAAGACGCGAAGAAATACTCAGGGTCAAGAGTCCCAATATTCTTAAGCTTTACATCCGATCCTTATCAGCCCATTGAAAACAACAGCATCACAAGAAAAGCGATGCAAATTTTACACGAAAACCGATGTGGAATTAACATTCTAACAAAAGGCGGGATGAGGGCTGCCGCCGATTTTGATATCCTTGCGGCCAATAGTGACAGTTGGTTCGGAACCACTTTGACATATTCCGATGAATTAAAATCAAAAGAGCATGAGCCAGGAGCAGCAATACCAAAGGATAGGATCACAGCCATTAAAGAAGCCAAGAAAATGGGGATAAATACATGGGTGAGCATGGAGCCGATTGTCGGTTATAAGCCTGCGATAAGCTTAATCTACAATACAATTGACTTTGTTGATTTATACAAAATCGGTAAAATGAACCACCGGAAAGGGATATCAAGCCAAGAATTGAAAGATTTCCTCACGGATGCTATTATGCTATTAGATTCCAACGGCAAAGACTATTACATTAAGATGGACACAAGACCGTTTGTAGATAAAGTAGCCAGTTAATCTACCCAAAGAGCTATGAGGACGAAAATGATTCTATGCAGCTTTAGTGGTGTAGTAGCCAGCCTGGGAAAAAGAGAGCGAACCAAAACCAATGTGCTGTCAGTTTTGAGTAAACATCCAATGGTTAGCACATGGGATATGGAAGAAAACAGTTGGCTACGCCATATTATAAACAATTTAAAATGGTCGTTTTGTTCCAGGTGCCATTAAATGTAAATACACTACATGCTTATATGGGAGTGGCCTTGCTGGTCGTGGTTATTGCGATGTAAACGGCCAATGGTGGGAGCAGGTTTGTAACCAATATCTAAATGAGGAGCAAGCATTAATGGACCTGAAAGATCGGGAGTCGAGTTGATAAAAACAAGGGAAAATCTAATTGAGGTACTACTGCTAGTTGTTTATGCGCTCCATAAGCCCAGAACGATAAGGGAGGTCTCGGAAATAGTCGGATTAAGGAGGCAGCAGGTTGAGCGATGGATAAATGCGTTAAGCAACCATCAAACAGTCCAAAAAATAGGGAATAAAATACCGTACAAATACGTATTAATTAACGGGGGCATACCAGCCCCCAGAACCCTTTGCAAGCATGGGATATCTGCCCAAAATTGCGATG
>JAXHVA010000259.1:1479-2606 GCA_034189035.1 Thermodesulfobacteriota bacterium
AATGGGAATAAAAAGAACAGAAGAATGGCTGGTCGAATATGAAGCGAAACAAAGGAAATGGAGAGGCCAATCCGGGCCTATTAATCCCGACAATGATGAGGAAATAATCAATGATGAGCCGGAGAGTGCATTATCGAAAAAAATCATGGATTATTGTAATGCCCACGGATATCCGGCCCTCATAATTCCTCAATGGGCAACAAATTCCTCAACTGTGCGTCGATTTTTACCTCCAGGGTGGCCGGATTGTGTGATATTTCTTCCTAACAGGCGGGTTTTGGTGCTTGAGCTGAAAGCCAAGAAAGGGGAACTCGAAGAAAAACAAAAAACATTTAGTTTAATATTCCTGCATTTTAAGCATGAGTGGCACAAATTAAAAACATTTAAGCGATTCATCGAGATAGTATATAATGGGGGGCAAAATGAAATTAATAACACATAATAATTGGTGTCCGTGGTGGGCATCCCTGGTATCGCTATTTGTCGTGATGTTTTTATTCCCTATTTTATGGGTAGTGACAATATGGTATTCTGGGAGGATACAGAAAGCGTTAAGAAGGGGTGCGGCATGAAATTTGAGGGGCCTATAGATCAAATAATCTATAACTATGAAATTCACCCGACTGAAAATAGCGGGTGATTTCCACATTATTAGAGACAATGGAGGATATATGAAAATAGCATCATGGCATTGGAAATGGTCATTAACTTGGAGGTGGATTTTGTCATATACTCCAAAGCGAAACAAATACCACATTGGCCCCTATTTTAGGAAAACGCATCAGGGTAGAGCTTTTATGTGTGGCATTAATGCTTGGTATTTAGGCAGCATCCATTTTCAGACACAACCGAATATGAGAATAACAACCCGTTCCAAAGGATGGTACAAATGAGCAGAAGCTTAAACATGCTTAATGATGACTTCCGACCTGAAGCAAAAAAGCTTTTATTGGCCTGTGAAAAATCAGGCTATCCAATGCGATCTTATTGTACACTCCGAACCCCATTTGAGCAAGCCAAGCTCTGGAGGCAGTCACGGACTATCCAGGAGATAGAAAGACAAATAAGCACCCTCAAAAATTACGGAGGCGATTTCTTGGCTCATTGCCTTGAAACTGTGGGGCCTC
>JAXHVA010000026.1:0-48222 GCA_034189035.1 Thermodesulfobacteriota bacterium
GGATCGCTTCTAATTTAAATGTTGAATCATATTTCTTCCTCTTTTTACTCATGGATCACTCCTTTCCCTCTTTTATTTACTTGAGGCTCTTATGAGTGTCCACTAAAACGGGGTATGAATAAGAGTTTCTTTATGATGTTCAACGTAATTTTTGGCTTGGTTAATAACTGTCTCGTCAAGGAGCAGCGTTAGCTTTTTATTCATGTTATTCTCTCTCCCGATTTCTATACGTATAAATATATGTGCAACGATACGTTCTGTCAATCTTTTTTGATAAAACGAATGCCCCCTATAATTACTTATAGTCTGAATGCATAACAGTTCCGTCAAATGAAAAAGACTGCAATGTACCAGAGTTGCACCATTCAATCTGAATCTACATTGGCCTACTGTGTATTTCAAAATACTGGAAAAGTTGGGCGTTGAAGAATCTCTGCGCTGTTTTTATGCTGAGAGGAATATTTGCGCTTTTTGAAAGGAGTTGCTTCAACGAGGGACAAGGTTCAGATTTGCCCCTCATTGAAGAGTGCTGATCGTTTTCTATTTCATAGCGCCAAACTGATAGGCGATTTGCTTATCTCAGTACGAATATTACAGATATATTGGCAGTTTTCCCGTATGAAAGGGCAGGGAAGACCAGTTTTTTAAGCTCTTGGGTCAGACATTTCTTCAAAGCCTCATCGATCTTTTGCCCTTTGCAATCCATTTCAACCCTTTTGACTTGCCCTTTGGAGTCCAAAGTGAGTTTCAAATTCAATACGCCTTGTAGTCCGGATGTATGAGATGCAGCAGAAAGGCACTGATTCATCGTGTGTATCTGTTTTTCGATCATCTTCTTTATAGTGCTTTTTGATACGCCCTTTGACACCTCAATTTTCTTTAGTGCGAGCTGAATCCCTTTATCTCCAGCCTCCTCGTGTGGCTTTTCAACTTGTAATTGGTCTTTCTCTCTTTCATTTGCCTCTTTCAGAGCACGAAACTTGCCTTGAACAGCGCCCTCTGGAGCAAAAGAGTTGAACGCTTTTGTTTTCCTTGCCAAACTCGATCCCACAGCATAATCGGAGACACCTTTAGGAAGCGGGAGGGGCTGTTTTACGGTTGTGGCCTGAGTGTCGTCATGGAGGCGTTTTTCTGTATCGATTGCAACAAAAGAGGTATAAGCGGTCAACAGATTATAGGTGAGACCAAGGTTGGTGACTTCTTTTATCCTCTCATCATTTGGCCTCAGCGTATTATAATCGGCAAGCACGGCAATACGATGCCTTGCCCAGAGATAACGCAGGGAAGCATTGTCTTTATGAGGCTCCAATTTGCCGACTTTGATGCTTTTTCTGTATGTTTTATTGCCCGTAATCCCCTGTACCTTGATCTTGCCCCGTGGTTTTCCCTGCCATTTGCCAAAGACAATCACAGGACGTTGGGCAAAGACATCTGGAATACGGGGAGGTTCTACATCATATACATCGAACTTCCCATAATCGATCTGGATATTCGTCAACACTGGTGACTCTATAAGCTTTCTCAATTTTGCAGCCTTTTTGGGTGCATCTTCAGGATGGGTAATTACAAAAGGCTCTCCCATTCCTACCCGTGCCATGCCTTCGATCAAATGCCTGTTCACACTCGATCCGATACCAAAAGCAAACATATTCGCATCACCCAAGCTATTTCGGATGAGATCGAATGTCTCTTCTTCAACGGAAACATAGCCGTCTGTTGCGATGATAATGGTACGTGAATACCCCTTTGTGCCCGGCATGGAAAGCGCTTTTTTGAGTGCCGGCAATATCTGGGTGCTACCTCCTCCCCGTTGTCGTTCGATCACGTGGATTGCGCGGTTAATATTCTCTTTTGTAGCAGGCAGGGACTTTTCTGCCAGAACAGATGAGCCACCTGCAAATAAAAGCACATTGAATCGGTCTGTTGGACGAAGGTTGCCGATTAAGCCCCTGAGAAGTTTTTTGGAGATATCAAGGGGGAATCCATGCATAGAACCTGAGATGTCCACGATGAACATATATTCCCGAGGCGGTATATCCGATATTTTAACCTGTTTTGGAGGCTGCATCATGAGTAGAAAATAGTTCTCTGTTTTGCCTTCATATAAGAGCAGACCGGATTCAATCTTGCCGCCAGCAAGACGGTAATTGAGTATAAAATCCCTGTTGCCGCCGAATTTCTCAGAGCGGTCCAGATGGATTATCACATCATTTTTCCCCTCAAAGTTGATGCTCGTCTTATGAGAGTTGCAGGCAATGTCCATAATGGGCAGGCCCGCACGGATAGTGACGGATATATCGAATCTGTATGTGGGTGCCTCACCTTCTCGCAGATAGGGATTGGCAGTCCAGTCTTCCGCTTTCTTTTGATAGTCACCCTGAGTACCGGTGTATCTCGCCCCGACAACCGTAGGGTACATAAACTCATATACAGTATCAGTGGGTACAAGGAGTTCCGTATATTTCAATTCCACCTTGATCACATCTTCCGGTAAGATGTTGGCAACATTCATCTGAAAAACGTTGGGCCTTTGCTGTTCCAAAAGCGATGCGTTTTGCCCTTCTCTTTTGGCCTGTTCGTATGCCTGGCGAGCCGCCTTTCGTTCATCGATCTTTGCGATGATTGTCCTTTCTCCGATCTGCATCTTCATACCATAGACCGCTGCCCTGGTCGATGCAGGGAAGATATAGATGGCTTCCAAAGGCTTTTTGCCTTCATTTTTGTAAACCTGCTCAACGACAACATCTGCAATGACACCTGAAATATTTACATTGACGTTTGTTGATTTGAGCGGCAGGTTATCCAGTTCTGTATCGTCGCTTTTTACAAAAAAATATGGAGATAATGTCTTGTCGAGATTATCCTTGGTCTGTTCAGCGAATGCTGCGGATGAAAACTGGAACAAGACCAGCAATAGTAAAGAGATTGTTCGGATAAATATCTTCATTTTTGCCTCCTTTGAATTGGTTTATCTGATTTTTCATATCGAGAAACGGCCGTTTCTTTTTGCATTTGTAACTTTAGACAATCTATATTCAAGAAAGTTCCGGATCTTGTATCATTTTATCTCTATGAAATAGTACTACAGCGACACTTTTGGATAATCATGCAAAAAGCCTCTTTGAGAGGTATCTTTTTTCACGTGTATTGCGTTTTTGATCGTTCTAAGTTCGCTTCGTAAAACGAAGAACGATTGATAAAAACTTGAAATGATTATTGGCTTCTCTTCGTAAAAATCGGTCACGGCAATGGCAGTCATATTATAACGCGTGCAACTGTTTGAGTGATGTAGTGAGCGTAAAGAAAGAACAGAAGTATTACTGGATGGTTAAGAGTATGATCATGTACATTCGTTGTCTCATTATAAAGATCAATACTGTTGTTTCTTTACGCTCACTAAGACAGGAGTTTTGCACAGGTTATAAATATGACTGCCGTTGCCGTGACAACTCAATTGAACCTATGCTCGTCAAGAGGCCTTTCAAACAGATTATAAAACTGTCGCTGTAGTAATAGAAAGTTATCAAACAAAACTGTTCCTGAATCGTTAAAGAAAGGTTAAAAAGGGATAGGGCAGGGGGATGAAGTATCAAAAAAATGAAGGTGAAGAATCCGGATCAAGGAAGAGTTCTAAAGCGTATGTCCACTTGTAGCTTTTGTATACCCTTTGAGCTGACTTGAGGAGGGGGAGATTGGAAGTCCGCGATTTCGCTCAATTGGTTTACAAAGTAATTATAGTCCCTTGTGGGAATCTCTATTCGAAGAGATTGCGGCAGGGCCTCATCTTTTTCTTCCGGAGTAGACAAAGTCGCACCCTCGACCTGGGTTGTCAGCTCTTTGATCCTCTGTATTGCATCTTCCACTTCTCTTGATGGCGCATTACCCCTATCAGCCTCTTCTAATGCAAACTCACCAAACCGATCAGAGTCTGTCAGTTGCATTGTACGTCTTTTCATCTTTTCTGGTGGAGCGGATTCTTTGCCTCCATTATGAACACTGTCCATTTCCGACAGTGGCATCTGTTTCGAATCAGAGCCTTTTGGGTGGATCAAAAGCGTAAGCAAAATCGGTTCGTTCTGTAAGATATCTGCAGGCTCTTGCAATGTCTTGCTCATTTTCGGTTTGGTTGGAGATACTTTTTTAAGTGACTCGTGTGCAAAGTATGTATCCGATTTATTCGATCTTCTTTCTGCGGTTTCAAGAGGCGCTTTTCCCACAATAGGGACTTGAATATCTCTTATCTGCTGTGTATTGATGATCAAGAATATAAGGATACCGAGTACTGCTGCAGTAGCAAATTCGAGGGGAATCTTTATCCTGAAGGGAATAAAGAGTTTTTTAAGGATACGTTTAAACTGAGAGTCCGTTTCAATTCGATCATGGATCACATCTAAAAAGTCAGCCGGTGGATAAACAGGCGGCAATGCACTGATTTCATTAACAACTGTCTTTAATGACTCGAGTTTCGCCTTGCAGTTGCTGCAGGTCAACAGATGTTTATCGATGGGGGTACGGGCTCTATCATCTAGAATACCGTCTACATATTCAGAGAGAAGTCTTTCAATCTCTTTGCATCTCATTACAAAACTCCATCGAGCTTCTTTCTCAGATCCATCCTTGCCCTGGAAAGCTTTGACTTGACTGTACCTGGTTTTAGGCCTGTGAGTCGAGCGATCTCCTCATAGGACAGACCCTCAATATCGCGCAGGATCGTCACGGTCTTCTTCTCCTTGGAAAGGGAATGAATCGCTTTATTGATCAGTTTAGTACGTTCTTTATTCTCCAGTTCAGACAAGGGTGAGTCGGATGTATCTACGAGTTCAATTGAATTGTTATGAGTATCGAATGGATTGCCTGTATCGAGACGGCACATCCATTTCTTATACCGATAGTCTAATGATTTGACACGGTTCTTACAGGTATTTACAGTAATCCTGTATAGCCAGGTAGAAAATGTCGATTCAAACCTGAATTTATCCAATGAACGATGGACTTTTATAAATATTTCCTGGGCAATATCATCGGCTTCCTGATAATCACCGAGGAATAAGTAGCAAAGGTTAAAGATCTTGTCCTTATATTTCATTACCAGGTCGTCAAATGCTCGTCTTTCGCCGGAACAAAAGGCATGGATCAGCTCATTGTCATTACGAAAGGGGCATTTTGGTCTTTCTTCCGTTTCGATCATGTATTTAGACAATACAGAATAAGAATTGTTCCATTATGGTATGAATTGGAAATGTGACGAGTTTTAAAAATATGGTTCTGGATGGACACTGTTTCAGATATTGTGTCTGAAAGAGGTCATAATAAATATGCGGATCCGAGTTTTACACGGAGTACACTTTGGCTGTTGCTTCAGCGACTCTTTTCAAAAAGCGAGGCTATTACTTTTATTATTCCCTATACGCCCCGATTAAGAAGAAGATTGTCCCGAGAATTGCAAGGATTATCCATAATTGGTTTGTTGATATTGTAGTTGCCCAACTCTGGGCAAATCCCAATGGAATCTTTTCAATCCAATCGAGGCCAAAGAGCTCTTGGATTGTAAAGATTTCCAGCTTTTTTTCCATGAGGCCTGAAAGCCCCTTGAATAAAAAAAGCACACCAGCAATGATTAATAAAGAGAAACCAATCGTCTTGAGTTTAAACATAATCCCTCCTCAAAGCCCTAAAATTCTTCTGGTCTGTTTTACAGTTGCAATCGGTCGGCCGAATTCCCTGGCTATACGAATGATCCGATCAATGAGTTGCGGATTCGATTTGGCCAACTCTTCCTTGTGATAATAGATGTTATCTTCAAAACCGACACGCACATGCCCCCCCATGGCCAATGCATGGATGGCCAGTGGTAATTGAAAGCGTCCGATGCCGGCTACAGACCAGGTTTGATTTGACTTCAGTCGGTCAACAAGAATGACCAGATTCCTGATATCCCCGCTCAGACCACCTGGAACCCCTAAAACAAAGTTAATGTGAAATCTTTCCGGGATCAACCCCTTTTTCATATAGCGAAATGTAGTATCAAGCATGCCGAGATCGAAGATTTCGAGCTCAGGCATTATGCTGTTTTTTTTGATCGTATCAGCAATCGTCTTTATCGTCTCTTCAGGATTTTCAAAGATATCAGGGCCGAAATTCATCGTGCCCATAGAAAGGGTGGCCATTTCAGGTTTCAGTTTTAATGGGGCACATCTTTGTGCAAGGGGGGTACCCACGGCCCCTCCTGTGGAGTATTGGAGGATACAGTCACATCTTGCTTTAATCTTTTCTGAGACTTCTTTAAAGATATCTGTGCGCTGACTCGGCATGCCCTGTTCGTCACGTACATGCAGATGGATAATACACGCACCTGCCTTCACTGCCATTTGCGCGGATTGGGCCAGTTCATCTGGTGTGAGACAAAGATAAGGCGTATCCTCTCTAGTTAACTCTGCACCGATAAGGGCACATGTGATAACCAGTGGATTATTGCTCATGTTTAATCCTCTGACGGTCTTTGGGCGTAACACAGGTGCCAGATGCCTTACAAACGAGTATGGGTTTTTTTAGGAGACTGGCAGCGGTTTCCCCTGATTCCGGTTCCGGTGCAATGATCTTCCAGGCCTCAAATTCCATGTTCCTTGAAGTATTGCCCACAGAGGTGATCTTTCCTTTTACCTCAATATAATCGCCTGTGAATACCGGTGCCAGAAACTCCACATTGCTGTATGCCCTGAACAGTCCTTCGTCTCCGTCATAGCGAATGAGGAGCTCAGTAGCAACATCGCCGAAGAGATTCAGCATCCTCGCACCGTCTACAAGATTGCCTGCATAATGGGCGTCATGCATACTCATCCTGAGTTTCAGACTCGTCTCAATCATCTTACTTTCCCCCTTCCGGTTCTTTCCAAGACTTTATTAAAGATATACGATGCCACATCCGAAGGCAGTGTGCCCGGACCGAACCCTCCATCATAACCGAGTTCCTTTGCAAAATCATCGTTGATCCTCGCCCCGCCGACGACGAGGATAAATCGTCTTCGAATATCTTCGGCTTCAAGGAGTTCGACCAATCCGGTTAAGTTGTTGATGTGGGAGTCTTTCTGAGTCACGGTCTGCGATACGAGTATTGCATCTGCATTCACTTCAAGGGCCTTTTGGATCAGGGCCTCACTACTGATTTGAGCACCCATGTTATACGCATCGATTTCAGGATAACGCTCAAGCCCATAGTCGTGATTATACCCCTTCATATTGAATATCGCATCGATCCCCACTGTATGGGCATCACTGCCGATCGTTGCACCAACAACAACGATCCTGCGCCTGAGATCATTACTGATACGCTTGTTGATTTCATGAAAACCCATTGTCAGAAATTCTTTGGCAGGTTCATTTATATTGGCGTAGTCAATGACCGGTTTTGCCCGGGCATAGGCCACAAAAAAGGTGAAGCCCTGCGCGATTTTCCGGCTGTGAGCAACGATGATATCATCGAAGTTGAGCATACTCAAGTAGCTCTTTGCCGCTTTTAGCGCTTTTGGAGTGTTTTCGACCGGAAGGGTGAAAGAGAGTTGCATCACTCCATCGTCTAATGTATCGCCATACGGTTTTATGAGTTCTTCAGTCATCAATCACCCCTTCTCTTTCGAGGAACTCCATCACAGGATTGGAATACTCTACCCCTTTTTCAAAGACACCATCGAGACCCTTACCACCATCGATTTCTCTTTTGATTCCTGCAAAGCTTCCTTTGCTGATAGCATCGATTAATCCCCCGCTTTTATGCATCTCTTTAAGAAAGTCTTCTGCCTCAGACAGAACATGTTTTGCACGTTTGTTGATAAATCCATTCTTTTTGAATTCGATTTCATTCCCAAGATCCCTAGCAATGTGAAATACGTAATTGATGCTGCAAAGAGAGTTATAACGATCCTGCATCAAGGGTGTATGGATCGCTTCAGTCAGGATACCTGCAAGATGAATTCCCTGATGGGTTGTAACAGAGGCCAGATTATAGATCGTATCCATGGCATGTGAATAAAAGATGTCTGTGCTTTTATATCTGGTTGGAGGCATGTATTTAAGCGGCGCATTGGGGAATAATTGCCTGGCAAGCTGGGCATGAGCCAGCTCATACAAAAAGGCATTTTCAACTTCAGGATTGATTTCAAAGGCATGCCCAAGACCCAGCAATGCATCGGTTAAAAGGGCGTTTTTTGCCATGGCCTCATTAATAAGCTGGGATGCTGTTACCGTATGGGCCTGTTCAATTGCATCGGATGTTGTCAAATAGTTGTCCTCGCCGGTATTGATGATGATCTTTGCCCTGCTGCATATCAGCCGACTGAAATACTGGTCGACAAATGTCCTTTTCATATTGATATCCCTGAACAGTACGCCGTACATCGAATCGTTGAGTAGGATATCAAGGTCCTCAAATGCAGCGCAGGCAGCGATTTCTGCCATACAAAGCCCTGAAGAATAGTTTACCAGACGGATGTATCGCCCCTCTCTTTCAGAGAACTCGTCAAGTGAGTTGCGCATGATCCTAAAATTTGCCTGCGTGGCAAAGGTCCCGCCAAACCCTTCAGTTGTAGGGCCATATGGCACATAATCGAGTAAAGACTGTGCTGTACTTCGTATCTGGGCAATGATATCCGCACCTGCCATAATCGCAGATGCAGCCTGTGTCCTGTCTTCATAAACGTTCCCAGTAGCTACAATCATATACCGTAAAGGCTGATACGGTTGACCATATCGCTCGATTTTCTCCTTCTTTCTCCTTCGTGTGCTATCTAAAACAGCCAGTGCATCTCGTACGAGTTCTTCCTCTTTTTTGCAGATCTCAGCAAATGGGATCATCTCTATCAAGTCCAGGGTAATGGAACCATTTGCGATCAGCTCCGCTGTTGTTTTGACATCTTTATTGCAGGAAAGCAGCAAAGCCGCAAACCATTTCGATATGCCTTTTGAAATATCGCCTTTTTCCTGCCATATGTCTGCCAAGCAATTGGGAAGTGGCCTGCCGTGGCTGTCTGACCCATCTACTCCATATAGTCTCAGGAGGGTCCTCTCCACTGATATGGTGGAATATCGCTGAATAAATTGCTGGATATCATCCGCGATTGCTTTGGCGAGGGCCTTAATCCGTTCGATCTGTTTTGAATTCAATGGAAGTTTTGCCATTCTTCCTTCCTTTTTCAAGAGTCAACTTCTATCATGTTGAGCCTGTCCGGGGGATCTTCATACAGGTTATAAATCGGTATCTTGTCTGGAAAATCGAGTGTATCTGCCGATGCTCTTTCTAACTCTCGCCTTAAGAAGATACCGAGTACTTTTACTCGATGAAAGAGATAGAGCCTCTTTGACAATCCGCTACTTTTGATTTGATGGTTTGATATATTCTGGAAAAAGGTAAAATTATCGAGGATGATCGTTAGATTTTTAAAACCGGCCAGAAACCCGGAAAGTCTTTTGGATAAAGCACCTTTTAAATAAAGAAGGCCATGTCCCTTCCCGATACTTTCACAACTCTTTTTCAAACTCTCATCGAGAAATGGGATCTGTCTGCCATGGAAGAGTAACTCATTATTTTCGCAAAACAAAAGCGTTTTTGTCTCTTTCTTGAGATGGGTTTTGATAAGATTTTTATATACACAGGAGCAAAGAGGGATACGAAGTGAAGCAAGCAATGCAGATGCCTTGTTTCTCTGTTCTTTTCGGTTCGATATGAGTATCGAAAAAAAGAACTCATCACTTATGTCAGGATGCCCCAAAAATTGTCTGTCAATGGAACCGTCTATCAAAAGGTATGTCAATGGTATATGACTTTCTATACTCTCTTTGGCATACATAACCTCATCCTTGCTGTTTGGGCCTTCTAAAACGATGTGAAAGTCTCTGGTACATTTTCCCAGTATGTAGTGGTTTGAAAAATCCGGACTTTTGAGTCGTTCGATGATCTCGTAGTGTCTTGTATTTTTTTTTAATTGAGCATCAGCTGTAATAAAATAGCTGTTACGATAGATAACAATAGGTGGTTTGGGATGCCCTTCAAAAGTATCAAAGGGCTCACCATTGATTCCTGTTGAGGTTAAGCATATTGGCTTTTTCTTATCGCCCTTTTCTATGAGTCGCTTATATATGAAATTATAGACTGTGGTTTTACCTGCATTTTTGTCTGAACCGATAAATGCTATGGTTTTCATTGAGGCCTATTAAAGAAGAATTGTGCTCATCTATGATAACTTTGGTTCAATATGACGCCTGGTTGGTTCCAGTACTGTATGGGGTTTGGTCATCAGCATGCCTGGCCCTTTTGTTGATTTGTATCTTTCCTGACTGCATGCTGGGTCATGACCGCATATGCTCTCCCACCGGTGCGGTTCCATATAGACTGTAATGGCACCTTCATAGTTTCTTAAGACCGCCCGGTCATCGGATCTGGCAAGGACATATGCTGGCATAATGGGAACCTTACCTCCACCGCCAGGCAGGTCGACTACAAAAGTGGGTACTGCCAATCCGGAAGTATGCCCTCTCAGGGCCTCCATTATCTGAACACCTCGGCCGAGAGATGTACGAAAATGGGAGATCCCCTGGGAAAGGTCACATTGATAGATATAATAGGGCATTACTCGAACAGAGAGGAGTTTCTGACAGAGTTCCTTCATTACATGGGGACAGTCGTTGACTTCTCGAAGGAGAACAGTCTGATTGATCAGAGGAAATCCGTTTTCAGCCAGAAGCGTGCACGCCTTTGTTGACTCAGGCGTGATCTCACGAGTATGGTTAAAATGTGTGGCAATGTAAATCGGATGATGTTTTTTGAGTATTTTAACTAGTTTTGGCGTGATTCGCATAGGGAGAACCGCGGGTGTGCGGGTGCCGATGCGGATAATCTCCACATGAGAGATATTACGTAAGGTTTCGATGATATGTTCGAGTTTGTCATCATCCATTATCAGTGGATCACCGCCTGAAATGATAATATCGCGGATTTCAGAATGGTCCTTTATGTAATCGATCGCTGCCTCAAAATGTTTGGAATCGAAGTGCATATCGGATTGTCCTACAAGTCTACGACGGGTACAGTGCCTGCAATACATAGTACAGCGATCTGTAATAAGTAATAATGCTCGATCCGGATATCGGTGAGTCAGACCTGGTACCGGCGAGTCTCGATCTTCTTCTAAGGGATCCGACATATCGCTTTCTGAAAAGTCCGCCTCATTTCCATTCGGTATTGCCTGAGCTCGGATAGGACAGTACCTGGCGTCAATATCGATAAGGCTTGCATAATACGGGGTAATTGCCATACGAAAATGTCTGGCCGCCTTTTTGATGCCTTCAACGATTTTTTCTGAAGGGTTTAGCACGCGGATAATATCTTCTATATTAGTCAGCCGGTTTTGAAGCTGCCATTTCCAGTCATTCCAGTCACTGTTTTTAACATCTGTATATGTTTTGGGCCTTGCTTCTTTTACAAACATAATAATCTCCTTGAAAAGAGTAGTGGATACTATGTGTAGCGTTTATAATAAAGGTCTCTTAAATAGCGGCTTTCACGGATTATATCCAATGTTAAATCCGCATGTCCTTTGCAATATCCATTGCCTATGAACATCTCAATATCCTTGCCAATACCCTCAGCTCCGAGTGCTGCTTTTGTAAAGCTCGTTACCATGGAGAAAAAGTAAACCCTGCCCCTGTCTTTAGTAATCATAATTGCCCCCATTTCACAGTTCGGCTTTGAAACGCAACTGATTACCACGTCGCATAATCTATTGTGGGTAACCCTTTCTATTTTTTCCAAGAGATCAAGCGCATTATCTGCACTGCCGACGATTACATCATCGATAAACGGGGCATCTATTGCATCTTCCATGCCTTTTTCACTATGTATAACAGCGATAACCCTACCGTTGGGACCGGCTTTGGCTTTGGCCATATAGGAGCAAAGCAGGCCTGATTTCCCCCTGGCGCCTAATACAGCCACTGTATTGCCGGGTTTTACCAATATGGCAACCTGCGCAGGGGCACCGGCTACATCCAGTGCAGCCATGGCAAGGGGTTCTGGAATGTCACCTGGAAGTTTTACGAATATCCCGCTTTCAAAGAGCACAGCCTGCCCGATGATATCCGCATGGTCCTTTTCCAGATCAACTTTAAGTATCTTATCGATTTTTAGAGGCGTTAACGAAAGGCTAACAAGACTTGCGATACGGTCTCCTTCATCTAAGGCGATCTTACCCTTTAATCGATCTCCAATCTGTAAAACCCTGCCTATGAACATGCCGCCGGATCCTGTGCGGGGATTCATAAGCTTGCCAGAATCAGCCACAATGTCCATCATGATCTTTGCAATTCTATATGGATCATTTCCGGCCTGTGTCTTGAGATCGGCAAATGATGCTGCATCTATGTTAAGGGTGTTTACGTCACAGAGTATCTCATTATCGTAAATCTTTGAAAAGTCATTATCGAGTTGAAGGGCCGGCTGTGGCAATACATTATTCGGTCTTATAACCCTATGAGTTCCGTAGCGGTCCCCTTTTTTTTGCATTAATATCCTCCCAAATCAATAGAAGATTATTGAACGGTATATTTGGTTTTTTGTTAAAAACAGGATATTGCATTAGGTGAATATAACCTCTAAATGTTATCGTCTGAAGTTCACTAAAGTTTAGTATAACATTTTTTACTATCTAGCAAAAGAGATAATTTTCCCTTGAATTCCATTTCTATTTACGGTATATGATAAGTATAAAAGGCCACAATTCTATCGTATCAAATTATTTTGATAAAGATATTTTCTTTATTTTTATAGGCTTTTAACCCATCAATAAAACCAATCGGGACCCTTAAAACTCGTCTCATTGGCTAAATCGGAAAACAACCCTTACTTACACTTCTTTAAGATGGGTGTCGTATTGATCCTTTAGATGTCTTCTAAAGGAGAGAATTCATTAAAAATTATGAGGGAGGTAAAGACATGAGTGATGAAGAGAAGAAAAAGGAAATCATAGAAGAAAAGAAGAAATGGGAAGAAAAGGTATTGGATCCTGCTGTGAAACGCTTTGGAATGCAAGAATCACCTACAAAGGTCTATACTCCTTTGGATGTAAACGATTTTGATTTTATGAGGGATGTTGGGTTTCCAGGTCAGTATCCTTTTACAGGAGCGACTTATCCCACAAGTATTGTAGGTATGGGCTTGAAAATGATGGCTATGGGAGGAAAAGAACCCTTGAGAAGGGCAGCCCTTTACTCAGGCTATGGTACGGCTGAAGATACAAGGGATTACTATAAGGGTGAGATATCTCGTGGATTTACCGGTGGACCGAACCTGGCCTTGGACCTTCCGACCCAATGCGGATACGATTCCGATAACCCAATGGTTGAGGGCGAAGTAGGGAAGGTTGGTGTTGCTATTGATACATTGAGGGATTTTGAAATCATCTATGAGCCTTTTGTAAATGGCAGAGACCTCGATAAGATTGCGTCAAACATGACAATCAATGCTGCATGTAATGTCCTGGTTGCAATGTATTTGGCCCTGGCAGATAAAAGGGGGATTGCCTGGGACAAGCTAAAGGGAACTCCTCAAAATGATATTCTAAAGGAGTTTGTCTCTCGCGGTACGTATATATTTCCGCCAAGACCATCAATGAGGATGTTCAGGGATAGTCTGGTCTTCTTTACTGAGAATTGTCGAGGAATAAATATCACGAGTATCGGCGGTTATCATATGAGGGAAGGCGGAGCAACTAGGGAGCAGGATTTGGCGTTCAGCATGGCAAATGGTATTGCCTACCTACAGGAGGGGATTAATGCCGGGTTGGATATTGATTCCTTTGCCCCAGGGTTTACTTTTAATGGTTTCGGCGGGAGCATGGAGTTTTTCAAAGAGATTGCCTTCCAGAGAGCGACAAGGAAGATGTGGGCTACGATTCTAAAAGAGAAGTTTGGAGCGAAGAAAAAAGAGAGCATGAGAATCCGATGTCAGCTTACAGCCCATATCGGCTGCAGCAGCACGACCAAACAACGCGCCTTGAATAACGTAACAAGAGCAGTAGTGGGTGGAATTGCGGGGGCTCTTTCAGGCGGAGTTCCGGCTGTATTCCCGCCCTATGATGAGCCTTTGGGACTGGGCTGGAGCAGAGAGGCAAAGCAACTGATGCAGGATGCGGTAAGAATTCTTGCTCTTGAGGCGAAGTTATGCGATGTCACGGATCCATTAGCAGGCTCTTATTATATAGAATCCCTTACCAAAGAGATCTATGAGGCTGCATGGGAAGAGTTAGAGAAGATTGAAAAGATGGGAGGGGCCGTAGTCGCCATAGAGAGTGGATATATGCAAAGAGAAGCAGCAAAAAGCGCTGCTGATCGACAGAGGAGGATTGAATCAGGAGAAGAATTCATCGTTGGTGTGAATTGTTTTACAGATGAGCAAGAGCTTGATGTGACAACAAGTAAGATCGTTGAATATCCTTACGATCCTGAGAAGAGAGAGATGGCTGAAGAAAAACAAAAGGCTGCATTAACAGAGATTAAAAGGACAAGGGATAATAAGGAGGTAAGCAGGCTGCTCAAAGAGTTGAAAGAGGCTGCAAAAGATGAAAGCAAAAACCTCTTTCCAATATTTATTGATTGTGCCAAGGCGTATGTGAGTGAGCAAGAACAGTGTGATGTTTTAAGAGAGGTCTTTGGCGAATGGGATCTTGATACATTCGTCTAAGAGGTCATTAAGGGTCAATTAGATTCATCAAAGACATGATTCAAGGAGGTATGGGCAGGGGATTATATCGTCCCTCCCATAGCCTTCTAGTGAAGTGAGTATCTTTGGATAGGAACTAGTGTAACAGGAACTTTTCATTGGTTATCCTTTTGAATCTGGGTTTGCAAATGATATCAAATGCCTCCTCCTTGTCAGGAAAGAGACAAGGTGCTTGTCTTTTGACATCTTCAGCCATACGTATTGCCTCATCCAAAGACATTTGACTCTGTTGTATACAGGCTATGAAAAAATCAACGATAAACCGTAACCTCCTAATCATTTTGTTTTCTTCTTCGATATCCTCTTTATTTGCCATATTAAACTCAATTATCAATTATTATACTCGATGGTTTCGGCTTTTGGATTCTTGTAGTATAGCATAGTTTTAAAAAAGAGGACTTTTTTACATCATCTACGTTTATTTACGTTAAAGTTGGCAGGACATTCGATTTTTTTTGTTTGATTCTTGTAAAACCTATAAAAGAGGAGGGTAAGATGCTAAAAACTAAAATAACGGAAATGTTTGATATAACATATCCATTCTTTGGCGGGACAATGATGTACATTTCAACTCCTGCGTTTGTGAGTGCTGTCTCTGAAGCGGGAGGAATCGGGATTCTGGCTTCGGCAATGTATCGAAGTAAAGAGAGCTTCAAAAATGCCATAAAAGAAGTCAAGGACAAGACCGATAAACCGTTTGGTGTGAATATTAACCTCTTCCCCATGATGCAGCCCATAGACAATAATGAGTATATGGATGTTATCATAGAGGAGGGAGTCAAGGTCGTTGAAACAAGTGGGCATAGGGCCCCGGATGACATTGTTGCAAGGTTGAAGCCAGAGGGGATAAAACTCATTCACAAATGCGTGGGGGTAAGATATGCAAAAAAGGTCGAGTCTGTAGGTGTTGATGTGGTTACTGTTGTCGGTTTTGAAAATGGTGGAGCAACCGGCACACTCGATGTGACAACGCTCTGTCTGGTCCCTGCAGTTGTAAGCGCTGTAAATATACCGGTAGTTGGCGGTGGCGGAATTGTAACGGGACAAAGTATCGCAGCTGTTCTAGCACTGGGGGCGGAAGGGGTGATTATGGGAACCCGGATACTCTGCACAGAAGAGTGTCCTATTCATGACAACCTAAAGAAGTCATTACTGGAAGCAAGTGAGACAGATACAGTCTTGATGTTAAGGCCATACGGTAATACTCATAGGTGTTGGATCAGCGAAGCTACAAAAAAGGTAAAAGCACTCGAAGAAGAGAATGCGCCATTTGAAAAGATTATCCCATTGATTGAAGGACCTAAAACTCTTTCGATGATTCGAGATGGAGACTTAAAGAGCGGCTTTATCTCTTGTGGCCAAGGTATTGGACAAGTTAACCGTATTTTGCCAGTCAAAGACCTCTTTGATCAGTTGGCAGATGAACTGAAGGACGCAAATAATCGCTTGGATCAAATTATCGGTTGATACAATCTGTATGGTAATTGTTTTACGCTTTTAACGGACTTATCTTTAAATGAAAGTCCCTTTGAACGCTCATCAGAGTTTTTGAAGTACGAATACGAAACATCTGCGGATATTTTCAATTCACCTGCATCCTTGATCTCTTTCGTTTTCTTTGCGACATCTTCTTTAGCTTCAACCTCGCCTATCCTGGGTGTTTATTGATCCGAAAAGTAGTATTACAAGATTGAAAAGGAGGATTTGGAAGATGGAAGGTGTAAGTGTCTTTAAATTACTCCTCAATAGAGAGATTTTAGGGTTGTTGTTGCGGAGAAGAACACGAAAGATAATAAAGAGTTTAAGAAAGGGGAATATCTTTCTGTCCGGCCTCGATACGTACCCGGACAAAGAGGCAATCGTCTTCGGGGAAAAGAGGTTCACTTATAAGGAGCTTAAAGAGAGGATAAACAGACTTAATAATGGATTACTCTCCCTTGGATTAAAGAAGGGAGACCATATATCTATTCTTAGTGGAAATTCGAATATGATGATAGAGACCATACTGGGGCCTTCTTTTGCAGGTATTATGACAACACCGATAAACTGGCATCTGAAGAAGGACGAGATTGAATATGTTATCAACAACTCAAACTCTAAGCTTCTTGTTGTAGAGGAACAATTTCTCGATAAGATAATCCCAATAAAGTCAAAGATAGAAAATGTCAAGAGTTTCCTAATAATCGGTGACACAATACCTGATGGTATGATTTCTTATGAGAAACTTCTTTCCGATTCATCGAGCGCTGACCTTGAAGAGACCGTTCCAGGTCAAGGCTTTATGCTTTATACATCCGGAACCACCGGACGGCCAAAGGGTGCACATAGCCTTGCTATTGATAATCCGGCCAATATAGAACCAGGTGATATAGCAGACTTTATATGGATGATGGATAATGCTATGCATAGTTGTGGCTACTATAAAACAACTAACAGGCATTTGGTTACAGGGCCGATCTATCATGGTGGCCCATTAGGATTCTCAGCAGTAACATTATTCCATTGTGGAACGCTCTTTATAATGAGAAAGTTTGATCCGAAAGAGGCCTTGAGACTTATTGAAAAGGAGAGAATATCAACGACATTCTCTTCTCCAATTATATTAAAACGCTTAATGGACTTTCCGGATAAAGAGAAGTATGATATCCGTTCTATGAGAGCTGTGTTATGCGCAGCAGCACCGTGTCCTGTTGAGCTGAAAAAGAAGGTTGTCTATTTCTTTGGTCCTGTATTCTATGAGCTTTACGGGTCAACTGAGGCGGGATACAATACCAGGTTACAACCAAAGCACTATATGCAGAATCCTGAAAGAATTGCCAGTGTTGGTGAGGTTGCTCCTGGTAATAAGATAAAGATAGTTGGTGAGGACGGTAAAGAGGTTCCTGCAGGAATTACAGGAGACCTTTATATTAGCAATGCTATGGTGAAGTATCTTGAATATTATAAAGACCCCGAGAAAACGGAGGGTTCATTCGCTGAGCTTGATGGAGAGAAGTACTTCATTGAGGGCGAAGTTGCTTACTTTGACGAGGATGGATTTTGCTACATAGTTGACAGGAAAAAGGATATGATTATCAGTGGTGGAGTTAATATCTATCCTGCAGAGATTGAGGAGGTGATTCACTCACACCCATGCATATCGGATGCGGCTATTATTGGCGTGCCTGATAAGGAATGGGGAGAATCTGTCAAAGCCGTTATCGTACTGAAAGATGGTAAGAACGTAACAAGCGAAGAGATCATCGAATACTGCAATGAGCGCTTGGCAGGATACAAGAGACCGAAGTCTGTCGACTTTGTAAGCGAGTTGCCTAGGCATCCTGACGGAAAGCTTGTGAAGAGATTGTTGAGAGAAAAGTATAAAAGTGCACAGGCCTTTCAGTAGTGAGGAGGATCGGAGAAGCCGGGATCTGAGAAATACTTCATATACAGCGAAAAGGAGAAGACTTACATGACGCAGGAAATTATGAGTATAAGCGAGAGTGTGTACCTCTTTGACACTAAAGCATTTGGAATGTCTAGTTTTACATCGGTCTATCTTGTTATTGGCAAAGAGAAGGTCTTGATAGAGACTGGTCCGACGACTTCTTCTCTACAAGTATTAAACGGGTTAAAAAAGCTCGCGATCGATCCAAAGGAGATAACTCATCTCATATTAACTCATATCCATTTGGATCATGGAGGTGGGGCAGGTACTCTTTTACAGGTAATGCCAAATGCAAAGGTCATTGTTCATGAAAATGGAATGAGACATCTGGTCGATCCATCAAAACTAGTGAATAGCTCCAGGAGGGTCTTCGGTGATTTAATAGACAAGTGGTATGGTAAAGTCGTTCCTATTGAGGAAAACCGGATATTGCCTGTAAAAGGCGGGGAGATTCTCGATATCGGAGATGGTCACAGATTGGAAATGATAAATAGCCCAGGACACTCCTTCCATCACATATGCATTTACTTAGAAAAGATCAAGGGGCTCTTCACAGGGGATGCAGCAGGAGTCTTTTTCCATGAATCCGAAGCATTGATACCCACCACACCCCCTCCTGAATTCGATCCAAAGATAAATATCGAAACGATCAAAGGCTTTATTAATAAGGATATAGACTCCCTGTTATTCTCTCATTTTGGGGAGGCAAAAAATGTAGAAAATACTTTAAACAAATCTATTAAATATTTGATAAAATGGGATAAATTAGTATTTTCAATGATGGATGCAGGGAAGTCTACTCAAGATATTATCGAAAGGCTCAGGCAGGATGCAAAAAAAGAGCTTGGTTCAATAGAGAAGAGAGGACCTGTTTACAAATGGACCATGGATTATCATATCCCAATGTGTGCTCATGGATATCTTCATTACTTAAAAAAACGGAACAGTTTAGTGCTATAAAATAGAAAACTATCATCAAGCTTCAACGATGGTCAAATTTTAATGCGTGTGCTGTCTGAGCTTCTTAGTGAGTGTTAAAAAAAAAGGAATCACCTTATTTTTTATCTCTGGAACAGGTCATAATGGAGACACTCAATTTAATAGTGATATACTGTTCTTTCTTTACGCTCACTTGGATCGAGTTTACACGGATTAAAATTTGATTGTCGTTGAAGCGTCTCTTTTTAAATGCTAAACTGTTACAAAAAACAAGAGAGATGAACCAAATGAATGGATACGAATTCGCAGGCCATTACTCGCCGATTATCTTTACTAGCACCCTTTTTGTTCGTCTGCCGTCAAACTCTCCGTAGAATATCTGCTCCCAGGTTCCTAGATCGAGCTTACCTTCAGTAATGGCAACGACTGCTTCTCTTCCCATTATCTGGCGTTTCATATGGGCGTCTGCATTATCTTCACCTACATTATGCCGATATTGCGAAACAGGACTGTGAGGAGCAATCTTTTCCAACCAGACATTATAGTCGTGGTGGAGTCCAGATTCATCATCGTTGATAAAGATAGAAGCCGTTATGTGCATGGCATTTATAAGTACGAGGCCTTCTTTTATCTTACTCTCATAAAGGCATTTATCAACTTGAGGGGTTATATTGATAAAGGCACGACGAGTGGGAATCTCAAAGAATAGTTCTTTCCGATAACTCTTCATCTTCGATTGTCCTTTCAGGAATTAATTAAATAGTATTTGTCATTGTATCAGAGGTCTGTTCAATCGTATAGAGTAACTGTTTCCAGACTTCACTCTTCCCTTCCTTGGTCACGGCTGAAAAAAGGATTATATTACCCAGATTGGGAGGAAGCGATTTTTTAATCAGGCCAGCCTGTCTCTTTAATCGTGATTTGGACAGTTTGTCGATCTTATTCAGTATGAGTAAGACAGGTATCTTGTGAAAATCAAACCATTGAACAAGGTTGATATCCTCCTGGGTCGGTATTCTACGTACATCAAAGATCAGAATTGCCAGTTTAAGGTGCTTTCTGGTCTTAAGATAGTTCTCAATCAAGGGTTTCCAGCTCTTTCTTACTTCTATTGGGACCTTGGCATAGCCATAGCCTGGAAAGTCGACGAATGTGATTTTATTATTGATATTAAAGAAATTAATAGATTGGGTCTTGCCCGGAGATGAACTAGTCTTCACCAGATTCTTTCTGTTTACCAGGACATTGATAAGTGAGGATTTTCCAACGTTTGATCTGCCGGTAAAGGCCACCTCTGGCAGGAAAGCTACTGGATAATCAGAAGGTTTAAACGCGCTTTTTACAAACTCTGCTAGGGTGATCTTCATAATATTCAGATATTTTAAGGGTTATTGTTTGCCTTGTAAATAACGTTCTATTCGATCCATGGCGATTTCTATATTTTCTATTGAATTCGCATAAGAAAAACGAATATACCCTTCGCCGTTACTCCCAAAGTCGACCCCCGGTGTTACGCCAACCTTTGCATTTCTAAGGATATCATAGGCAAATCTATAAGAATCGTTTGAAAACGCTTTTGCATTGGCCAGGACATAGAAGGCGCCAGTCGGATCGATGGTAATTCCAAAACTCATATCCCTTAATCTTGAGATCATAAACTTCCTTCTTTTATCATAGATCTCTTTCATAATTGCAATCTGATCACCTGTTTCCTTCAAGGCAGCAATTCCTGCCCACTGAACAAAGGCATTGGCTGATATGAGGAAGTTTTGGTGGATCTTCTGCATTGGACGAATGAATTCCTTTGGAACGATTGTATAACCTAGTCTCCATCCAGTCATTGCATAGAGTTTGGAAAAGCCATTGAGCACAAATGCCCTGTCTGTAAATTCTAATATCGTATGCTCCTCATTTTCATAAACTAATCCATGATAGATCTCATCCGAAACGACCGGTACTTTGAGCTTAGCGATCTCATTCATCGTATCAGGGGAAAGGATATTGCCTGTAGGGTTAGAAGGAGAATTGATGATAATCCCTTTTGTCCTGGCTGTTATTTTCTCTACGATCTTTTCAGGTAAATATTGAAAACCATTTTCCTCATATACATTTACCCAGACAGGTTTTCCTTCAACAAACTCCATAACGTTCGAATAACAAGAGTAAGAGGGATTTGGGAGTATGATCTCATCGTCCGGATTGAGTAAGACACAGAACAAGAGCAACATGGCTGGTGAGGTTCCAGCAGTAACTAAGACCCGGTCTGGGGATATCTCAACACCGTACTTCTCAAAGTAGTGTTCGCAGATTGTCTCCCTAAGTTCAAATAAACCTTGGCTATGAGTATAGTGGGTCTTACCGTCCCGCAAGGCTTTAATTGCTGCTTCTTTTACACATTCGGGGGTATCAAAGTCTGGTTCCCCTACTTCTAAATGAATAATGTTCTCCCCCCTTCTTTCCATCTCTGCCGCTTTTTCCATGACATCCATTACAATAAAAGAGGGTATCTGTAAGGCTTTTTTTGATATCATTTGAGTAAAGTCCTTTATTTAATAATATGTGGTATAAAAGGAGATAAACCATGTAAAAACTAGCTTCTTATTGAATCGATGTCAAGTTTTTATTTACGAGGTATGCTGTTTAAACAAGGGGGAATATAGGATGTCCCTTTTTTTCTCGTGGGACGGCCGGTTTTACTTCAAGAACTTCGCCGGACTCTTCAGGCCTTTCGGACCAGCTTTAACAGATGCATATAGATCATGATTGTGCTGACATCCTTATGTACTAGCAGATCCTACACCGTTCGGATATCATACTCGGCCTGAAGCAGGTGGGTGGCAAAGGAGTGACTAAGGGTGTGAATGCCGGTTGCCTTGTTGATACACGCTTTCCAGAGTGCGTTTCTTATGACCCGTTGCAACACCTGCTGGCCGATGTGGTGCCGCCGGACAACACCGCTTCTCGAATCAACAGTCAGTTTGTCCGCTGAAAACATATACTGCCATCCCCGCTCCCTGCTCGCATTGGGATATTTTCGTTTAAGGGCTACCAGCAGATAAACAGAGCCGTACCCCTTTGCCATGTCCTGGGCATGTACTGTTTTCAATACATTGAGGTGTGTCTTCAACTGACAGTGAAGAAACTAGGGAATCAGGGTCGCCCGATCCTTATCCCCCCTTGCTGGAACGGACAATAAGCGATTGATTGCCGAAATCAAGGTCTTTGACACGCAACCGGACACACTTGGTCACCCGTATGCCGCTGGCGCAAATGAGCTTCATCATAAGGCAATCCTTACCCGACAGATGGTTAAAGACTTTTTTATCTCATCCTTGGTCAGTGCCACCGGAATGCGCTTGCTCTGCTTTACCCGTATAGTATTTCTAAGATCGACAAAATTTTTACCCCAAACCTTTCGGTAGAGAAAGAGCAGCGCGCTAAAGGCCTGGTTTTGCGTGGATGCCGCTACCTTTCTTTCCACTGCCAGGTGAATCAGAAAAATTTTTATATTAAAAAAACCACCTCCTGGGTCTGCTTTACCTACCAACCCTCACAGTCGTTTGTTTCCAGGAAATCACCAAAAGCTTTCACATCGCTCTCTGAAACCCCATCCAGGTTGCCATTGTAAAATTGAAGAAACCTGTCCAGCCACTCGGCATAATATTTCACCTTGTTCTGTGGAATTCCCTTTGTCTTCTGAAAAAGGTCTGGAGATCGTCTATATTGGTATCCATGACAACCTGCATATTGATTATATGTCATAATGTATAACCTCACATTTTTTATTGACATTTCAACAAGATAGCTATAGAGTTATTTATTAACCAAATACATGTTAAACACAAAGCGCCTGGCAAAAAAAATAAGCGGCTAATTTTTCTATAACAACAGGGAGAGAATTGTTATAGTTTTTCAGCCTTTTTGTAAAGTTTTTGTATTGGGGTTTGCATGTTGATACATCCATAAGGTCTTTGCCAATTGTATTTACCGATCCAGTCGGAGAAGTTATCTATAAAATTCTTCCTCATCTCTCCTTTGGCTTCTTTTAACCTTGCCATTGATTTGTGGTGTAGATGGTAAAATGATTTTGTGACATATATTGTGTGAAGCGCATATTTGATTAGGTATGTGTACTCTGGTTTTTTAAGGATGCATTCGGGGTCTGAGACATATATATTGGTAATTTCCGTACCTCCATCCGTTTGGATACAGCGTATAGGAAAAGGGGGCTTCTTTGATGAGTCTGTTAACAACAAAGTCTTTTACGGAATACGTACTCTTTTGAGGATATATATTTGCAAAGCGCCATGTGGAACAATCATCTATGGCAGTGAACTGATAGTACTGTTCTCCTCTAATAACTATAAGGAACATTTATGAGTTTTGCTTTATCAGCTTGAGTCGTAATTGGATGGACTTTGGCTTTTTAGAGCGTTTTTCCAAAGACGAAATATCCCAATTGGATCTTTTGAGGCGGTTCCACCAAACATAGTAAAAAGAACGACTATAGCCCAATATCTCACATGCCAAACTGACATTTTTTCGCTCTTCAGCTTTTAAAAAAAAATGACTTTCTTACGAATTTCAATATTACGATTCTACCTCATTTGTTCTTTTACTCTACTTTTCCACATAGGCAGCCTCCTGACTTCTGGTACTGATAATGTTTAAAAATTAAGTATACACCTTTTTGCCGAGATCTTGCCTCTCTTTATTTGTGGAAATGATGGATAACTCTTATTGAAGTTACCCACATTCTCACAATTACTACTTCTTAATAACCAAGTGTATGAATTGTATTTGCTCATTATATAGAGTCAGAATTAAATTAATAAACATAGAAGGAGAAGAAATGGCGAAAAAAGTTTTAAGCGGAATATGCTTTATTTTATTGCTGACAGGTAATATTTGGGCTCAAGAAGTAAATACAGTCAAAGTCGAGGTACTGGCCAAAACGATTGCAAGTTGGGACGGGAGATATCTTCCGAACTACGCAAAAGGAAAGCCGGAGATAACGATTCTACGGATCAAAATTCCTCCAAGAGTACAATTGCCGCTACATACACATCCAGTGATAAATGCAGGTGTATTATTAAAAGGAGAGCTAACTGTAGTGACAGAGGAAAAGGAGACATTGCATCTTAAAGCCGGAGATGCCATAGTCGAAGTGGTTGATAAATGGCACTATGGAAAAAATGAAGGTAATGAACCTGCAGAAATTATAGTTTTCTATGCTGGCGTGGAGGGTACACCGATAACTATTAAAAAATAGATTTTATACACATTACATGGCTCTTCCAGCCGACATATAACATCTGCGGCTGAAGAATCCGTCTGAGGTGTCATGACACAGGACTAGCGAGGTGAAAGTTTTCGTACCAGGTATTCGCAGAGCCGAAGGTTAAGAGAGGGGCAAGAGAGTCCTTATGAGACGGGGTCTGGAAGAAGCCCAATTTAAAAGTGCGGGGCGACGTACAGAAGCCGGAGCTTAAGTGTCTTACCCCGGGAGGCCTGTACAGTGTTCTAAAGGAGGTATGGCTGAGATATTGTGGCACTGTCGGGAAACCAGGCGGCAAACAGAGAAGACAAAGTTCAGCCTGAAGCCGCTGTAATGGACTGAGATACGAGTAATCGTCTTTGATCGCTATACAAGAGTCAGCAGAGGGCATAGGAGGAGAGTAGAAACAGGCATTACTTCACTGTTGCATGGACAAAATAGGAACCCGCCATGCAATCAAAAGAGCAGGAGTCGGAAACTCTCGGCCTACCCGATAGGGGAGATGGATGTTATGCCCGCCTCTGAAGGCCCTAACGGTTAGAGAGAGCAAGTAGGCTTTGGGTAGTATACATTAGACCGGCGCACAAGCGTTGTCGTTTATCTGAATAGGGGAACAAATTGTGTATTGATCTGAATCAAGTGAAAACTCGGCTGGTCTCACACGTACTAGAGTAATCAATCGAGCCTCCTTGGTACGTGATCCTTATCCCAGGTGGTGTGGGAGAAGGGGAGTTGTAAGGCTCCTCTCTATCCCGATCGAATGATATCAAGCTCAACATCCTTGTTTCACTTGAAATAAAAGATTCGGGTGTGGCACAGCCTACAACATGGTGTAAACGTTTCGTCGCTTTGTTCCTTGGCCTTCGGCACATTTGCCTTCGTTTTACTACGGCAAATGTCTTTTACACCGATAGCGTTATAGACAAGGCCACGATCGAAAAAGACGCTTGTCTTCCTTTACTCTCAAAAAATAATAAAAACGTAATTATACCAGAAAACTATATTAATAAGTTGTTGACGCTACGCGGAGCGCTAATGCGCAATATCTAAAAGTTAGTTGTTCACAGACTAACTGTTGGGCGCAAAAAAAAGGAAGTAGTATTAATAATGAAAGTTAGCTAAAATATTTGACGAAACCGTTGAAGGGTTGAGTACCAATGTACAAACCTTTATGCTAAATGCCCTTATTAACTTTCGTGGGTGTGATGAAATTAATACCTTAATAAAGAATGGACATCCGGCATCTCCATGGTGAATAAAGAGATAAGCAAATAGTACTATTGCAATCAATCTCCCATCGACAATATAATCCCCATAGGATGAGGCGCTGACCCTACACAGACTAAAACATATCAACTCAGCAACATTTTATCAATTATCCCGCTGAGATATTAAATATCTTACCCTGGCCATAGCGAAAAGGGATGTGATATTGATAATTAAATCAAATCTTCTCACAGAAAGGGTACAAGTTAAAATGTTTCTGCCTATTCAACTATACTTTTAATATCTATCTTGATAAAAACTTCAACCTGCTTGTATTCTGGATAATTGAAGATGTATCCATCGTAGAGGATAATGGTGTTCTAAAAAGTTGTAAATGCAAAAAGCCCAATAATGTGAATAGCGGTTCAAATAAAAAACTTATATTGACAGGCATCGTATATCTGTTTATTAAGCCGTTCCGCAAAATAACCTTGACATTTAATGTCAATGTAATTATATTTGCGCTATAATTTCAATAGCATTTATTTGGAATGAAAAGAAGGTAAAGGAAAATCTCGAAAAGCATAAAATATATTTTTTAAGAGAATCAAACCGTTTTTTCTGATCAAAATGCAAGGATGATTTTTGACATGGGTATTCAAGTGATGAGGAGTGATTGATACTCCTTGGAATAATCTCTGGACTAAGACTCCTAGTAGTTTGATTTCAATATTTCCTTGTTTCTTTGGAGATATGAGCAGAGTGATTATCCAGTATAATTCTGATCATTATATTTTCAGGGTAGTTTTCATCCAACATTTTTAATGTATTGCACGAATTATCGGCTTCGATGTCAATCTGCCACCATTCCATGGACTTGACCATTTAAAAGGTCAATTCCAGATAACAGTTCCATGGCGCTTATATATCATAATCCCTTGCAACACATGAATATTTGCCTGGAACCGGAGGAAGGTCGGAAACTTTTTTGAGACAGCTTGAATGCCAGGTTTTTCATCATAAGAAAGAACCGTCACTGGCGGAGCATCTTTACCCATTTGTCTTATCAGCTCTACCTCTTTGTATACGTGCAGAACCTGGGTCATTTTTCGATCAAAGTCAGGATCACGTCGTTCCATGTAATAGCTAATTATATGTCTTTTGGCTTTTGACAAGCAAGGTTTACGAGTCAAGTTTTCGCCTCAGGGGTTATTGCCCGGGTGGGTGGTTACCTGACCTGGGAAGATCATCAAGGACAGCTAACGCACCAGTTGCAATGCTTTATCAATGCAACGTTCTATCTTTGGCCGATTTGTTAAAAGCTTCTGGGCAATAAAAGAAATAGTATGACCATTAGAGTATTCGAAAATCTTCTTGCCCGTTCAATACGAATAGCGCTTTCAGTTCGAGATTTACTGATCTGTTTAAGTTTGGCTTGATCATCCTGAGTAATTATTCATTCAGGCCGTCTTCGTTTAAATAGCATCTTTTCTCCTCCTATCTTTTGGGTTGGAAAAAAGATAACTCGAAATAAACCACATTGTTAAATAATATTTTGGAACCAAACTACTATTTGTTGTATGCCATTGTTATCGAGAAGATGACATGCTGGTTAGAATCATTTCTGCTCGGAAGGCAACTAAAAAGGGGTAGTAACAATACTGGATTTTTTATTATGAAAGAAGAATACGATTTTTCAAAATCAGTGAAAAATCCCTATGCGAAACATCTGAAAAAGCAAGTCACACTTCGGCTTGGGATTGATTTTGTCGAATATTTTAAGAAGCTTTCTGACGAAACTGGAGTTCCCTGCCAGAATCTTATAAAAATTTATATCTATAAGATTGTGCTCATTCTCAAAAAAAATGAAATTAAAGTGGGTATCTTGATAAACCAGATGCAGAACCAGTCACTTAACAGGACAAGCTATTAGCCGAATCATTTTCCTGAGTTCTATAGCGTTTTATCTTACAAAAACTTCATGGCTGATGCACACCCTACCTGTTAGTTCAGCACTATGTTGAAGGGAATGGCGTTTTTTAATGCCAAGCTCCCTGACAACTGCTTTCATTGTTTTACTGAATCATTTTTTCGGAGTCTTGTCTTGTCAATCTATCCGAAGGAATACGATGTTATTGTGGTCGGTAGTGGGCATGCCGGTTGTGAGGCTGCTTTGGCTGCCTCCCGGATGGAATGTAAAACCCTGCTTTTGACCATAAACCTCGATACTATTGGAGCGATGTCATGCAATCCAGCGATTGGAGGGTTGGCGAAAGGTCAACTCGTTAAGGAGATAGATGCCCTCGGTGGAGAGATGGCAAAAAATATAGACGAAACAGGCATACAATTCAGGATACTCAATACAAATAAAGGGCCTGCTGTCAGATCATCGAGAGCACAAGCCGACAGGCATGCGTATCATCTGCGCATGAAACGGATTTTAGAGAGTCAGAAAGGTCTCGACATAAAACAGATCTTTGTAGATAGTATTCTGCTCAAAAAAAATGCAGTCAGCGGTGTTAAAACCAGTATTGGCGAATCTTTTCTTTCAAAGACAGTTATTATTACTACGGGTACTTTCCTCAATGGGGTAATACATATAGGTCTTGAACACTTCCCATCAGGGAGGATGGGTGATCCTCCTTCTGCAAGACTTTGCGAAAATCTGTTGGATTTAGGGTTTCAATTGGGGAGACTCAAGACCGGAACGACCCCTCGAATCGATGGAAAGACAGTCGACTTCCAAAAGCTTGAACCACAGTATGGGGATAATCCACCAGTCCCCTTTTCTTTTTCAACAGAGAGTATAGAGCGGCCGCAGGTTCCATGTTATATTACATACACAAACCAAGAGACCCATGAGATAATAAGAAGCGGTTTAGATCGTTCCCCATTGTATATGGGGTTTATAAAGGGAATCGGGGTAAGATACTGTCCTTCAATTGAAGATAAGGTGATGCGTTTTCCAGAAAAACTACGGCATCAGATATTCTTAGAACCAGAAGGAGTAAATACAGTTGAGGTCTATCCAAACGGTCTATCCACCAGTCTTCCATTAGATATACAGTTGAAAATGCTACGGAGTATAAGTGGATTGGAGTATTCAGAGATAATGAGACCAGGATATGGTATTGAGTATGACTATATTGACCCTACCCAATTGAAGTTGACTCTAGAGACCAAGCGGGTTGATAACCTTTTTTGTGCCGGCCAAATCAATGGAACCACCGGCTATGAAGAGGCTGCAGCTCAAGGCATTATGGCAGGGATCAATGCGGCCCAAAAAATACATAAAAGAAGACCTTTTATTCTTGACAGGTCTGAGGCATATATAGGGGTTTTGATAGACGATCTGGTTACTAAAGGGACAGATGAACCCTATCGGATGTTTACTTCAAGGGCGGAGTATCGATTGTTATTGAGAGAAGACAACGCGGATTTGAGGTTAAAAGAGAAAGGTTACCAGCTCGGATTGGTAAGTGAGGAAGACTACCTTTGCTTCCAGTCAAAGGTAAAGGCGATTAAAGAAGAGACAGAAAGACTGAGAGCAAAAAAGATAAGTCCAACTAAAAAAAATAACGATAGACTGACCAAGATAGGAAGTAGCCCTATAAACACTGCAGCCAGTTTAGAGGAGATTTTAAGGCGGCCGGAGATATCATATGAGAATCTGAAATTAATCGATGATTCATCTACAGTAAAGCTATCAAAGGATGAAGTCGTACAGGTTGAAGTTCAAGTCAAATACAAGGGCTATATTGATCGGCAAAGAGAAGAAATAGGGAAGTTCAAAAAGATGGAGAAGCTAAAAATACCAGGAGATATTGACTTTAAAAATATTCCCGGATTATCAAATGAAGTGAGAGAAAAAATGGTAAGAATCAGACCCGTTACTTTAGGACAGGCATCACGTATCTCTGGAGTTACTCCTGCTGCAATTTCTATTCTTATGGTATATATGAAAAAGTTAAGGTACATATAATTTCTTTAAATCTATTGCAATTAATAGGGGTGTTAGTTTATAATCTAATATGAATAATTAAAGTGACAAATGTGAATATTGCTGTTGAGAGTCTCTTTGAAAGTCCCCCCTTTTTTTCATAAGGGATTGAACTGTTTCCTTTAATTAAACAGTATCTTTTAAGTAGGCTTGTGAAGACTGTTACGGAAGTATTAATAGGGGGAAACAACTTATGTATTTTTTATTTGGGTTGTACTCTAAATAATGTTTTTCCTGAGTTTATATAAAGGAGAGATGAGAAAATGGATTACGATAATTTATTTGATCATATTAGAAATATCAATCTGGAGATGGAACGCCATTTTTACCGTTTATTCAGTCCGAAACATCCCCTTCAATCTTTGCCTGAAGAAAAATGGCAGCCTTATACAGATGTATACGAGTCAGAGGATACTTTTGTGATAAAGCTGGAGCTGGCAGGGGTGAAAAAGGAAGACCTCTCTGTGAATCTTTGGCAGAATCGTCTTACGATTCGAGGGGTAAGAAGAGACTCGCCCCGCAATGAAAAGAGGATATATCACCAAGTTGAGATCAATTATAGTGAGTTTGAGAGGACAATAATCCTTCCTGAAACGATGAAGGAGGATGCTATAACGGCCCAATTCAATGACGGTTTTTTGGTAATAACAATATCTAAAGAGCAGACCCAAATAGAAGAAAAGGCCCTCGAAATAGAAGTCAAATAGGAGAGATTATATGGATATTTTAGATTCAAAAGATCTAGTCGAAGGAGATCCAATTAGAGACAGTATAGATGAACATAATATACCAGAGGAAGTACCTGTTATTCCAATCAGTGATATGGTTATTTATCCTCATACAATTGTTCCCCTTGCTACATCTGATAAAAGGGGAACTGACGCGGTTGATTATGCAATGTCCCAGAACAGAATGATAGGCGCTGTCGCTATGAAATCGAAAAAAAATGACGAGATATCCAGAGATGACCTCTATGAGGTTGGTTCAGTAATGGTTGTGCATAAGATGTTGAAGATGCCAGATGGAAGCATGAGGCTCATCATACAAGGGATTGCAAAGATGAGAGTCATTGAATACATAACAGATAAACCTTTTTTTAAGGCAAAAATAGAGGTGATTGAAGAAAAGGAAGAATTCAATCAGAGGATAGAGGCACTGATGAGGACAGTCTCTAACCAATACCAGAAGATGGTAAACTTGCTTCCTTATATCCCAGAAGAGTTACAGGCGGCTGTTTTGAATATTGATAAGCCGATTAAGCTTGTCTATTTTGTAGCAACTATGGTTAAGATGCAACTGGAAGAGAGACAGTGGATATTAGAGACGGATAATGTTGAAGAGAAGCTCTCTAAGGTTTCATCGATAATACACCGAGAGATGGAACTCCTAGAACTCGGCGGGAAGATTCAATCTCAAGTGCAAAGCGAGATGAGCAAGTCCCAAAGAGAGTACTATCTCAGAGAACAGATGAAGGCAATCAGACAAGAACTCGGTGAGGAGGATGAAAGGCAGGCAGAGGCAAACGAGATTCGAGCCAAAATAGATGCAGCGGACTTACCAGATTATGTATTAAAGGAGGTAGAGAAAGAGTTGTCTCGATTCGAAAGGTTACCTCCAGCATCGGCAGAGTATACCGTTATAAGGACCTATCTTGACTGGCTTATAGAGCTTCCCTGGAATAAAGGAACAGAAGATAACCTTGATCTTAAAAGAGCAAAAAAGATATTAGAGGAAGACCACTACAATTTGAAGGAAGTCAAAGAGAGGATCGTAGAATATCTGGCTGTAAGGAAATTGAAGGAAGAGATGAGAGGTCCGATTCTCTGCTTTGTGGGCCCTCCGGGTGTAGGTAAGACTTCCATGGGGCAGTCTATTGCCAGGGCATTGGGAAGAAAGTTCTTCAGAATGTCATTGGGGGGGATACGAGATGAGGCCGAGATGCGCGGTCATCGACGTACGTATATTGGTGCCATGCCCGGCCGTATCATCCAGGGGATCAAACGGGTTGAATCGAACAATCCTGTTTTCATGCTGGACGAGATAGACAAGGTTGGTGCTGATTTCCGCGGAGACCCATCTTCTGCACTTCTCGAGATCTTAGACCCTGAGCAAAACAGCACCTTTAGTGATCATTATGTGGATATCCCATTCGATTTGTCGAAAGTTATGTTTATTACTACAGCAAATGTTATGGAGACGATTCAGCCGGCCCTTCGGGACCGGATGGAGGTTCTTCGGTTATCCGGATATACTGATGAAGAAAAGGTCGGTATTGCTGAAAAGTACCTGATACCCAAACAACTAAAGGAACATGGTTTAAAGACGGAAAACATCTCTTTTAGCAAGAAGGGGATAAGAAAGATCATTACGAGTTATACCAGAGAAGCCGGAGTAAGAAACCTTGAGAGGCAGATTGCAAGGGCGTGTAGAAAAGTGGCCCACAAAGTCGCTGATGGAAAGAAAGAGAAGACCGTTGTAGCACCGAGTAATCTCTATGATCTTTTGGGACCTGAACTGGTTTTCCCAGAGGTAGCGAAGAGAACTTCAACTCCTGGAGTGTCAACTGGGCTAGCGTGGACAGAGGCAGGAGGAGATGTGCTCTTTATTGAGGCGATAAAGATGCAGGGGAAAAAGGGGTTTTCTCTCACCGGTAACATGGGAGAAGTTATGCAGGAATCGGCAAAGGCTGCCTTGAGTTATATCCGTTCTAAGACAAAAGAACTCAGTATTGATCCTGAATTCTTTGAAAGTTATGACCTTCACCTCCATGTTCCGGCTGGTGCAATACCTAAGGACGGTCCTTCTGCTGGGATAACAATGGCCACGGCACTCACTTCAATCCTTACTGAAAAGCCTGTAAGAAGTGATATTGCAATGACAGGAGAGGTAACCCTGAGCGGTAATGTCCTTCCAATAGGGGGAGTCAAAGAGAAAGTACTGGCTGCCAAGAGAGCTGGGCTGAAGATAGTAATTTTACCCCAAAGAAATAAGAACGATGTTGAAGAGGTTGATAAGGAATTAAAAAAAGGCATGGAATTTATCTTTGTTGAGAAGGTTGATGAGGTATTAAAGATAGCCTTTTCAGAAAAGCCTAAGAGACAAACGAAAAGCCTCTCCGTTTGACCAGTGTCTTTAAAAAAAATAAATACAGGCTACTCTATGAACTTTGAGCGCTGCCGTCATCAGATGGTTGATGAACAGCTTAAAAGGAGAGGAATACTCGATTATCGGCTCCTAGATGCAATGGGAAATGTCCCAAGACACAGATTCGTTCCTCCTGAGTTGGTTTATTCTGCTTACCATGATGGTCCTCTTTCCATTGGAAAAGGGCAAACCATATCGCAGCCATATATGGTAGCCTTAATGACTGAATGCTTAGAGCTAGAGGGGGAGGAAAAGGTTTTAGAGATTGGAACCGGATCAGGGTATCAGACAGCAATACTGGCAGAACTCGCTAAGGAGATATTTACAATAGAGGTTCATAGACACCTTTCTGATAAAGCAAAGGCGCTTCTTGCGGATCTTGGTTATAAGAATATAGAGTTTAAGATCGACGATGGAAGCAAAGGCTGGGAAGAAGAGGCCCCTTTCCATGGTATTATCGTCACAGCAGGAGCACCTGAAATACCTACTTCTTTAAAGGATCAACTCATTGAGAGAGGAAGACTGGTAGTACCGATTGGGACCAGGTCTTTTCAGACGCTTTATAAGATTACCAAGCAAGGAGATAGCTTTATTAAGAAAGCATTTACAAGCTGTATATTTGTCCCCTTGGTTGGAGAATATGGATGGAAAGAGGATTAATTAATAATGAAATTTTCAGGGAACTGTTTGCCGACAACAATCGGGAGTCTCCCCCATTTGGATGCCAGAGAATCCACACAATTGATGCTTAGATACACACCTGAAATCCCTGCATGGGTCCAAATGCCAAATCTTCCTAGAGAGGGTATGCTTGAACAATTCAGTGAAGGCATCCCAGGGCTTGTATTTGAGGAAGGGAAACCATCCTTTCACAATGAAGGCCCAGCATTTGAAGATTCCTTACTCAAATTCTATGAGGAGTATCTCTTGGCTTTGGAGGGCACTTCAATAGAAGATTTAAAGGAGTTTGCCATCTCTTTGGAATATGCATCCGGATTATACGCATTATTCGATCAATTGGGATCGATTCCTGCTTTAGTAGATGCAATAAAATGTCAGATTACAGGCCCTTTTACCATGGGGACTGGTTTGATAGATAAGATGGGGCGATATGCCTATTACGATCAAACCCTTAAAGATATAATCGTAAAAAGCTTGAGTTTGAAGGCGAAATGGCAGATAAACAAATTTAAAGCATTTGGAGTGCCTGTAATCGTCTCAATCGATGAACCCTCATTGGTAGGCTATGGTTCATCTGTCTTTATCAGTGTCACAAAAGACGACATACAAAAATCCATTGACGAGATAATCGATATTGTTCACCTTGAACAAGGCATGGCGGCAACACATTGTTGTGAGAATACAGATTGGGCATTACTCCTTGAAACAGGGATAGACATCATTAGTTTCGATGCGTATGGATTTTTCGACAATGTCATTATATATGAAGATGAACTGAAGAGATTTATCGAACGAGGAGGTATTATTGCCTGGGGGATTGTTCCAACTCATGATACAGACGTCCTCTCTCATGAGACGGCAGATTCTTTGATGTCAAGGTGGTCTGATCATGTCCAAAGGCTTACAGAAAAGGGGATTGACTTTAACAGGATATTAAAGCAATCATTGATTACCCCAAGTTGCGGAGCAGGATCGTTAAGCATTGAACTGTCTGAAAAGGCCCTTGCACTTACAAAAGAACTGTCTGAAAAGATAATTAGAGAGTATTTATAATTGCTACACCCTTCTGGTTTAGAGATTCTCACTGTTTCTGAAATCACCCATAATATAAAACTCCATCTGGAATCCAATTTCGACAGTGTGTGGGTGGAAGGTGAGATATCCAACCTGAGATTCCCTCCTTCCGGTCATGTCTACTTTTCTCTAAAAGACAAAAATGCACAGATCAGAGCGGTCATCTTCAGATCCCATATCAGATTTCTTAAATTCGATATAAAAGATGGGTTTGAGGCGATATGTAAAGGGAGGATAACCGTCTACGAACCGAGAGGCGATTACCAGCTTATAATAGATTATATAGAGCCAAAAGGGGTTGGCGCTCTCCAACTGGCATATGAGCAACTTAAAGAAAAACTGCGATGTGAAGGGTTATTTGATGAATCGAACAAAAAATCATTACCACTGTTACCAAGAAAAATTGGATTGGTAACTTCCCCTACTGGGGCAGCAGTTCGAGATATGATTCATGTTATCCACCGTCGTTTTCCCAATGTGGAGATTGTAATCTTTCCTGTCCGGGTTCAAGGGGAAGGCTCTTCTTTTGAGATTGCTCATGCCATAGAGGACCTTGACAGGATATCTGATCTTGATGTGATAATTACAGGAAGGGGAGGGGGATCTATAGAGGATTTATGGTCTTTTAATGAAGAGATCGTTGCAAGAGCAATATACCACTGTGAGATTCCTGTAATATCGGCTGTTGGGCATGAGATAGATTATACAATCTCTGATTTTGTTGCAGACCTTCGTGCCCCTACACCTTCTGCTGCTGCAGAACTCGTTGTACCCAATAAGTCTGAATTGATAAACTCACTGAAACAACTCAACGTAAGATTTGAAGATTCTATGTCTCAGATAATAATAAACAGCCGTAATAGGTTAGATGCGTACAACACCAGGCTGGTAGATCCAACAAGAATGCTGGATGATTTCAGGTTAAGGCTCGATGATATACTCGGTCGTCTTTGCATATATGCATCGAACCGGATAAGACAGAGGATTGATTATTTTAAAAGAAGTCTCGACCATCTTTTCTTTAACAGCCCGGAACAAAAAGTAAAAAAATCGAGGGACACGGCATGTCGATTGGATAAGGAAATGGAAATCCATATGAAGCATTATTTGGAAACTGCAAGGCAGAACTTTGAGACCCTCATAAAAGGGTTAAACAGTCTAAGCCCTATGGAGATTTTACAAAGGGGGTATAGTATAACACGGAGGTTGCCAGACCGTGTTATAGTAAAAGATGCCATGTCATTGAATGTTGGTGATAATATAAATGTGAAAGTATCCAGGGGAGAGATAACCGGTCAAGTAAAGGCGATTAAAGAATAGAAATTTCGAAACAATTACTATATCAATGGAGAGAACCTTGACAAAAAAGAAGAGAGATGTCCGATTTTGGCTTTGCTGGTTGTTGACTCTTTCCCTCCATGTCTTTCTTTTATCAGGGACTGTTTATCCAAAACAGAAAGAGGGCTCATTGGGCATAAGTTGGTATCCCAAATATGTGAAACAGGGTGATACCTTTATAGTTACAGTACACGACACCAAAGGTTTACGTTTACTGAGTGGGGAGTTTAAAAAGAGGCCCCTTCTTTTCTATAAAATCAAGGAAGGAAAGTCGTTTCGTGCTCTATTCGGTGTAGACCTTGCAGCGGCCCCTGGAAAATATCAACTTAAAATATCTGCAAAAGACTCTTATGACAGGGATATAAAGGCAAGTCGATCGATAGATATACATAAAAGAGATTTTATTACACAGCGATTAACCCTGCCAAGAAAGATGGTTGAACTGGACAAGAAGACCCAAAATCGAGTATTGAAAGAGGGGGAAAGGATTAAGGATTTGTGGACTGATGGAAAAAAGGAGAGACTGTGGCATGGGGAATTTATTATGCCGATAGATGGAGAGGTTATCAGCCCTTTTGGAGCAAGACGGATAATGAATGACGTGCCAAAAAACCCTCATAGCGGAGTTGATTTAAGAGCAGGATTAGGGGCGAAGATACGATGCTCAAATACCGGCATTGTTGCCTTAGTAGACAATCTTTATTTCTCCGGGAAGTCAGTCTTTATTGATCATGGACAGGGGCTTTATTCAATGTACTTTCATCTTTCTCAGGTCAATATAAAACTGGGGCAGCGCATTGAAAAAGGGGAAGTTTTAGGCCTTGCCGGTTCTACAGGTAGGGCAACCGGTCCTCATCTCCATTGGGGAGTGCGTTTAAACAAGGCCAGGGTAGATCCTCTTTCATTATTGAGGTTGGGTGTGGAATTGGAAGACTAGTGGAGATATGTCAACCAAAAAACAGAAGCAAGCCACCCTAACACAAAATTACTCTCTACGATGCCTTCCAATAATATGCCAGGAGAAACGGCTTTTCTCTCATAGATATATATAGAGATGTATCCGTATAGAGTACACACCAATAGTATATAGCCTAATTTGGGAATGATTCCGAAAAGTGATGATATAAACAATACGAAAGACAATACGCCCAAAAGAGACTTGAGGATAGATTTGGTCTTTTTATCTCCTATTGTTATGGGGATCGTCTCTTTACCTACGATCCTGTCTACCTGAATATCCATAATATCAAAGAGCGCGGATCGAACAAATACAAGCACAAAGACGAAGAAAAAGGTGATACCTGTTGATATATGAATCGTTGAATTGGTAGCGATTACTGGAAGAATTGCGATAACTGCACCCCAAGCAAGGGCTATGAATATAGTTTTTGAGCCTGGTATATCCATTAGCTTATGGTATGGGAGAATCTTTTTTTGACCATTCGGTACTATTTTTATGCCGTACATCATCCCTGGAAGAGATACAAAGAGAATGAACAGAAATGCTTTCCACCCCATATTGAAGCAGAGAAAGAGGGATATCATTGCAGAGAATATAATAGAGCTGACAAAGGTTTTTTTATGTATTTCGTAAAACTCTGCTCTACTCGGATCATTAAACTTTGCATCTTTTCTATCAATAAAATAGTATAGCGTATGCATATAGAATACATAAGAGCCTGCGATTATAGAAAATGGAAGCCTTGGGGTAATTTCCTGAAGAAGACAACTCACATAGCTGAGACATCCTGCACCGAAAGCTACATATATATTACTCTTTACAGTAAATCTCAACAGACTGTTACAGAACCTTGTAAATAAAGAGCCTTCATTTCCCTGAAAGCTGTCTAACCTTTCCACTACCCTGTTGATCATCCAATTTGGTGTTGAAGCGCCAGCAGTGACTCCGATGGTATTCATTCCGAAAAACTTCTTTGGGTTCAGTTCATTTTCAGTCTCTACGTGAAATGTCTCGATACCAGTAGATTCTGCAACATTTACAAGTCGTCTGGTATTCCCGCTATTTCGGCCTCCGATAACGACTATGCAGTCCACATTTTCAGCAAGATGGGTCACCTCTTTTTGCCTCTTTGAGGTAGAGTCACAGATAGTATTGAATACTCTTACTTTAGGGAATCTTTCATGAATCTTCTTCGAAAATTTACTAAATTCGGAGATGTTCAGAGTCGTCTGAGCAACAATACATATGTTTTCCATATTCGCTGAGAGATGCTCAATATCATCAACATGACTTACTACGACCCCTTTATTCTGAGAGAAACCCAGAAGGCCTTTGACTTCAGGGTGTTCCCTGTCTCCAACGATTACTATATGTGATCCTTCTTTTGCCTGTTTTTCAATTATTGACTGGACTTTCATCACTCTCGGACAGGTAGCATCAAGGATTTTTAATCCCTTCTTCTGAATCTCTTTTCTTTCTTCGGGACTGATGCCGTGTGCCCTTATGACTATGGTCCCTTTTAAGGAATCACTTAAGGACTCCAGCACTTTTACTCCTTTGCTTTTAAGCATATCAATAGCCTGTGGATTATGTACCAGTGGACCATAGGTGTAGATATCCCCTCCTTGATCGATTGCATCAAATACGATATCCATAGCCCTTCTAACACCCATGCAAAATCCTGCTGTCTTAGCAAGCCTTACCCGCATTGTATCTCCTTTGATATCGACATGTAGCCGTAATCCCCTTTTAGCAATAACTTATTATGAATTGTAAAAAGGCCTATTTTTCATAAATAATGTCCATCCAGAAATAGGACTTCGAGAAGAAAAAACTCATAATAGACGGAAACTATACTAAGAGTCTTTGCTTTATTATGCAAGAGAAAAATTGTGAAGCAATTTTAAACTTGACATGCTGAGTTTAAATTCGATATACTTCAGGTGCTTAAGCAATCGAGCCTTAAATGTCGGTTAGATTTTGCTTTGAAGGCATTATTAATAAAGCTGTAAAACAATAAGGTTATTTGAGGTCATTCGTTAATTAAAGCTTAAAAAACAAGGAGGTTTTCAAATGGTTGGAATTACATCCTATGGAGGGTATATTCCTCGGTATCGATTAAATCGAATGATTATAGTTCAAAACATGTCTTGGTTGCTCCCCCCTATCATGGCAGTGGCTCAAGGGGAGAAGTCTGTGGCAAACTGGGACGAAGATGCACTGACTATGGCAGTTGCTGCTGGGTATGATTGTATGACCGGCAAAGACAGAAATACATTGGATTCCATCTATCTGGCTTCTACAACTTTACCTTATGAGGATCGCCTCAATTCCGGGATTGTTGCTGCAGCACTCAATGTGCCTGAAGAAGGCGTGACAAATGCAGACTTTTCCTCGTCGCAAAAGGCCGGGGTTACTGCATGTATCTCGGCAATACAGGCAGTAGAGTCAGGAGAAAAGAACAATGTACTGGTAACGGCATCTGACCAACGTTGTACAAAGATGGCCACTATGTATGAGATGTTTCTCGGGGATGGCGCTGCAGCATTACTTTTTGGCAAAGACGATGTAATCGCAGAGGTGAAGGGCAGCTTTTCTTTATCTTGTGATTTCGTAGACCATTATAAAGGCCGTGGCAAAAACTATGACTATACCTGGGAAGAGAGATGGGTAAGAGACGAAGGGTATGTAAAGATCATACCTAAGGCCATATCAGGGTATCTCAAAAATACGGGTACGGAGCTGAGCAGCTTTGATAAAGTAATCTTTCCATGCTATTTCAAAAGAGAACATATGAATATCTCAAAAAAATTGGGGCTTGACCCTTCGAAAGTTCAGGACAATATGCACGAGGTCTGTGGCGATACAGGTACTGCACATCCTTTAGTTATGTTCATCTCTGCTCTTCAAGAAGCGAAACCAGGAGATAAGATTTTAATGGCCAGTTTTGGACAGGGGTGTGATGTCATTGGATTTGAGGTTACTGACAAGATAAAAGACTTTAAAGGACCCAAGGGGATCAAGGGTTCACTAGAGAATCGTGCTGAGTTAGCCAGCTATCAAAAATACGCAAAATTTAGAGAACTGATCGTGGCTGATTTGGGTCTTCGCGGAGAAACCTACGGCAATATAGCCTTAACGACCCTATGGAGAAACCGTAAGGCTATACTCGGTCTTGTGGGTGGGAAATGCACAAAATGCGGTACTCCTCAGTTTATTGCTCAAAAAATATGTGTAAACCCCGACTGTAGAGCCATGCATACCTTGGAAGATTATGAGTTTTCTTGCAGGACAGGAAAGGTCCTGACCTATACAGGGGATATGCTGGCAGCCTCCATTGATCCTCCTGCTGTTTACGGAATCGTCTCTTTTGATGGAGGGGGGAGGATGTTCGCTGATTTTACAGATTGTCTTCTTGAACAGGTAAAGGTAGGACAACAAATAAAGATGTCTTTCAGGAGAAAGAAGAAGGACGATATTCGTGGGTATCATGGGTACTTCTGGAAGGCAGTCCCTCAGGTTGAACAATAAAGGAGGTAATAGATATGGCAACTGGAATTAGAGATAAAGTAGCAATTATTGGCATGGGTTGTACAAAGTTTGGTGAAAGATGGGAGTCAGGCGCAGAGGATCTGATGGTTGAAGCCTATGAAGAGTGTTTGAATGATGCGGGTATAGAACCGGACAGGATTGAGGCAGCCTGGTTTGGTGTTGCTGCGGAAGAGGTAAATGTTGGAAAAAGCGCATTACCTGCCTCAATTGCATTGAGATTGCCCAATATTCCTGTGACACGTGTTGAGAATTTTTGTGCCACAGGCACTGAGGCTTTCAGAGGTGCAACATATGCGGTTGCTTCTGGGGCATATGACATTGCATTAGCAATAGGTGTTGAGAAATTAAAGGAGACAGGATATGGTGGACTCCCGGACTTTGGTATGGCTGGAACCTATGGACTACACGCCTTTTGGTTTCCGAATATGACTGCACCCGGGTGTTTTGCCATGCTTGCAAGTGGATATTCTGAAAAGTTCAAAGTGGAAATGGGTGATTTAAAGAAGGCAATGGCTCATGTATCTTCAAAGAGCCATGCAAACGGTATTTTAAACCCAAAGGCACATATGCGAAAGGCAGTGAGTGAAGACAAGATTCTTAATGCACCGATGATTGCATATCCATTGGGCCTATTCGATTGTTGTGGAGTAAGCGATGGTTCTGCTGCTGCGATTGTAACAACCCCTGAAATAGCTAAAAGCCTTGGAAAAAAGGACTTCGTTACAGTAAAGGCTTTGCAGATATCTTTGAGCAATGGTGAAGAGTTACAATATGACTGGGATGGCGCGCATGTTGTTACAACAACCCGAGCGAGTACCAAGGCATATGAAGAGGCAGGAATCAAGAATCCAAGAGAAGAATTGAGCATGATAGAGGTACATGACTGTTTCTCTATCACAGAACTTGTTACCATGGAAGATCTGCACATATCTGAAAGGGGTACTGCCTGTAAGGATATAATGGATGGGTTCTATGATTTGGATGGAAAGGTTCCCTGCCAGTCAGATGGTGGGTTAAAGTGTTTTGGCCATCCTATCGGGGCATCTGGTATTCGAATGCTCTATGAGATGTACTTGCAGCTTCATGGAAGAGCCGGGGAGAGGCAACTGAAAGATCCAAAGATTGGCCTCACCCATAATCTGGGTGGATTCCCTGTGATGAATGTCTGTAGCGTAGCAATCGTTGGAAAGTACGATGCATAACTAAAGGGGTACGATTTATACGAGAAAAAAGAGGGGAGATGGGAACCCTATATGCGGGTTTCATCTCCCCCTTTTTTATAAAACCTTTCTTTCAATCATTCTCCTATAAGCAGGTGGGCTCTCTGCCTATAAAAAGATATTTAATCGACAATCCCTACGAGTTCATCACCAATATAGATCGGCATCTTACTGTTTACAATCAGGGCTGTTGCTGTTTTGCTTTGTGCAGCTATGATTACAAGCCTTCCAATTGGATCATCTGGGAGCTTAACCTTTTTATCTGAGAGGGGGTCGACTACCCATTTACCTCGGCGCAAGATATTGAATATGTTCCCAGGCTTGATTCCACTATAGGCACCGGAATCAATATAGACAATATCACCTTCAGCCAGATCGCTATGTTTTCCTTTTGAATCAATAATCCACCCATACATGGGTTTTTCAAACTTGGTGATAAACAATTCGTGGTAAGGAGGCATGTATGTACTGAGTAAATCACCTTTTTCAACAGGGCCAGATGAACGAATTATCTCTGCGCGTATTATCTGGTTCTCTATCTGATCTACTTGAACAATGCCAAGGATATTGACCTTCTTTCCGATTACTATCTCCGTCATTGGATGTACGACAGGACCTTCAACCCTGAATATAGTGAATTGATCGTTATTGGATACTTTTATGTTGTCTTGAAATCTAAGAAATACGATGTCTCCACTGCCCAAAAGATTTTTCCCCTCCCTTTCTTTCATGATAGTGCCAATTGCATCTATATCATCTACGATAAAACCTGCAAAAAATGCCTTAGGATAAGAAGTAAGATCTATTTTAGACGGGGGTTCAGGCAGAGGGGCCCCTGGTTTGGAAGGAATCGGAGAAAGTCTGCTTTCTTCTTCTGGTATTAATATGGTATATGGATAAAGATGTATACGGTTACCTGGATAGATCAGGTGAGGATTCTCAATGTATTGGTTTTTTTTCCACAGCCATGGCCATAAAAAAGGATCTTTGTAGAACTTCTCCGATATATCCCAGAGTGTGTCGTCCTTTACAACAGTATAGTCCATCTCTTTTTCAAGGACATTGAGCACATCAGCTAAACATTTAGAAAAACCAACGCTGTAAAGAAGAATTAAAAGGCAAAAAACCGAAATAAAAAATTTTTTCATAGCGTGTGACTCCTTTTAAATATCTGTCTTTAAAATTTATGATGAATAAACAACCGATTTTATCCCAATGCGTTACAACTATTTTGTTGACTTGTCAAGTTAAAAAATTATATAAAGATATAAATTTTGCAGTTATATTGAATAAATACATCGAAACAAAGATTACAGCACAGATTTTACAGGCTATTTGAAAGACGTTCCGATATGTATAGACTCTGTTTTTTTAATCGTTCTTCAAGAAAAAATGTATAATAGCCGTTTTAATGGTTTAATATAATTTGAACCGAAGGGTTTAGATTTCTAATAGACAACCATTAAACATTAAAAATGGGTGATCTAAAAATGGATCTCTTTTAAAGAAGCTTTTCATAGTGATGTAGTGAACCTGCTTTTTTCTTATCTGCTTGCTCTTCGTATAGAATAGCTTTTCGTGATCATCAAAAAGTATTTTCTTTTTGAGACTCCTCTTCTTCCCAGAAAGTAAACTCAATTTATTGAATGCTCCGTCTCTTAATTAAGAATCTATCTCTTACCCGAAATGTTTATTGAGTGAAAACAATAACCATTATGAAACATTTTTACAAGGAGGGTAAAGTTATGAGGCTAAAGAGAATTTTTTTACTGAGTCTTATTTTGGTGGTATTTTTTTTATATTTCTTTAACTTAGAATATGTGTATTCGAAAGAACCAAAAGCAGTATTAAAGTTTGCAACTCTCGCACCAGATGGAGTCGGTTGGGCTATATACGCAAAAGAATATCTTATCGAAGCTATAGAGAAGGCTACAAACTATAATGTCAAACTTGACCCTTATTTTGGTGGTGTAATGGGGGATGATGAGGATTATATATCAAAGATGCGTATCAATCAATTGCAAGGAGCGGGGCTTTCGGCATCTGGAATCGTTATGGCCTGTCCTGAAATAGCCGTGCTTGAACTCCCCTTTTTATTTGAGAATTTTGATGAAGTGGACTATATACGAAAAAAGATGAGAGATAGACTGAGTCATTTATATGAGAAGAATGGATATAAGTTATGGATGTTACTTGATCAGGATTTTGATAAGATCTTCTCAACAAAGAATGAGATACGAAGCCTGAAGGACTTTAATAAAAGCAGATTTGTAACATGGGTTGGTCATGTGGAGTATGAAACACTTAAATCTCTGAATACAAGTCCGATTCCTCTCAATGTCCCAGAAATACCTTCTTCTATTAGATCAAAGATCGTCAATGCCATGATGGCTCCTCCGATATGGTATGTGGGTACACAGCTCTATACAGTGACGAAGTATATAACTGATTGCAAAATGAGATACAGCCCTGGAGGAGTAGTAGTTACAATGAATGCATGGAACAGTATCACAGAAAAAAACAAGAAACAAATTATGGAAGTAGTGCAGAGGTGTGAATCTGTTTTAAATGATTATGGACACGACAGCAATGAAAAGTGTCTCTGTGCCATGGTTAAATACGGCTTAAAGGAAGTTAAATTGACCCCTGGGGAAATTGAAATATTGAAGAAAAATACTAGACCTGTATGGGACAACTTGGTTGGCAAGGTGTACTCAAGAGACCTGCTTAACAAGATAGTACGTTACTTAGAAGAATACCGCTCAGCAGTGAAAGCAAGGTAATTTCTTTTATAAGTGGGAGGATTAAGAAAACCATTTATCCTCCCACTTTGCATTTTATTCCTATCCTAATCCTTGTATAGTCCTTTGTATGATATTGTCCTGAGTCTTACGGCTGATATCTACGAAGTGTGCACTATAACCGGCTACCCTTACGATTACCTCCTGGTACTGCTCAGGATCCTTTTGAGCCGCTCTTAAGGTAGCATCATCTATCATATTAAACTGCACGTGATCAAGCTCCAAATCTGCCCAGGTTCTCATGTATGCCTTCCACAATTGATAACCCTTCTCTCCTTGAAGCTGTGTCGGAGAAAGACGCTGATTTAAAAGAAATGCTCTTCCATGTGTTACATGGTCTATTTTACTGCATGACTTTAGGATAGCAGTTGGGCCTTTTTTGTCCAATCCAGGCCCAGGGGATATCCCTCCATCATAAAGCGCATCTCCTAGTTTTCTTCCATTGGGAAGTGCATGTACCAAATTTGAAAAGTGGATATTGCCGCTGACATTCTCCGGAAGGGCAGGCCATGGATTTCCAGAAGGACACCTTATTTCCAAGGAATGTCTTGAAACCTCACGTAGACAACGAACCATTAGTTCATCTACATAATCGTCATCATTCCCCCACTTTGGTGCATTCTTCACAAAGTCGAGCCGCATCTCTTCTTTCCCTTCCCAGTTGTTTTTAAGTGCTTCTATGAGTTCTTCCATTGTGTATTTCTTCTCATCGAAGACTAGCTTTTTGATTGCAGATAGACTGTCCACGTTTTCAACCCATGTGAAGAATGTAGTCCATGCATTGCCTCTCTCCCCACTGGGCTCGATAATGTCAAGCCCGCTTTCTATAGACCTCTCAGATATAGCTGAAAGAAAGGGGCGGCCGAAGTTTACAGGGCTCTTCACCCGACCACGGTTTACCATTCTCGCACCAAAGTTCATTAGCCACTCCATCTGTTTGACCCAAGCCTCAAATAAGTGTTCAAAATCAGTAAATTTCTTTGCATTCCCAGTATTTGGTCCCATTTGCATATTTATAATATGGTCGAAGCCGTCATGGAGGGTATACTCAATCATCTTAGAACAGTTCAAAGTGGCAGAAGCCATACGACATGGCTGGAATCCATGCTTGGTAGTGGGGGCAGGTGACATACACGCTTGGTGTACCCATGTTCTCATCTCTTTCAATGGATGGTTATGCCAGTACATGCCATTCGCGATTAAGACTGGATCATGGCGTATGCTGGGATAACCCAACCCCTGTCGAATGCATTCAAATATCTCTCTCATTACTTCATCATTAACCTTAGGATGCCATCTGAAACCAAAGGTCGGATTGGCTACACGAATGAGTCTTGCTGCCTGTAAAAAGGCAACAGTTAAATCGTTGCAAGCATCACTCCCATCCTGATTAACTCCGCCCAAAGTCCATACATAGGTGCCTGGTATGCCTTGGATACCTTCAGCTCCACCTCTAACAAGGTAATAACCTGTTTCACAACAGCGGATCATAAACTCTCCAATAAGATCAAGTGCCTCTTCCTTGGTAATGCTCTTTTCAATATTTACATCCCTGTTATAGTAAGGCCAGTGATAGTAATCTGGGCGGCTTGGCCATGCACCTTCCCAGTCTTCGAATCTTGACCAAATCTGTATAAAATGGTCGTACTGAAGAGATTCCTGAAAACTCCTGGGAGGCTTTGCCGGTACCTGCTCACATGTCTGTGAAATGCGTAAAAGCTCTTTTCTCCTCTCTGGGTTTGATTCAAAATTTTCTGCGATTATCCTTGCCAGCCTCGCATATCTCTTTGCCATCCTGATACATGCCAGTAGAGTAATCTCAATAGCTTCCCAATTCAACAGCTTGTCATAAAGGGGGATAATATCAGGACCTGGATTGCCAGCTATCTTTTCTTCTGCCTCATCGATTCTTTCCTGAATCTCATTTAGAATATCTTCAAATGCTCTCTCCCCTGTCATGAAGTACTCGTAGTCTTTACCTGAATATGCAAAGCTTCCACCAATAGGAATACCCCAGAGAATAACCATGGTCATGATCTTTACGGCTTCCTCAGGGGACATATCCCTGATTACTTTTCCTATATTATCCCTTGAAACCCAGTAATTATTGATATCGGCCATAATTTTAAGAGAGTTTTCATGTGGCTCGGGTATTATGACAGGATCGTTGTAAATCTCATCATTAATTAAGCTGGCTAATTCACAATACCAGTATATTGTGTTTGGAAGACTTCCTAAATAACCAACAATCTGTGCATGATCAGTAATAAATATAGGGATATTGTCAAGCACATGGGCAAAAGCTTTTGCTCTTTTCATTATAATCGGATCACCTTCGTTCTCCTTCCAAGACTCGGTAAATAAAGCAGGCCTTTCAAGATCAATTTTTATGCCCGGTTCATACATTCCTCCCTTTCTCCCCTTCTTCCACACGGCCTTTCTTAAATAACCCAACCTTTTAGATCTTTTTTTCTCGGCTACCCACCACCATTCCCTATTTTTCTCAAGTTCTTTAACGCTCTTTTCGTTATTTGATTTACTTGCCTTTTCAGATTCTTTTGACATTTTTTTTACCCCCCTCCCTTATCGTTTTCAAAAATGGTTGTTTTCTTAAACATTGATTATATTTCACTTAGTCATCTGTCTTTGATGACGGCTAACCTTGGGATCAAGAGCCTGTGATATGTCAGTATCTATTAATTCCATCTCATTGTAATATTCGCACTTGCTTGCATCTGTATTGAAACTTACTGCAAAACATGCATCACCCTCTGTTTTAAACACCGGCGAATCACTCGCAATATTTGAGCCTTCTTTTAAAAGATTACATATGCCCAGCGCACCCTGATAAAAGTTTTTACATTTACCACATGCTTTATCAGGTACAAATTCTCTCTCCTCCATGCTTCTTTCCTTTTCGGATTCACTCAACATGGCATCCCTGATGGGTGCCCACTCCATCCCCTTTTTTCTTGGCATAACATTTTTCCTTTCTTTAATTTGAGGTATTCTTTTATTAATTATGTTTTCATTATTTATCTTGCAATTCTCATTAAAAAAGAAGGCAAGATAATCCCAATAAATAAATTATAGTCACTACTATGAGGTTGCAATGATATATGGTAGCTCATTTTTTTGTATATATTTTTATGCATTCATTGCGTATCGGAAAAGAGATGGTTGTAAAACAGGAAAAAGCCTCTGGATTTGACCTGATTTCAAGAAAGGGAAATAGGGAGAAAACAAATATGAGAAGTATAGAGAGTCAGGGTAAAGTGTACTTAGTAAATAAGAAATTCTCAAAGAGCAACGGCTTTTTCTTTAAAAAGGAGATACGTCTTTGGTTGTCAGGTTCGAATTATGCTAAAGAGTCTAGCCTTCTAAATAATACTGTGTTGACCCACGACCATTCGGCCAGGCGTGAGTTTTTTCATGGTCGGACGGATGGCTGTTGGTCTAATGGTTTGTCGGTACAGCGCTTATGCACCACCAGCAATCCATTGGACGAAGTCCACGCTGTATTACCGAGATGCGTAGGCGTTGCGGTAACAAGTATGAAGCAGCTGAATAAGGAAGATCGGATTAAATTATTAAGCTGCAAATTAGGTAATAGATAATAGATTATATATTTATACTAAATTAACTAAAAAGTCTATAAAATAAACAATATGATGTCAAGAGAAAAATCAATATTTTTTATAATGACAAAATACATGTCAGTAATTTCCGGTTAGAAAATTGCATGTATACATCAAAAAGGTCAAAAAAAGCAGAACAGTCGATATTTTGCTTGACATATTATTAGTAATGTATTGTTTAGCATAGTTCGTAATAATT
>JAXHVA010000260.1:0-2597 GCA_034189035.1 Thermodesulfobacteriota bacterium
TCCACGCCGAACTTATCTTTGTAGAAGCTGGAATCAATAAAAGGCGTATCCGGAATGCCGTGATGGATAAAGGCGATTTTCTCCTCCGGAACGGAATAGATGTCTTTGAGGAAATCAAAGGCCTTCCTGCTCATGACGATCAGTTTGTCGGACAGATCAGACAGCTTGCACAAGACTTCACGATATTCCGGGGCGGGATCTCTCAGAACCGTATGCAGCGTTGTGACGACCGGCATGCGAATCTCTCCAAGAAGTTTCAGCAGATGGCTGCCGGCAGGGCCGCCGAAAAGACCGTATTCATGCTGCACGCAGACAATATCAACTTGGGCGATATTGAGAAACTCCGATGCGACACTGTAATCGGTAAGTTTGTTCTGGTCGATCTCAAACCGCACTTTTTCAGGATATTGATATCCCTCGGGTCTGTCATTGATGGCAACCGCCCAGCAGTTTATGTCGGGCGCTTCTGTGGATAAGGCCTCAACAAGATCGGTAGTGAATGTTGCAATACCACACTGGCGGGGCAAGTAGTTACCGATTACGGCAACCGAGTCGATCCCCTCATAATATTTGATAACCGAGGTCATACTAGCTGCCTCCCTATTATTCTATCATCAATAGTCATGATCATCTGATTTGAGAGAACTTGTGCTTCTTGCGGTAGCCAGAAACGCCCAATGGAAGCCCTACATAAGGCCTGCATCAACGCCCCAGAACACCTGGGTGCTTGCCAACAGTTACACTCGTCGACCAGACGATTTTATTAAAGATTTGTATAATATATCGCAATTTCTGTCAACTCTGGGGGCCAGATTCGGCTCAACCGACCGGGTTGGAGGGATGCTGCCAGGAAATTGTGATTTCCTCTAGATGCCTTAAGAACTCGGGGTCTTGAATAGTGCTGATGCATGCCAAGCATACGCAACAAAGCCTATTTTCGCTATTGATATTAAATTGTTGGTAACGTTCAAAAGTGTTTACATGGCGACATTTGAACTGAGCGTATTTCAATGTCGAAGTAGCCTTTGATTCCAAGCTTTTCTTTCCAGTATTGCTCCCACTTTTTCCTGGAGTATTGTTTGATCATAATCATTTTTGACAAATTGGTAACAGCCTTGTCGGACCAGCCCCACGCAATTCTCTTGAGGCGCCGGCCGACTTCTCTAAAAACGCGTTCCAACAGAGATGTTGTCTTTGGTGCAATGACCCCTGTTTTTAGCCATAATTCGATGTTAGTAAATAATCGATCAGAGAGGTTTTCAAGATAGGATGCTCCATGGGCATAGCCTTTTTCTCGAAACGTTTTTATCAGTTCTTCAATTTCTGTTTTGCTACTTTCATATTTGGCCTTGACCTGTTGCTTGTCTTCATCTTTAAGGATTTCAAAATCTCCTTCGGGAAGCTCTATGCCTATTAGCTGTTTTATTGTATCCCTTTCTGGCTGACTGTCTTTTTTCTGGCTATATCCGGAATTGCCAAGTAGTAAAAAGCTCTTAGAATCAGTTTGGTATTGAGTTTGGTCCATATTTACAATGCGCGAAATTTTACAGGAATTTGTTCAGGGATATCAAGATCGCCTACGGTAAGAAAAATCATGTCGGTGAAGGCCTGTAGAGTTCGAAACCCGCTAGCGCGATTTTTGACGATCCTGATAATGCGATTCAATCCTTCTGCTATGGCGTTGGTCAATCGACTTCCAACAAATGGAATAATGCGGGCAATATTGTTCTTGATGGTTTGGACGAATTTTCGAATGGGTTCGAGGCGACTTTTCAGGGCAGTAGTCATCCAGCCTTTAAGAAACCTTTCGGCAGCCCAGGGCGCCTTGTAGTTCCAGAAGTGTTCAAACTCGTCTTTTAGCACCCAAGCTCGATGGATACGCCGATTGCCTTTGTGCAAGGCATTGAGGATACGCGAGTCCTTTTTGGAACGGTTTGAAGAATGCTTAAACAAAAGCCAACGAAGTCCCTTGAGCGCTTTACGCTCATCAACGGAGGCCTTTCTCCATTGCTCTTTACGGACCTCATCGACAGCCTCATTGAGAGCTTTCACGATATGAAAGCGGTCCAAAACTAAGATGACGTTGGGGCAGTGGTGCTCGATAGCTCCAATGTAGGCCTGGCTCATGTCACAAGTTGCCCATTTGATCTGACTTTTTTGATAGTCACTGAGCATCTCATTGAAGAATATGTCGATCGTTTTACGGCCTTTTCCTTGGCCGACCCAAACAACACAAGCACGGTCAAGATCATAGACGATGGTAGCGTATTTATGCCCTTTGCAGTAGGAGATCTCGTCAACACCAGCGCACTTAAGGCCTCGGATTCTGTGTCCATCCCGTATACGGGTGATGGTCCGATGCAACATATCGGAAAGGGTAGAGTCTGGGATACGCAGTATCTTTGCAGCAGCTTTCTGGGTCATTAACTGGCAATAGATGAGCATGGCATATTCAAAGCGATAGGTTATACGAGCGTAACTTTCAGCCCATGGGATATCCTCTTGGACTCGGCCATGGGTGGGACATTGAATCTCTCTTGGACGATACCAGAACAAAACACAACATCCACAAACCGGAAGATCACGCCACACCCTGA
>JAXHVA010000261.1:0-2535 GCA_034189035.1 Thermodesulfobacteriota bacterium
TTTTCCGCCGATTGGTGCAAGGGTTTTTGAAGAAACATGCAAAATTGCTTGCACTTTCGGCCAACCTATTAACACATATAAATAAATATATCAACTCATTAACGCTTATTCAGCAGGCCTTTTTTAGTTTTTCGATAAAACGAGGAAGTTTTTCATTTTTTAAGTAATCATTATGATACTTGATGCAAAAGTTCAGATAGTATCGAGCTATTTTCGATATTCAGGGCGGTGGCTATTATTAATATTAATGGTGATTAACTCCCTTTAGTAAAAAATCGGTCACAACAAAAGCAATCATATTTTATAAACCGTGCAGAACTCGCTAGTCAGTGCCCATCCATAAATGGGCAAAATTATTCAAATAAATCGCGATGAATATCATTTATTTACTGACAATTCGAGAATCGCAAAAAATCGTATTGACAAACGATAACTTACCCCCCCTGTAATTACCGAAGCACCTCCCCTTCTTGAATATGAGTAGGGGATATGGAGACTGTAGGCAACCTGAAATTGAAGGTTGTACAAGTCCTGTGGGTAACTTGGAGCGAAGGGGAGAATTACGTTATTATCTATAAACTTTTCCCTTTTCGGTTACTGAAGCTCTATTATACTGAGTTCGGTTGTTTCAACCAACGTAACTTTACTTGGGACATTATGAACAGGATTTTCGAGATAGGCAAGTTTATTATTAATTTCATATGATAACTCGGTTCGATTCCAAGATGAATAGTCGACTAGTAATGGCTTGATGATATGGATATCGGCTGGTGTTATCTTTTTTCCTTTTATGAAAATGATATTTTCCATAGCCAAAACAAATACGATAATAAAAACGTTTATTTCAGCAAAAAAATGAAGAACAAATAAGTTTTTGTTGCCCTCTCAGCTAAATAGGCTATACAAATGGGTAGAACATTCGTCTCACTGGAAAGATGTACTTGAAATAGTTACTTATCGTTGAGCGGAGATACACATTGATCCTGTAATTTTAGGAGAAGATCAAAGCCATAAGTAAAATTATATCTTCGCTTCCAGCTCGAAATGTTCATGAACGCGCCGCGCTTTTTCAGCTCGTGGCTTATTCCATCAAACCTTAATCCTGGGCTTTTGAGAAGGCTTCTGGGCCTTTGCTTTGGGCCGATTTATCATAGGAAATTGATTTTCTAGAGGGTATAGTATACCCCCTTTGCTAGAAGCAGTTCCTCATGCATCCCTCCCTTTACCGTCTTGCCTTCCTTTAGCACGATGATCTTGTCCGCATTCATGATGGTACTTAATCGATGGGCAATGATAATTATGGTCTTTCCACTTTTTCTTAAGGACAAAATGGCATGCTGAACGTATTTTTCTGATGCGGAATCCAGCGATGATGTTGTCTCGCCCATCATTAAGACCTCAGGTGATTTGTACAAGGCCCGCGCAATAGCAATGCGTTGTTTTTCTCCTTCAGAGAGATTGGCGCCTTTCTCACCCAAATATGTCTGATAACCATTGGAGAGCCTTGCAACAAAATCATTAATGCCGATCTTTTCACAAATATCATCGATTTTCTTCATGTCCGGGCTAAAATCGCCCACTGCAATGTTTTCAATCACATTGCCCGTAAAGATATCTATCTTTTGGGGCACAACGCCTGTAATATCTCTAAGACTCTTATTATTCACTTCCTTGATGTCGAAGCTTCCAATACGGATGGCACCGTCAAAAAAGGGTGGATTTTTTGAATTATTGATATCAGGGTAGTTTTGCCTGAGCCACTTTCGCCTACGATTCCTGTGATATTGCCATTTGAAATTTTGAGATTTAGCTGATCAAAGATATTGACGCGAGTTCCATATCGGAATGTAACATCTTCGAAATGAATATCGTCTATCTTCTCTGCGATAATAGAGATCGAGCCTTCTAATTCTTCACGCTCCAAATCCATAATCTCAAAGAGACGATCAGCGGCAATGAGCGCATCCTGTATCGTACTGTTTATCCCAATCAAGCTGCCAACAGGCCCGGTAAAATGCCCGATTAAGGCGTAACATGACATGAGTTCGCCGGGAGTCATAGTGTTTTCAAGTACAAACCCAGATCCAACCCATAACAGAATAATCGTGAAAAAAATCGATACAAAGGATGATGAGCTACTGGCGAATATTTTATTAATTCGTAACAGTTGAGACTTTACCATTTACTTCTGAGCACATCTATACAATTGAAATACCATTGTTAAAACCGACTAGGAAGAAAGCGTCTCCTTACTTTTGCAGTTCGAAATCTGTCAATTAAAAAGGTTGACTTAATAGGATGTTTAGTACAGATATATCTTAAGCGAGGGAGTAAAATAGTTCGTATACCTTACACATTGAAAACCCACACATCTTGGAGAAATGCTACTTGAAGAGTTCTTAATACCAATGGGATATTCATACCCCGTTTTAGTGGACACTCATAAGAGCCTCAAGTAAATAAAAGAGGGAAAGGAGTGATCCATGAGTAAAAAGAGGAAGAAATATGATTCAACATTTAAATTAGAAGCGATCC
>JAXHVA010000262.1:0-2514 GCA_034189035.1 Thermodesulfobacteriota bacterium
TTGATGGATATGGGTATCTCATTATAATCTTTACGATATATGGAGGCAACTCGCAGGATTGGTTTTCCATGCAAAACTGGACCCCTCATGAGTCCACGGAACACGGAAAACCAATCCTGCGAGTCATCTTGACAAAATTAACGATTTGGCTCGAAGGCCATAACTATTATCAAGGCAAATGCACCAGAGCGGCTATGGCGAACGGTTGGCGAACGCAAGTACAAAATTGAACTGGCCCGGTTTTACCAGGTTCTTGTATCGTAATCCGCCGCCTGGTGACCGCCGGCGTTAGGCGTTCAATATGCCCAGCGTCTAGCATCTATATATGACAATGACACCTAAAGATTATCAGGGTGACGGTATGAGCAACTTAAATTATCCCAAGTTCCACAGACAACGGTTTATTTTAACTTTGTTAAAGCAGGCGAATGGTTATCTGTCCAAAATGGACTTCCAGAAGCTGCTGTTTCTGTCACACCGGGAAACCACCGCCAGTTATTATGATTTCATACCATACCATTATGATTGTTACTCTTTTCAAGCCGCCTCAGACCTTGAGACTCTGCAGAACCTTGGTTGGCTGCAAGGTCACGATCGCGGTCTAACCCTTTTACATAAACTGCCTGTTTATAAAGGCTTAAAAGTTGCAGAGGTTAACGAACTTACCAAGTTCATGCAAAGATATGAGGATTACAGAGGACAGAAACTGGTGCGTTACGTCTATGAAGGCTATCCGTATTATGCTGTCAAAAGCAAGATGGCTCAAGATGTTTTAAATGTGGAAGGTCTTGAACGTGTTAAGAAAGAAAAGGAAAGTTTGCAAAGCAAAGAATCAGTTATTTTTACAATAGGTTATGAGGGGCTATCTATTGAAGAGTATATTAATAAACTTTTGAAGAATGATATTCGCCTGTTGTGTGATGTCAGAAAAAATCCTATCAGTCGGAAGTATGGTTTCTCAAAGGGTAGCCTGTCTAATCTTTTACCTAAAGTAGGGATAGAATATATCCATATACCAGCCTTGGGTATTGCTTCCATCAACAGAAAACATCTTAAGACTAAAGAAGATTTTCAGTGCCTCTTTAATGAGTACAACAAGACAATTTCGCAGAAAAAAACTTCACTTCTTATGGTGATAGAGTTGCTAGAGGCTCATAAAAGAATAGCGTTGACCTGTTTTGAAAAGCTGCCTTCTCTTTGCCATCGGCATTGCATCAGTGATTATCTGAAAGCAAAAAATGTTGTAAAGATCGTCCACTTATGACTGAAAAAAGGAAGATATTTATCACAGTTAAGACATATCCAACTCTGTTAAAAAAGTATGACGAGCTTGTTTGCACGGCGGGCATTTTGGATGATGGAAGTTGGGCGCGAATTTACCCATTACCTTTCCGCAAGCTTGATTATGAAAACCGCTACAGAAAATATCAGTGGATAGAACTCCCTTTACAAAAAATACAAGCGATCCCAGACCGGGAAACTTACAAGGTTGTTGACATCTCCCAGATCAAACTTATTGGTAAACCGATAAACACAAAAGGAAACTGGCAGGAGAGGAAGCGCATTATATTTAAACACAATCAAGTCTACACGGACTTGTCAGATTTGATCGAACTAGCAAATAGAAACGAACTTTCGCTCGCAATCTTCAAACCTAAAAAGATCATTGAGTTTGTTGCAAAAGAAACGGAACACGAATGGCGGAAAGACAAGCTCGAACTCTTAAAGAAAAAGGCAAAACAACTCTCTCTTTTTCAGACTGAAGAGGAGATGAAAAGAGAATTTTTGGTTGTTAAAAAGTTACCCTATAAATTCTTTTACCGTTTCAGTGATGCAAAAGGAAAAGAAGCCATACTCATGATTGAGGATTGGAAGATAGGTGCGCTCTACTCGAATCGTTTAAAGCAAACTGAAGGGAATGAGTCAATAGCCCTTGTAAAGGTTAAAGAAAAATTTTATTCGATATTCCATAAAAAAGATATTTATTCCTTGGCACAACAAAACAATTTCATGGAAGGGTAAAAAATCCTTTTGTTATCATTGGGATTTTTTACTCACCTCAAGATCCTCAATTATCTCTGTTCTAAGTGTTTTAAGTCTTTTTCAGGACAATTTTTTATGACGCAAAAAATAAACAAAGCATAGGGGCAAGAAACATAGGGGCAGGTCTTCATTCTTGACAAATTATAGGCGAAAAACGGGAAGATATTTGCACACATTTTGGAATCGGAGAATCCGGTGTGTCCGATACAAGCAGGCGGGTTTCTGGTAAAATATGAAAAGACAAAAATCTTTTAAGGAAAAATAGCTAAGATTAAAAGAAAACTAAAGCTGTCAAGAATGAAGACCAGACTCTTATGTTCTTATTTGACCCTTATATTCCCCCGAAAAATTGGACACGGTGTTAAGCCGCCATTTTAAAGACCTCGTATTGACAAGGGTTCATATACTGTAAAGCCGAATGACGACGTTGTCTATTATAAAATAATTCGATGTAATCGAACAGGCTAGCTT
>JAXHVA010000263.1:0-2482 GCA_034189035.1 Thermodesulfobacteriota bacterium
AATTTGAACGTCTTGGATATTACCGCTTTGTATCCAGAAAAACAACTAAAGCCGGAGTGATAGACTACATCACCTTTTATAATGCTGACCGACTCCATTCGGCTCCAGGATATATGAGTCCGATGGATTATGAAAAAATCCAATCCTTCAATGCTGCTTAATAAGGCGTCCGTTTTTACTTGACTACTACAAGGATCAGATACTAAATGCAAACCTCACTGCAGAGAACAGCGAACAAAGCAAGACGAAATAAGAGGCACAGGTTTCGTAATCTTTATACGATACTCAACGGACGATTTCTGATAGAGTCATGGTTTAGATTGAATCGCAAAGCAGCCTCAGGGGTAGACCGGATAACAGCAAAAGAGTATTCGAGTAATCTACAGCTAAATATTAGAGATTTATTTAATAATCTAAAGAAGAAGCGATACAATGCCAAGTTGGTAAGGAGGACGTATATTCCCAAAGGGAATGATCAATTACGTCCGTTGGGTATTCCTTCTACCCAAGATAAGTTGCTCCAGAAAGGAGTAACTCGAATACTCAATGCCAATTTTGAGCAGGATTTTCTCCCAGTAAGCTTTGGCTGCAGGCTGAATTTAGGAGAAATAGATGCGATACAAGTATTTAAACTCATCTCTTTAGTGGGGGAATTTTGCCTATATAGTGGATACAGATATTAAAGGATTATTTAACAACCTAGACCATGATTGGTTGATTAAAATAGTGAAGCATAGGATAGATGATAAAGCATTTATTAGATTGATAAAGAAATGGGTAAAAGCAGGGATATTGAATCCTGATGGGATGGTAGAATATCCATCATCAGGAACACCTCAAGGGGGTATAGTTAGTTCCGTATTGGTAAATATATACCTTCATTTTGTATTAGACCGCTGGTTTGAGAAAGTAGTGAAGTCTTATTGTGATGGGGAGGCATATCTGCACAGATATGCCGATGATTTTCTAGTGGCCTTTCGTTACGCAAGAGTTGCAGATAGGTTTTATGAATCTCTGAAGAAAAGATTAAGTAAATTCGGTCTTGAACTTTCAGGAGAAAAAACGAAAATAATTAAGTTCACCCGATTCACGAAGGAAGCTAGAGCTTGCTTTGAGTTTTTGGGATTTGAGTTTCGTTGGGGTATAGACAGAAATGGTCGAGATACTATAAGAAAGACACACATCCCGTAAGAAATTGAAGAGTAACTTAAAGAGCTTCACTAATTGGTAAAAGGAGAACAGGAATTTAAGCTTAAAAAGCTGTTCAAACTATTAAACGACTGGCTTTGTTTTTACTATAATTACTACGGAATAATAGGCAACTATGATAGTCTGTCTGAATTTTTTGAGCATGTTAAGAAAATACTTCATAAATGGCTAAATAGCCGAAGTCAAAGGCATAGTTTTTATTTATAAGGTATACTCAGAGATATTAAAATATTACTGTATTGAAAAGCTGAGAATAACAGAGGTTAGAACGAGCCGACTGAAATTTAACTGGTCTTGACTTTTTGCGGAAGCGAGTAACACTGAAGAGCCCGGTGTGGTAGCTCTTCACACCGGAATCTGTGCAGGGGCAGCCGTTCTACCGTGACTTTTACTCTGAACAGATAATACCACGTGGGATAGAAAAACATCCCTTCAGTATTCAACTCGATGAGTTTTTGATTTCCAGAGTCGACATTTTTGTGCCAAGGTTTCTTGCTATCATTTTCTGTAGACACAATATATTGGAATTTCTCTGCCTCACATTGAAAAGCCTTCTGCAAAGTAAATCCCTAGTTTGCTTTTCTTTTTTTGGATAGATGTATCCCCCCGGCAAAATGTTCAAACAGAACATATGGGCTAAACAGAATGAGTTCCGTCTGTAATCCGTATACTTTAGCCTTTCATACTGTTTTATGGCAGAAGGATTAGTCAGATGTACCTTATGAACGTGTTCCTGCAATCCGTCTACAAGCCAGTACCAGTTGTATGTCGATTCTATTACTATTCTGGCAAGTTAATCTTTGAAGGACTCTAGGGTTGATAAAATCCTCCCCAGATTATTTAGCAATCTTTTTTGCACAACCTTCGATCTTGTTCATTGATACCCCCCAGATAAATATTGGTTGAATGTAAACCGATTACAGTGTATACCCTGATATGACATCTACTGAATCCATTTTATTAGTTAGTGCCTGAAAGACAATTGAAATAGATCAAATTTAACAGAACATTACGAGTGATTTACAGGTCCGAAGGTTTTTAGTTGGTTTTAAGTTTTTTTACCTTTACTTTCTTGGCAAAAAGACGGTATAAACGATTGAAATCAATTCACATGAGCATAACTTAGCATTGAGTGTCAGTTTCAAAAGATCAAACTCAACGACAAATCTTCGGAGAAAAAGATATTAGAAAAGTCATGGAAATGCAGATGAAGCTGGAAGATGTTCTTATCGAAAACATAGAGTTTGATTTACGGTCTCGGGATGAAATCGCC
>JAXHVA010000264.1:0-2472 GCA_034189035.1 Thermodesulfobacteriota bacterium
GGAATAAAGACCAAAGCTTATTTTGCCAAGATGCTGGATTAGATCTCCATATATACCTTCCATCATTTCGTTCTCTCCTTTTCATTGAATTGTTCTATCGATGATAATAAATACCATTATTCGGTATGCGCCCCTCGATACGCTCTATGGTTGCCTGAAGTGCTCTAGCGTTTTCTTGGACACACGAATTTTGTATCTCAGGTGGATTATCTCACTCCCAATGGCCTGAAACGGAAGATATATCAAGGACATACTTGTAGACTTATTACGATTTTTCCAAGTTTCGGATAATTCATCTCCGGGAAACTGACTAAATCCGTAAAAATGGTTCTAAGGCTCTTGAGGGAATCCTGCATCGGTAGTGTGACAGGATAAGCATGATTTTGGCATTAATTGATTAAGTCCAATCTCTTGAGCCCTTCCCGTCTGGGTTTCCAGAACGAATTGCAGTTCTTGCAAGCAAGCAAATAGGGATCCCGAGCGCATTTTGTGTCCCAACCGCAGTGCGAGCAAAGGACGGGAATGAATTCCACGTCCTGCTGAAGGCTGCCCACAGGGGGCAAATTGGCTATAATATCTTTAGTCACCTTTATCTTCTTGCCCCAAAATTGGTCAACGCGTTTTTTATAAATCGTGCCATATACTGTATCGTTATGTATGTAAAAGGGCGCGTATATTAGTTCTAAAGAGCCGATTAACTCAGAATGGTAACGAGATGGATAGAGGGCCTTCAAGTTCTCTACAGCCTTGTTCAAGGGTATGGTTGGGAAAAGATACGGCCTCTGCTGTCAGGCCGAATAACTTTATTTTAAACAAATGGATTTTATAGCCAAGGTTAAATGCAAAAATATCGGATGGAGCTGCTTGCAGGGTTTTATCAATGACCTCACTGGTAATCTCTCCATGGATGTTGTGTAATTCGCAAATAAAAAGCACACCCCTGAACCGCCAGTAGGGGAAATAGATCACTTCTTTATGTGCAGGAGCCTGACTCGGAAGCACATATTGGAACCCATGTCGCGGAACGAGGTACGATTTTACCCTACAATATTCACAGATTGCAGCCGGCTGCTTTCTTTCAGGCTAGCTGGGGCACCGCACTGGGGGCATTTGAATTCGACAAAAAACTCAATATTCACTGCCTATCTCCTTATGGAGGGTATAGGGTCGCCCTTGACAATTTGGATGATTCTAATTTTAATCTTATCGATAGCATCCAACGTATAGGGTTTTATCCATAGTCTCGCCTTTTGTAAATAGAAATTTTTTTTTATGAGTAGCTGAGAAAAAAGTAGGAGTCGTTTTATCAGTAGCATGATAATGAATAAAACACTGTTGGACTTAGCTGCGTTTGTATTGTTTTTACAATATCAATATCTATGGGGATTGTAAATACTTTTTATGATTAAAAGGTTGGATAAACAATTTGAAGGTGCTGGTGAAAGGCGAATAAGAGTATTATTTGCCTGTCTCTTTTACGTTTTAGTTCTTTTTTACTTCTTCAAACCAAAATCCGAAGCAATCTTATGCAATTTTGTATTGTCGAGGATCTAAGACTCCTCAGTACCTCCTTTATTGAGCTTTTTGAGCATTTCAGTAAAATAGGGCCTATCTCTCAAGCTCATGAATTCCTCAGGAAAAGTTATTTCCCCTATCTCTGCAGCCAAATTCTTCTTGTGGATATAATGCAATATGAGTGCAAATCGATTACAAGAGCCGAGACGTGTATTATCAATAAACGGCATCTCAAAATAAGAAACACTTAATTCATCAAAGTCAGGCTTCACCGCAACGGAATGGTTATAGACTTTATCATTGTAATAATCTCTGTAAATTCGCATATTCACCTCGACATCATACTCTCTTATTTCCTTAAGGCTCAAATCCAGCGAATAGAGTTCCTTACGGTTTTTATTACACTCCTCTTCTCCCAAAGGGTTTTCCAACGAGTTATTCATCTTCTCAGATTTATCGAACATTATTCTCACGGCCTCTTTAAATGGGCCGTTTGATGAAGAATTTAAGAGCATGTCCCTTTCCTCCTCTGTCATAATCCCTTTAAAAATGAGAAGTTCTCTTTCCTCATCGTGTTCCAAGAGGTGATTCAATGATTCAAAGGCCTGAAAGCCCACAGGAAGCATTTTAAGTATTGCACAGGGCCATTTGCATTTGCACTTCAAGGACCGAATATCTTCGCACTTGCACTGTTCATCGCAAACCATTGGTTCATCTGGTCTTGCTTAACGGCAATCTCGTAGGCATCAGGATCATAAAGCTTGATAGAGGCGTTTTTACCTTTTTCGAGTTAATGTATTGTACATAGACTATTCTTGAGAGCAGGACGGCTTATTCCTTTCCATCTTTATACTGTAGCCACAACATAGCTCTTACCATAGTTGATGATCTTTTCAATATTATGAACCACACAGTAAAACATCCATTGAATGTTGACCTTGACACGACCTCTTAAGG
>JAXHVA010000265.1:0-2461 GCA_034189035.1 Thermodesulfobacteriota bacterium
ATCTCCGGGCACCCGCAGGCCATTGTTAACAATGGCCTGCAAGAGCTTTGCTCTGAAGACTTTTGCCAGGGCCTTGTGGCTGAAGAGATACCCGGAAGGTTTGACCCGCCATAATCCTGCTATCTTGTTGATACTTGCCCCGGCATGACAACATGAATGTGCGGATGATACTCAAGTGCCCTTGAATGGGTATGCAGTATGGTGGTAAATCCCGCTGCTCCACCGAGTTTTTTGTCGTTTTGGGTAAACGTTTTCAGGACATCCTGAACACATGCAAACATCAGGGAATAGATTGTTGTCTGATTTTTCCAGGCAAGATCCCTGAGCTGTTCAGGGAGGGTAAAGGTGATCAGATAGTATTGGGCCGGCAGCCGCTTGCCCAACTGATTCTCGATCCACTGCTGGTTTTCATGATTTTGGCAATGGGGACAGTTTCTGTAGCCGCAGGAATGAGGGATATAGACCTGTTTTCCGCAGTTGTGATCGGTGCATCGTGCCAGCATATGGGGACCATGTTCTTTTCTGCACTGTTTCATGCCCCACAGCGCTTTTTTATGGCTTGGCAGGATGACGGTTTTATATTTGTTGAAAAACTTCTCTTGAAACTTTTCTATGATTGAGGAAAGTAAAATCATTTTACTCCTCCCCAGCTTATATCAAAGCCGTTTATTATCTTGTTTATTGTATGGTAGGAGTTGTTTTGGGTTGCAGCCGTGAGATGGGTATATTTAGCAGTTGTTAATAAACTAACATGGCCTAAGATTTTTTGCAGTTCAATCAGGTCGACCCCGGCTTCTAATAGATGGGTTGCGTAACTGTGGCGCAAGGAATGACAGGATATTTTTTTTTAAATCCTATTTGCCGGGTGACTATTTTCATTGCTGTTTGAATTCCGCCTCTATCCAGAGGGGAATCTGCCAGATGAGCATTTTTAAGTCCTCTCTTCCGGCTTGGAAAGATGAATAATGGGTGTTTATGAACCTGCCAAAAATTTCTCAAGACACCCAATGTGTTTTCCGGGAGTGGCACAAATCTATCTTTATTGCCTTTGGCGTCACGAATATGCACCCGCATATGATCGGCATCAATATCTCCGGTTTTAAGTTTGATGCCTTCTCCAAGCCGTAATCCCAGGCTGTAGATCGTGAAGAAAAAGACTTTATAGCTTAATTTTTGAGTTGCAGCGAATAATTGATTTGCCTGTTCCATTGTCACAATATCTGGGATTCTGGTTGTTTTGGGCGGCTTTATCAAAGGGATATCTTCCCATGTTTTTTTCAATACATTGGTGTAGAAGAATTTTAGACCATATAAATCAAGTTTAACCGCACTCCATGAATGAGAGTCTAAAAGCTCATTAAAATAGTCAAGTAATTGATCCTGACTAAGATTATCCAGTTGGCCATCAAAATAGTTGCCGATACGTCTTAAGGCTCTATCGTATGCGTCAACGGTTTTTGGCTGTAGGCCTTTGAGCTTTAAATATTTACAATGTTTTCTATAATACTTGTTAAATTGTTGATCCTTTGGTAATCTGAGTTCCATTGTAACCTCCTGATTTTGGGTTGATAATAAGAAATGGTTTATACTTTATCCTTTATCACTCATAAATATGGAGGTTGCAATAATTTATTCTATGATTCTGTATGCTTGCCGCGTAGCGGCTTCGTCCAACAAGTCGTTGAAGCAGCAAACTTGCTTTAAGGGCATTTGTTTGTTATATAATTTCAACCATCTAATCTGCTTAAAGATACAATATTAACTTTATCAAGTTTGCTGCTTAACTCAGCATTCGGCAACGCGAAAGCAAGCTTTACCAAGTTTACCATGAAATTAAAACAGGAAAAAAGTAGACAATGAATCGTGACCAATTGATCAATATAATCCAGCAAGGTAGAATAGAATGGTCTGCACATGCTCTAAAGAGGATGTTGGAGAAGGGGATCAGCAGAGCATCTGTGAAGCATATCATTTGTACAGGAGAAATGATTGAAAATTATCCTGATGACAAACCTTTCCCAAGTGGATTATTCTACGGAATATGGCAAAATCAGCCATTGCATGCAGTTATTGCCTATGATCTTACCGACCAAAAGATATTCTTGATCACAGCTTATTGGCCAGATGAAGAACACTTTGAAACAGACTTAAAAACCAGGAGGAGGTAATGAATTCAATCAAAAATATTTGCCCACTTTGTGGAGGCCTTAAAAAACAGGGAACCACAACATTTACGGTAGACATGGTTGATACTCTGGTGGTGATCAGAAAGGTACCAGCAACACTTTGTTCGTTATGTGGAAACGAGTGGCTTTCTGACGAAGTAGCTGCAAATGTTGAAAGTATAGTGGAAGAAGCTAAAAATATACATCGTCAAGTGGAAGTGACCCAATATCGCAAAGTGGCATGAAATAGCCGAACAAAAAAATGGAGCTGACCACAAAAGCCGAGCCGTTTTTTT
>JAXHVA010000266.1:0-2448 GCA_034189035.1 Thermodesulfobacteriota bacterium
GCGTCTGTTTTTCAAAGAGCTGAAATCGAATTTCCTGCTCGAACAGGAACTTTTTAGAGCCTCATGTGGTTATGAAACTGCCAGTAATAGGCTTTGACTATTTATTCAGGAAACCTTAAATATGCGACACTTTCGCTCTCAGGTAGCTTTCCGATGGCATAGCGGAACATGGTACGAGCCATATTATTTATAGTGCTTTAAGAGAAATCTTTCTTCTATATTGTGGTTCCGCTTGCCTATTTCACTCAACACCCAACCTACAGCCTTGTGTATCAAGTCTTCCTTGTCATCAAGCAACAAATGAGCAATTGCTAAAGTATCTGAGAAGTCCTCTCCTTTGATGAAATGGAAAGTAGACATAATACAGATCCTTCGATCCCAAATATTTCTTGAACGTATAAGTCAATAAATCGATTTTCTATCTTAAGAAAATAGGTGAGCCCCTACAATGTGTTCCGATGTACAGTCAACTAGATCCCAATTGTTTATCAAGTTTGTATGACTTAAGTAAGATTCATTGATATCCTATTTTTCGGTCTTTATTTTTTGTAGAGGAATATTGCGCAACTAGTATCAGCGCAAGTATTCGTGCTTCGTGAAAGGGAGATTTCATAAGCGTTAGAGTGTCTCTCAATGATGTTCTCTAACACATTTGCGGATGGTTTGGAGGTGGATCCCAAGGAAACTGTCTCTTCTCGATATTCTCCCTTTCCAGTTTTAAAGAATCGCTGCGCATGAGCAGCGATATGGCTATTGCTCACCTCCCTTAGCCTCTTCATGATTTGCTCAGTCTTTGCACTCACAATGATTCTTATATAAACATATCCAACGAATCTGTAAATACACTCTGTTTTTTATGATTTTTAAAATATCCCTGTTCCCCTGAACTAGCCATTCCACACTTTGAGAATTATGTGCGGTTGGTACGTATATGGCATGATCAATAACTACGTGTAATTGCCTTTGCAAGACTCTCAGCAAGCTCTTCTCCATTTGCTCCAATTTCATCAGGCGTTGAACAAAAAGGCAGAATATAATTTCCCTTTGGGATTAATTTAGTATATTCACAAAATCCGCTGAAAATACCCTGAATAGGATCACAATTTCCTTCAATCGGGCCCATGCATGTAACAAGTAATGCTGTTAGCTTATCGCTAATAAGGGATCTGTGCTCAGGCGTACCATAACCAGTGACAAGACAAAAATGCCTGTCAATCAGGGGCTTTATCTGAGCTGTAAAGCTCCAGCAATATAACGGTGTAGCATAGATAATCGCATCGGCTTGGATTAATTTCTCAAATATAATCGGCGCATCATCGTTTTGAATGCATCGCGGTTCATCTCTATCTTCTTGGCATTTATAACAACCAAGACAGCCACCAACATTATACTTGCTGATTCTTATTATTTCTACTTCATGCTCTTCTTTGACCTTGTCCTCAAACATCGATAGAACCATGGCTGTGTTCCCTTTTTTTCTTGGACTCCCCAAGAGTACTACAATTTTCATAGTATAGACCTCCTCAGCTATAAAATAAATTTATGGGAGCATTGGGACGCCATTGACAATTTAAACTAATTTTCTTTAGTATTTTTACTGCCTAATGCTATAGCAACAACCAATGAAGAAACCCCTAATTGGCGCCCTGCCTCTGCCAGTGAAAAAACCAAACTCCTTTATCAGTTTCTCAATTAATCGAGCTTTTATTTTTTATACATTACTTCTCTGTCTTTTCGGCTTCCAATGCTCTAATATACACTCCTCCATCTTTTCATATTCCTTTTCGATGTACTGCTATTTCCATATTCTCAGTGACATGAAGCTGTTTTTTTCTTTCTTCATCTGCTTGCTAAATGAGTTGTTGTACAAATTCATTACTTCACAATATCCGTTCAACAGACTTTTCACATACGCCCTGTCGAATCATATCCTTTACAGCTGTCCATCCTTCTTGAAAGCTTGTAAGTCCCCCCCCCTTTTTTAATAACTTCTGATGGATGCCCTTGTTCCATTCCCTCCTTGACAAACTGACGATATGCTCTTTTGGCTTCATCTACTTTTCTCCAAACTACCTCAGCACATATTCCTGATTCTGCCAGTCATTTTTTAATCTCCCCCAATATTGTAGAATGTCCACACCAACGATAGTGGTCTAATTTCCCAATTGAGTCTGTCAGTACCGCTTTTGAAAGCATTACATTCCCTTGATACTTAGTTCAATCGCCCAGAGATTTCATCTTGCACCCGGCCATTAAGGCTCCTACACCTACTAAGACACTTCCTACAAACTTTCGTCGCGTTATTGAAAACCGCTGTATATAAGTTATCAATAGTGTCGGGTTAAGAAGCAATAAAAATAGGTTTGAACCTCACAGTTTGTTATAATGAGTTTGCTCATAACACATTATTATCAAAAGGAGATTCAAGCCATGGCCCATTGTAACACA
>JAXHVA010000267.1:0-2435 GCA_034189035.1 Thermodesulfobacteriota bacterium
AAAGTTCTTTATTGCCTTCCTCATCTGCTGCTATTATTACTAAAATACATGATTTCTCTTCCATCCGTACATTACAATATATTCCATCTACCCAAAAATAAACATACTGCTTATTACTTAAGGCTTCCTGGGAAAGTTGAAAGTCCTGAAGAGTTGAAGGTTTTTATGACATAATGCTTGCATTAAGTGCAAGGAAAATGTAATAAACAGATCAAAACCCTTGCACTTGGAGGAACAGATGTATCGAAGGAAGTCATTAGAGCAGCTTGAATTTGAAGATTTTTATCTTCCCTTTGGAGGTAAGCTTAGAAGTGACAACAGGTGGGTGAAGCTTTCAAAACTGATTCCATGGGATGAGATAGAAGTATTATATTCAGCTAACTTTTCAAAGCGGATGGGAGCGCCTGCCAAGCCATTAAGGATGGCGCTTGGAGCATTGATAATAAAGGAGCGTTGTGGATTTACAGACGAGGAGACAGTAGAGCAGATACGAGAGAATCCATATTTACAATACTTCATAGGACTAAGCGAGTATACAGATGATTATCCTTTTGATTCATCAATGATGGTACATTTCAGGAAACGTTTTAGTCGTGATATGCTGAATGGGATAAACGAGTTGATAATAGACAATGACAAGAAGGAGGGTGATCCACAAGTCAGCAATTTAGATGCTGATAATGATGTGTGTGAAGATGCCGAGGATAATGAAGGTAAACTGATACTTGATGCTACTTGTGCGCCATCAGATATAAGATACCCAACGGATTTATCACTATTAAATGATGCCCGTGAGAAGCTTGAAATAATAATAGATATTTTACATGATCCGTTTAAGGGTAAGGAGAAGAAACCACGTACATACAGGGAGAGAGCCAGGAAAGATTACTTGATGACAGCAAAGAGACGCAAGAAGACATATAAAGAGATAAGGAAGTCAAAAGGTAAGCAGTTACGGTATATATCTCGTGATTTACGATATATTGAGGATCTTGTTTCAAGGAGTTCGTTAGAGTTATTATCTAAAAGACAACATAAGGATTTACTTGTGATACATGAATTATACAGACAACAGAAGGAGATGTATGATAGAAGAGAGAATCGGATAGATGCCCGCATAGTGAGCATATCACAACCACATGTACGTCCGATAGTGAGAGGCAAAGCATCGTCTCCGACTGAGTTTGGGGCGAAGATATCACTATCGCTGGTTGATGGTTATGCAAGGCTTGAAGAATTAAGCTGGGATAACTACAATGAATCATTAACATTGATAGATCACTTAGAAAGATATAGAGAACGCTATGGTTGTTATCCTGAATCATTACATGTGGATAGTATATATAGGACGAGAAACAATAGATTCTTTTGCAATAAAAAAGGTATAAGGATTTCCGGACCGCCTCTTGGTCGTCCTCGCAAAGAGGAGCAGTTGAATAAGAATTTAAAGCAGGAAGGACAGGATTTGAGGGATCGAGTAGCCATTGAAGGTAAGATTGGAGAAGGCAAGAGACGTTATGGATTATCCAGAATAATGGCAAAGTTACCAGAGACAAGTGAAGCAGTTATATGTATTAACATTTTGGTGATGAATCTTGAAAGGAAGCTAAGGCTCCTTTTTGCCCAAATTTTGTTGAGGCTATTTAAACGTTATCAATGGGTAAGTTTAGCCGTATAGGTATATTTCCGAGTTTTTCAGGAAGCCTTAGTTAAACTCTCTTTAATTTAAAGAACCGTCCTCTGTCAGTATTTTCCTCTTCAATTATGTTGTTTTTTAACAGATGTCCTATTACCTTGAGTAATTCGGCCGGGATTATTCCCAAGGTAACGGATAGATCATGGAGTGTTGAGGGCCTTCTCCCAATTGTAGAAATAAGAGCATCAGCAATCTCATCCTTTTTGTTAATCATATTATGATCGGCTTTTTTGTAATCTGTCACTATCTCAACTCTCAGAGGTTTAAGGTATGACCTTATTTTGTGTAGCTTTTCACTTCCAGCAGAACTGATCCAATCTTCTGCTCCTGGTCTGTCGAGAGTGTTCAGCTGAATCAGATCAGGTTTAATCTTTAGAAGAGTATTTTTTATAAGCTCAAGTTCAACTATATTGTCATTAAGGCCTGGGATCACAAAATATTCTATGAATATTTTACCATTAAATTCATTTCTCAGTTTAATCAAACCAGTGATCAGCTTTTTCGCTGTAATTCCTTCTGCAGGTCTGGCAATTCTCTTGAAAAGTTCTTCTGATACTGCGTCAAGTGAGGGCAGGATTATATCAGCATTTCTGATTGAATTTCTTACCTTTTTATATGAAAGGAGTGTTCCATTGGTTAGAATCGAGACTTTATACTCTGGATAGTTTTCCTTTAGAAAATCGATTATTTTTTCTATTCCGCTGTGCAGAGTAGGTTCCCCAGAACCAGAGAATGTCAG
>JAXHVA010000268.1:0-2415 GCA_034189035.1 Thermodesulfobacteriota bacterium
TATCCGCTCACTTTGGATAGGGCAAAGCCTGCGGTGAATTTCGGTGGAATATACCGACTTATCGATTTCACTTTGAGCAACTGCATCAATTCAGGCGTGCGTAAGATCGTAATACTTACTCAGTACAAGTCATTATCTCTGGAAAAGCACCTCCGGTTAGGTTGGAACATCTTTGAATCAGAACTGGACGAATACATATTCCCCATTCCTCCGCAGATGAGGATCAACGGCGATTGGTACAAGGGCACAGCGGACAGTATTTATCAAAACCTGTATTTCGCAGACAAAGTGGACCCCAAGTATTTTCTTATTCTCTCAGCAGATCATATTTACAAGATGGACTACTCCAAAATGCTCACATTCCACAAAGAAAAAAACGCTGATGCTACTGTAGCGACAATTGAGGTGAGCCGGAAAACAATTTCCCATTTTGGAATCATGAAAGTGGATAAAAAGGACAGGATCGTGGATTTCAATGAAAAACCCAGGGCATTCAAACCACTTCATGACACGAGTCGACCCTTAGCCAATATGGGTGTGTACATTTTCAACAGTGATATCTTGAAATACTTTCTAAAGGAAGATGCCCGCAGAGAAAAAAGTCATCATGACTTTGGCAAAGATATCATTCCCAGGATGATAAACAGAGGCAGAGTTTTTGCCTATGACTTCAGGGATGAAAACACAAGGAAACCCTCATACTGGAGGGATGTGGGTACTATTGATGCCTATTTTAAGGCAAATATGGACATGTTATCTCCTAACTCAAGGTTTGATATTTATGATACGGATTGGCCCATACGCACACATAAAGCACAGTATCCCCCTGCCAGGATGCGTCTTGATCATCAATATCCCAAAAAGAGGGCAGACGCCTGTTTCAATTCGATAGTCTCAGCTGGATGTATTATCAATGGTGGAATTCTGCGAAATTGTGTCCTCTCTCCCAATGTTCGGATCAATTCTCATTCTCATATAAGGGACTCCATTTTAATGGAAGGTGTGAATGTGGGTAAAGACTGTAAAATTAAAAGGGCTATTATAGACAAAGGAGTGAACATACCAAAGGGGACGGAGATTGGATACAACACCGAAGAAGACAGAGAAAATTTTTATGTCACTCAATCAGGAATCACTGTCATCGCCAAAGGCACGAAAATACAATATCCACAGAGAAAGATCACAAAGTCTCACGAGGCTTTTCAGCCTTGTTTTCTTAGTGTTGCGGGGGAACTGAGCTGGTAATGCATAGAGTTTTGTCGACATTCATCAGTCTATAACTCTTATAAATATGGCTTTAAGAATGGGACTGGATCTGAAGGAGGTTCTATGCTTGAATTGCTTTTCAACGGGATCGGTGTGGTTTTCAGGAATGAACGAATTATACGGCAAGTGATGGAGAATTATAGAGGAGGAAATCAATGGAACATGTCACGGAATTAGTTGAAGAGGTACACAAAGAGTCGGTTAGGGCACTTGCCAGGCTTATTAACATTGATAGAAAACGAGCAGCCGAGAGCTTTACATGCAATGAAGAGTATATGGCCCCATACAGGAAATGCTTATATAATTGGAATCACAGGTCCTCTAGGCGCAGGCAAGAGTACTCTTGTGGACAGGATTACAATGGAATTGAGAAATAGTGAAAAGAGTGTGGGCATTGTTGCAATAGACCCAACAAGCTCATTTGCCGGCGGTGCATTATTAGGAGATCGGGTGAGGATGCAGGAGGTGAGCACTGATGAGGACGTATTCATTCGTAGCATGGCAACCCGAGGAAGCCTGGGCGGACTCTCTCGGGCAACATCGGATACTGTAAAACTTCTTGATGCTTCTGGGAAGGATTATGTCATCGTGGAGACAGCCGATGTCGAACAAGACGAGGTAGAAATCTCAGAACTGCAGATGTTTCCATGGTAGTAGTCATTCCGGGTTCAGGGGATGATATACAGGCTATAAAGGCCGGTATCATGGAAATTGCAGAGATATAAATCCGACAAGGAAGGGGCTGACCAGCTGGCAACAGAAATCAAAATGATGCTTGAACTGAGTTCCGCTCCCAAGGAATGGTCTCCTAAAATCATCAAAACTATTGCAACGGAAAACCAGGGTATCGATACTCTCGTTGAAAAGGTCAAAGAACACCTGGAGTTTTTGTTGAGGAACGGCATTCTCGCCGAACGTCGAAAAGAGAGAACCCGATATGAAGTCTTCAAAATGATTGAGCATGAAACCTTAAATAATCTTGAAGAGTTAATAACAAGCAATAAAGATCTCTTTGATCATCGGTTGGAGAACATCGTTAATAGAAATGAGGATCCCTACTTGCTGGCAAAGCAGGTATTGATAACTATATCGAAAAAGATGTCAAAAAAATGCGAGACAGCATAATAGTTAAACGTAAACGTATCCGCT
>JAXHVA010000269.1:0-2407 GCA_034189035.1 Thermodesulfobacteriota bacterium
GTCGATGATAGAAAGCGCAGAAAAGCGGTAAGGTCGACAGAAGAATTACCTGAAAAGGTATCGCTGATTGCCCATCGAGAGGGTGAGAAGTGCAAGACGGCGGAAGCAAAGGCCTTGTAACACTCACTAAACCTTCAGAGAAGGCAGGCAACTCGGGTTTTGAGGCCAGCTATGAGGGTAGGCAACTACAAGCAAATGAAACCGAATTTCTAACGATGGGAAGTCTTGCAAAAGACTGTTATAGATTCGATTTTTTTATGTTTAAAATTTAATTCGAGAAAAAGGTATAATTAAAATGAGATCAATTAGGGAACAACCTTTTTGTTGGCAAGAAAAATTTATACTTCGATTATTAAGAAAAAAGTATAAAGGACAAGAACTCATTAAGATGAAATGTTTGTACAACACAATAACTGAAATTGATAGTGATTTTAACGGTAAAAAAATTAAATTTTATACAAAAACAATAGCTACATATAGCGGTTTAAGTAAATCCTGGATACCAGCAGGAATTAAAAATTTAAAAGAATTAGGCATAATAGAAATTGTAGAAGAAAAAGAAAAAGGAAAATTTAAAGGCAAATATTTAATATTTACTCCAGAAAGAGCAAAAAATGCAGGTAAAACCGTTAACGGAGAACACGGTAACGGTGAAACCGTTAACGATTTTATTAATACATCAGAACATATTTCTTTATTAGAACATATTTCTTTATTAGAACATAGCGAAAATTCACAAGATGAATTTTCTAATCCTCCCATTGCCAACCAAAAGAAAAAAACAGTTTTTATTGTACCGACAATCTCACAAGTACAAGATTACATAACAGAAAAAAAATATAAATATATAGATGCTAAAATTTTTGTTAATTATTACGCTTCAAAAGGCTGGATGGTGGGGAAAAATAAAATGAAATGTTGGAAATCAGCGGTGACTGGATGGGAGTTGAGAGAAGCTAAAAAAAGACAAGAAGAAGATAAGGAATCAAAAACAGTTAGATATTTAGAGGATAGAATATGATAAATGATATTGAAATTGAAAAAGCATGTTTATCCAGTGCTATGATTAGTAAGATAGCACTGCTCGAATTGATCGATAAGGTCGATATTAATGATTTTTTCTTTGCGCAAAATCAAATAATATGTAAAGCAATGTTTGATCTCTATGCGCGTAAAGTAGATATTGATATTCTTGCATTGCAAACTAAGCTTAAAGAAAGTAAGCAATTGGAAGCTATAGGAGGTATAACAGTTCTAAGCGATCTCTACCGAAGCGTTTCAACTTCAATGAATATAGGCTACTATATAGATCAATTAAAGGTTTTAAGCAAAAGGCGAAAATTATTAGAAATCGCACAAGATACAGGGATTAAAGCTCAGGACACACAGTTGAATATACAAGATACTATTACAGATGTTTCAAATGAAATTTTGAGGATAACAGCTGAAAAGAGAAGTGATATTTATAAACTTTCTGAATTTTTAGATATAAAGAGTATGCGTGAAAAAGGGACTTATATTAAAACTGGCTTTGAGTGTATTGATAAAAAAATATATGGATTGTTTAATTCAGAATTAATTATTTTAGCTGCAAGACCTTCTTTGGGTAAAACGAGTCTTTCTTTAAATATTGCACAAAATATATCAAAACATAAAAATGTTTTATTCTTTTCGTTGGAAATGCCTAAAACTGATTTGGCTATTCGGATGTTGTCGCCTATTGTAAAGCTTGGGTTTAAAAATATAAAAGCTGGTTGGTTGAGTAAAGATCAATTTGAAAATATTGAAAAAGCAAGTGTTGAGCTTGCAAAGTTAAATCTTTTTATAAACGATAAAGCTGCAAATAATATTGATTCTATAGTAAGTTCAGTAAAGAGATTTAATGAACTAAATAAAGTTGACTTTGTAGTATGCGATTATTTGCAATTAGTAACCTGTAAGCAAATGGGGAATAAAGAGCTTGAAATAGGGCATATAACACAGCAATTTAAAAATTTAGGAAAAGATTTGAATATTCCTGTAATGGTTTTATCTCAACTTTCAAGAGCAATTGAATTAAGAAAAGACAAAGTTCCTACTTTGTCCGATTTGAGAGATAGTGGGCAAATTGAACAACATGCTGATACAGTTTTGTTTTTACATACTGCTGAAGAAAGAGAAGTTTTAAAACCAAAAGTTGATTTAATAGTTGGCAAAGCAAGGAATGATATGCTTGGCGCTATACCTTTAATTTTTGAAAAACAATATACAAGATTTATTGATATTGAGGTTTAAATTAAAAATTTTTAGGAGGTCACGAATGGAAAGGTTAGGGCGTTTAAAAATTAGAAAAAATGATCTAATGAATACGCCGAGTAAAGTTTCACATATTTTTGGGGTTATAAAATTTGTACCTATTAAAATTAAT
>JAXHVA010000027.1:0-47783 GCA_034189035.1 Thermodesulfobacteriota bacterium
CGGCGACTTGCACTTGGGACATCGCCGATATGCATCAGGCCCAGGATCCGCTACCCGACAAATGAACTTAAACTCATCTCGTAAACCCTCATGACCACATTTCTCACACTTTAAAGCCATTTAAATATCCCCCAGAAGTAGACTAATACACTTAATAAACGTATCGTTTATAGCAAGGAAAGGGTTCTGTTTTTATGAAAAGGTAATCTCTTTATTTGTTATAATGTTATTATATTTAATGCGCAAATATTAGATACAGGGTAGGGTCTTCTATATTTTAAATTAGAACCTTATATGATTGAAAAGAAGACATCTTTTAAATAGGTAAGTTCAGGTATTCAGGATAGATTATCAATAAGAGGTGCCAATTAATTCATTAAATGTCTTCAAATTGAAGTCGAGATCTACAATAGGAAAAACCACCTTGGATTGTAGTTAAATCGACAAGCTTATTACTTGGAATTATCCCTATGATATGAATAATACAAAGAGTAGTATAGACTACTTTATCAAATTATATATAGAGATATTGATCAACTTGTAGAAAGAACCTACACCTGTGAATAAAGCATTTATATGCTCTATTAAACCAGGCAAAAGTATAAAAATAATATATCGCTCTATCAAACTTTATTAATTATCTTTTTAAGATGACTATAATGATATAACAAATTGAAAAAAATTGTCAAGCACTTTTTTGCTGTTTGGTTCCCCTTAAATAAATCCGAATAGCACTTAAGGGTGGTGAGTAATTATCTGAGCCTTCTTTGAAAGAAATTTCTCATTTTTTAGACGAACATTACCTAATCATATATCGTATTACATCCCAAAATCTCCGTTGGTATGCCTGTTTCTCTCTCGATGTCGAGATATACCCTTCCCGTAAGATCTCTCCCCCATCCATTCAAATTAAAAGGGGATGATGGAATTACAACCAGGTCTGGGTAAATATCGTTCGATTTTATATAGTCCTTTATATAATCGATATAATCCTGGACAACCAACAGGTCACCCATACAGATATTTCCTCCAAAAAAAGCGTTTGATGGGACACCAATATCAATATGCAGATCTTCATCTCCAAAGAAAGGAGACTCTCTAAGATTCTGTTCTAAAAGAGGTCTGATAAGAACCGAAGTGAGCAAGAGAACCCTTTTCGCCTTTTTATTCCGTATGATTTCACGAAGCGATTCTAAATAGCCTGTTTTAAGTCCAGTACCCATGAACACGATCCCAAGATGGGTGTCAGCACCTTTTGAATATGGGTAAATAAAACTCTTTAAATCTAGAGAAAGCTCTTTATTTTCCCCGTTTCTTAATACCTCTATAATAACTGTATTGATTTCACTCCTTTGTAAGATAGACAAGAGACCTCGTGCTTGAGGTCGATTCCGTATTAGGTTACTCCCGATTTTTGTGATCAAGTCTCCCATCTCCAATCCACTATATGCTGCTGGAGAGCCTTTTACGATCCCGATAACTTCGGCCTTGTTTTTAGGATCCAAAAACAGGTTTTCTTCATATACGGCCGGTCTGATCACTATTGGAGCTTCGTATTTACTCCGGACATCTCTTATTTTCTCAGTTATCGCCTTCCAAGTCAGATCGTGTTTGAACAGTTCCTTATTTGAGAAGTACTTTGTATATCCAGGCAGGCTTATTTGTATCAAGCGGACACTATTTTCGTTGGCATAAGCAATAGTTTTCTCCATGTCCTCTAACATTTCTTCTTCAGTTATTAAAGGCCATGGCACAATAACGATATCAAAAACAATGCCTGCTTTCCTAAGTAAAGGAAGAGAATTGATCGCTATCTCTGGGTTCTTGTCCCCCATTAACCGTTGTCTCAAAACAGTTGAGGAACTATGGAGTGCAACATCCAGGTGTAATGGTTTGTATCTGGACAGGAAATCGATCGTTTCTTTCGTCAGGGTGGATCCATTGGTGGCGACTCTGATTAATCTGTCTGTCCTTTTACGAATTCCCTCCAACACCTCTTTGAAATAAGGATGAATGAAAGGCTCCTTACATGCTCCAAGGCTGGTGAACAGGTTTGTACCCCTTTTTGGAGAAAAGTATCTGAGACGGGTCTTAATCTCTTCAAATTCCTCTTTTGGAAATCGCGAAGGGCTGACCAGGGCAAGGGAGGAAGGGTATCCTTTATTATAACAAAAAACGCAATTACAATTACATCGGGTCGCTAGATATCCCAACATATCCGCAGGATCACAGCATGATTCCTCAACCCATTGGGACAAGTCTTTAAGTCTAAAGCCATCTACACTTACGACCTCTCCCTTATATTCAAGATCTATCAAACGCAGTATACTATCGAGTTGTCTTTTTATATACTCAATCGTCGGCTCATAAAAGGCAGCGTTTTTCAGATGCTGTAAACTGTACTGCGAGGCATCCCCTCGTTCTCCTTCAGGATCGTAGCCCTCTGTTTCTTTTTTATGCAGTGCTAGTGAAGGGAAGAGGGTATCTGGCTCATTGATTTTTGAATTGAATGTCTCCGGGCTATCAAATAACTTTTGTATATAATCCCTATCGTTTAATAGTTTAAATCCGTCAATCTTTAGCTCAGTACTTCCATTACACAGAATTACCATGTTGAGGATGTTCTCTATCTGATTCTTTAACAGCTCTGACCGAGATGTGCAGAATCTTTCTTCTCTTTGATCCCCAATCTCATTTAATTTGTATCGGAAAATATAATCACTTTTCGAAGATGCTGTTTTCTTTTCTTTCATCTGCCTTACTCCTCATCTTCATTATTACTTATACAAGTAGCTTTTCATCTGTATACCCAAAAAAGGGTGAGTTATTGATTTCTCTATATGGAAGTATGCTACTCTCAGCAAAGGCTCTTGTCTCGGTTAAGGCTATGACTCGTTTGCTTTTAGATATATATCATGCTACCTTATCGATGTTTTATTGACTCGTCATAATCCTCCCTTTAAAAAAGGAAGTTATATAACACACATGTATACCAATAAAGACCCCTGCCTGTCAAAAAGAATTATTGTTATTACTTTAACGCTTTGTAAATAATACCGAATTATTTAATTTGACAGATTGTCCCCTTATTCATTATATATAAAGGAGACAATGAGAAGAAGATAAAACTGGATATTCAAATGGAGAAAGCGATGAATGTTAATGAGGTATTACAGCATCAAATAGAAAGTCAGCCGAATAAGACCTTTCTATTTTTTGAAGATCAAAAGATTTCGTATCACAGTTTTGGAGAAAGGGCCAACAGTGTAGCACATGCACTCAAACAACGCTCAGTAAAAAAGGGGGATCGGGTGGCCATCTTTCTCAATAACTGTCCTGAATTTTTCTACTGTTGGTTTGGTATCGTTAGGATAGGTGCGGTTATGGTTCCGATTAATGTGGCCTTTAAGGAAAGAGAGGCCTTTTATATCCTCCAACACTCAGAGGCAAATACATTGATTACGGAACCGGATATGTATGAACGGGTGATCCAGAGGAAACAAAAGGATTTATCCCATTTAAAGAATGTATTCTGCATAGGAGACGTCTCTTGTCAGGATATAATCAACCTGTCATCTATTATAGATGAAAAATACAATCCAATCGCACAAGAGAGACTCAACAGAGATGATGTACATTCTATTATGTATACATCTGGAACAACCGGTGAACCGAAAGGTTGTGTACTGAGCCATTTCCAATATGTCTCTATCGCTCAGGTGGTAAAGGACAACCTCCTTCTCACCCCTGATGACCGTCTCATAAGTGTGCTCCCACTCTTTCATGTCGGCGCTCAGTGGGTAATTACTATGGCATCTCTTATAAGTGGTGCAAGCATATTACTCATTGACCGTTTTCACCCCAGGCAGTTCTGGCAACAGGTATACGAAAACAATATTACAGTATTCCATTGCATAGGGGCAATCCTGGCCTTCTTAGATAAACTTTCAATTGAGAAATATGAAAAAAAGAATCCCCTTCGGGTTGTATTGAGTGCCGGACATCCTGAGTTGGCAGAACGACTCAGCAAAAGATGGAAATGCGCCATGCTTCAGGACTGGGCAATGACTGAAGGGGGTATAACCATAGAGCATATAAACGGTCCTTTTAAAAAAGGCTCATGTGGAAAGCCCCAGGGACCAAATGACATCAGAATAGTAAATGAAAAGGATGAAGAGGTTCCTATTGGGGCAACAGGTGAGATTGTTATGAGAGGGCCAACCCTGTTTAAGGAGTACTTTAAGGACCCAGGGGCCACTGCAAATTCAATGAGAGGAGGATGGTTTCATACGGGTGATAATGCATACAAGGATGAGGATAATTTCTTCTATTTTGTTGATAGAAAAAAAGATATTATCAGGAGGAGCGGGGAGAACATCTCCTCTATAGAGGTGGAAAATATAATCCGATTACATCCTAAGGTAAAAGAGGTTGCAGTCGTTGCATCCCCGGATGAACTCAGGGGTGAAGAAGTTAAGGCATACATTGTCCTTAAAGATGGGCAAACCCCTGATACTTTGCCCCCTTTGGAGTTGATCCAGTTCTGCGAAGATAGGCTGGCCTATTTTAAGGTTCCCAGATATTTGGTGTATAGAAAGGATTTTCCAAGGACTTTAACCCATCGGATAAAGAAGCAAGAGCTGAGAATGCTCGAGAAAGAGACCGATGGATTCTATTTTGACAGGAGAGAGATGGGATGACAGTAAGGATATATAATACATTGACGGGGAATAAAGAGGAGTTTATACCAACACAGGATGGTAAGGTCGGCATGTATGTCTGTGGTGTGACAGTATATGACCTTTGCCATATCGGTCATGCCCGTTCAACCATCGTATTTGATATTATCTTCCGGTATTTCAAATACAAGGGCTATGATGTTACATATATAAGAAACTTTACGGATGTGGATGACAATATCATCAACAAGGCAGGAAGCGAAAATGTAAGTTGCCGGGAAGTCTCAGAGCGATATATAGATGAGTTTAAAAAGGATATGAAACAACTCGGTATTGAAAGTCCTACAATAGAGCCCAGGGCAACGGAACACATCGCTGATATGATAGAAACGATTGAGCAGCTTTTTGAAAACGGATATGCATATCAGGTAGAAGGAGATGTCTTCTTTTCTGTAAGCAGATTCAAGGAATATGGGAAGCTTTCAGGGAGGGCATTAGATGAAATGTCTGCAGGGGCCAGAATTGAAGTCGATGAGAGAAAAGAGAATCCCCTCGATTTTGTCCTGTGGAAGGCAAGCAAAGAGGGTGAACCATCCTGGGACAGCCCCTGGGGAAAAGGGAGACCTGGCTGGCATATAGAATGCTCTTCTATGAGTCAGAGGTACCTTGGAGAGACGTTTGATATACACGGTGGTGGGAAAGACCTGATCTTCCCGCACCATGAAAACGAGATCGCCCAATCCGAAGGGGCTACTGGAAGGCCCTTTGTCAGATATTGGGTGCATAACGGTTTTGTGAATATAGATAAGGAGAAGATGTCAAAATCCCTCGGCAATTTCTTCACTATTAAGGAAGTGCTTGAACGATACCATCCCGAGGTGATTCGTCTTTTCTTGCTCTCTAGCCATTACAGAAGCCCTGTAGATTTCTCCGATAAGAATATCGAAAAGACGAAAAAAGGCCTCGATAGAATCTACAGTACACTCAAGAATATTGATGCGCTTTTGGCCAGTGAAGACAGAAATGAAGGCATAGTGCCCGATAGTCTAGACGAAACAGAGAGTGAGTTGTACGAAAGATTAACCCAACTCCCTCGAAGATTCGAGGAAGCCATGGATGACGACTTCAATACAGCCCTTGCTATCGGTTATATCTACGAAAGCGTAAGGGCCCTCAACAGATACATCAGCGATAAACAAGGTTTAAAAAGGTCAGCCAAATTCCTTTCTATACTGAACTATGGAAGAGAGAGATTAAAAGAGGTCTCACCTGTTCTCGCCCTGTTCATTGCAGATCCAAAAGAGTACTTCGAGGGACAAAGACAAAAGGAGATATCCGACCTACAGATAGATGAAGGAGAAATCCTTCGGTTAATAGAAGAAAGAGCAGGTGCAAGAAGAGAGAAAGACTGGCCTCTGGCCGATGATATCAGAGATCGGCTTCTCCAGATGGGTATTGTATTGGAAGACGGCCCTGATGGTACCCTTTGGAAGGTAAAGAGAGATGGCTGATGAGATAGTTTTAATCCTCACTTTAGGGCGGTAAAGAAACAATTGTTGGATGATGCCCGTGATGCACACTGTCTTAAAAATTACGCCTTCATTAGTCTCGTGTTCGTACAGCTTTTGGAAAACAATGTCTAGCGTACAATGAATGCCCTGTATGTCGCCCGCGCCCTTGAGCGGCAGGCAGATATATTTGTAACCTCAGACAGAAGGCAATTTGCAGGGGCCATGAATACAGATCTTCATACTGAATATATAGACAAAGACACGCTCCCTTGAGTTAAAGGAATGAAGGAATCTAATAAAAATCATGGGATAAAGAGCTGGCCTAGATCAGAGCGGCCACGGGAACTGTTATTGGAGCAGGGGCCTGAATATGTATCCGATGCCGGATTGGTGGCAATATTGCTCCGTACCGGAATAAAGGGCAAAGATGCAGTCACATTGGGAAGGGAACTCCTCAAGCAATTTGGCGGGCTTGGGGGGCTTCTGAATGCCAACAAAAGGGATTTGAAAAAGATAAAAGGATTGGGAACCGCCAAAATAGCCCAGTTGCTTGCAGCTACTGAGATTGCCAAACGGCAGTTAAAAGAAGAGGTTGTAGGTAAAAAAGTCATAAACGGGCCGGAAGATGTAATTGAATATCTCTCTTTGTCCATGGCCAATCTCAAGGATGAGGTATTTAAGGTTCTCTATCTCGACAGCGCCCATGTTGTCCTTTCTGCCGAAGTTTTGTTCAAGGGAACGGTTGACCAGTCGGCTGTCTATCCACGAGAAATCATTAAAAGGGCATTTGAATTGAATGCAACCTCTCTCATCTTTGTTCACAACCATCCTTCGGGCAATTTAAAGCCCAGCCAGCACGATCTCTCCCTTAACAGGAAGCTGGCCAAGGCATGCCTTGCTGTTGATCTTACCCCTTTAGATCACTTCATCATCAGTCCCAGAGGGTATTTGTCATTAAAAAATGAGGGCATGTTTGCAGACTGCTTAAAAGTATAGTTTATCATCAAATAATATGATGATAAACTATACTTTATAAGAAAGGGGTTGCCGGGAGTGGCATCTGTTCCTAAAGCATCACCAAATACTATCCATATCACACTATGAGTAAATTCAAATTAATCACAGACTTTGTGCCAAGCGGTGATCAACCCCAGGCAATAGGAAAATTGACGGATGGTGTTTGTTCCGGAGAGAAACACCAGGTCCTTTTGGGTGTCACCGGCTCGGGGAAAACCTTTACTATGGCCAATGTCATTGAAAAGGTGCAAAAAACCACCCTGGTTATCGCTCATAACAAGACCCTTGCAGCCCAGCTCTACAGTGAGTTCAAAGAACTCTTTCCTGAGAATGCAGTCGAATATTTTGTAAGCTATTATGACTATTATCAGCCGGAGGCATACAAACCCCAGACTGATATTTACATAGAGAAAGATGCCTCAATAAACGAAGAGATCGATAAGATGAGGCATTCGGCTACCCGGTCTCTTCTCGAAAGAAGGGATGTGATCATTGTAGCCAGTGTGTCCTGTATCTATGGTTTGGGATCGCCTGAGGTGTATCACGGAATGGTGCTTTCACTTGAAGAAGGTATAGAGACCTCTCGAGATGATATCCTGTCAAAACTGGTAGAGATCCAATACGAACGAAATGACATCGATTTCCATAGGGGAACATTTCGAGTCAAAGGGGATGTAATAGAGATATTTCCTGCGTATGAAGAGGAACGGGCAATCCGAATTCTGCTTTTTGGTGACCTTGTAGAGGCCATATATGAAGTGGATCCACTTTTGGGGAAGAAGATAAAGAGGTTGGACAAGGCCGCCATCTATCCTGGAAGCCATTATGTTACCCCCAAAGACAAACTGAAAAGGGCAATCAGGGCAATTAAAGAGGAATTGAAGGGGCAGATACATTTCCTTCGATCTCAGGATAGAATTCTGGAGGCCAAACGTGTTGAGGAGAGGACCCATTATGATATCGAGATGCTTGAAGAGATGGGATACTGTACCGGTATAGAAAACTATTCCAGGCATTTGGACAATAGAAGACCCGGGGAACCCCCACCAACACTCGTAGATTATTTTCCAAAAGGCTCCTTAATATTCATAGACGAGAGCCACGTAACTATTCCCCAGCTCAATGGCATGTATCGTGGAGATAGGTCAAGAAAAGAGACCCTCGTGGAATACGGATTTCGTCTTCCATCCGCTCTCGATAACCGGCCTTTAAATTTTCAGGAATTTGAGAAGCTGGTCCCACAGGTGATTTATGTGTCTGCTACCCCGGGAGATTATGAATTGCAAAAGAGTAATGGGAGAATTGTTGAGCAGGTCATTCGACCTACAGGGCTTATGGATCCTCTTATCACAGTCAAACCTGCCAAAGATCAGGTTGATGATCTCCTTTTTGAAATCAATAAGAGGTGCGAACGTAATGAAAGAGTCCTCGTGACTACATTAACTAAAAGGATGGCCGAAGATCTGACGGATTATTACAGTGAACTGGGTGTGAGAGTGAAGTATCTCCATTCTGATATCGATACTTTAGAGAGGATCAGAATCATACAGAGTTTGCGCCAGGGGAAGTTTGATGTTCTGATAGGTGTAAACTTGCTCAGAGAGGGTTTAGACATACCAGAGGTATCTCTTGTTTCCATATTAGACGCTGATAAAGAAGGCTTCCTTCGTTCTGAAAGATCGCTCATCCAGATGTGCGGAAGGGCAGCAAGAAATATAGCCGGAGAGGTCATCATGTATAGTGACGTGATGACGCAATCTATTCAGACTACGATTAATGAAACAGCCCGTCGGAGAGAGATTCAAAGAGAGTATAATAAAGAGAATCATATTACTCCTGAGAGTATAAAAAAGACTATATCTACGATCTTGACATCAATCTATGATGCGGATTACTATACAGTTCCTATTGTTGCGGAAGATAAAGAAGGGTTTATATCTCTGGCTGAGATACCACGGGTTATCGCAGATTTGAAAAAAGAGATGAAGAAGATGGCAGATAACCTTGCATTTGAGAAGGCCGCTGAATTAAGAGACAAAATAAAGAGACTGCAAAAGCTTGAATTGGATTTAAAGAGCTGACCAGAACTGGGTTATATGTTTTCTGTGGCTGTACTCTATATCCCTTAGTAAGTCTGCACAGCTACATTTTATACTTGCCAAAGTCTTCAGGAGACAGGTTTGCCAATATCTCAGCCCATTTTTCCGATTCCTTATCTGTTTTAGCGACACTGCCTTCCTTTAGGTCGATCTTCCTCGATTTTTCAATGACATCATCACTGATATAGATAGGAGAATCTGTCCTTAAGGCTATGGCGATAGCATCAGAGGGACGAGAATCAATCGCATAGTTCTTTCCATTCATATGGAGGTGTAAAGTGGCATAGAAAGTGCTTTCCTTTAAATCATTAATCTCTATCTTGACTACATTAATATTGAGTGTAGAGAAGACATTCTTCAGCAAATCATGGGTCATGGGTCGTGGAAGCTGAATCTTTTCGAGTTCAGTGACGATTGCACTGGCTTCTAATATGCCGATCCAGATTGGAACTGCGTTCTTTTCCTCCAGATCTTTAAGGATAACGATAGGTGTGTTGGTAAAAGGATCAACTGTTAAACCTGATATTTTTACTTTTCTAAACATATATCCCTCCTTTAAATGAATGAAGTTGATTTTTCGTAAGATACTCAGAAGATCAAATTATTTCACCCTCTAATGAATTGAGGTATGCTTTCATTATCCTTATGGGTATAATACGACCTACTATACCAGAGTCACCCTCAAAATTAACAACCCTGTTTGATCTGGTTCTCCCAGTCAGACGCTCTGAATTCGTTTTGCTTGTACCTTCTACCAACACCTCCTGTTCTTTACCCTCTAGCTCTTTGTTCTTTGCTAAGGTGAAGAGCTTTTGGTATGTTTGGAGTATGTGTAACCTTCTACTCTTTATAGAGTCATCCACTTTTTCAGGTAAGCTCGAGGCCTTTGTCACACCCCTATCAGAATATTTGAATGAAAATAAACCATCGAATTCAACGATGCGCATCAATTCAAGAGTCTTTTCAAAGTCCTTTTCAGTCTCTCCGGGAAATCCAACGATGATATCTGATGTTATGCTTATGCCCGGACAAACTCTCTTTAGTTTTTCTACCTTCTCAATATAGTCTTCTACTGTATAACCTCTGTTCATCTCCTGGAGAATAGAATTCGAACCGGATTGAACAGGCAGATGAATTTGCTCGCACAATTTGTTAAGTTTTCCAAATGAGCGGATCAACTCATCTGAGAGGTCTTTTGGGTGTGAGGTAGTAAATCGTATCCTTTGAATTCCTTTGATCGTATTGATTGAATGGAGTAAATGGCAAAATTTTATCTCATTGACCAGGCCCTTGCCATAAGAATTGACGTTTTGTCCAAGCAGGGTAACCTCTTTTACACCCATCTGTGAGAGGCCGTTCACCTCTTTTAGAATATCCTCACTTTCCCGGCTCATCTCTTTTCCCCGAACATAAGGGACGATACAGTATGAACAGTAGTTATTACAGCCTTGCATAATTGTAACAAACGAATTTACCTTTTGTTTTGAAGGGATAGAACAGGCCTTGAAAACAGTGTCTGTATCGTAAAGTGTTGTTTCGCAAACCCTTGTATTCGTCTTTTTTACTTTTTCGATCAACTTAGGTAAGCTATGTATATTGTGTGTTCCAAATACGATGTCCAGATAAGAAACGCGCTCAAGAAGCCTTTCCCCTTCTTGCTGGGCAACACATCCACCCACCCCGATAATGAGTTTGGGATTCTTGTCTTTTAACCTTTTGAGTCTTCCCAGGGTGCTGTATACTTTATGCTCCGGTTTCTCCCTGATACTGCAGGTATTAAGCAAGATTAAATCCGCATTATTGATATCATCTGTAGAACTGTATGCATGATTTTCGAGTATTCTTAGGATATTTTCAGAATCATACACATTCATTTGGCATCCAAATGTACGGATATATACATTCCTGCTCAACGTTTTGAAATCAACTGTTTCAAGTTGCATTTTCGTCTTTACTTGGCTTTAATCTTGCCCCTTCGATTATCAAGAAAACATCAGCTAAAGATATACACCTTCAACTGGTTGAACCCGAAGAGCGAGTTTTAAAATCGCATTCATAAGGGTTTTATGTTTGATTATAAAATCCTTTGGGAACAAGGGTAAGAGACTCATAAAAGCCCACTTATATTTAACCATATATATTATAGGGTATTACGAGAACCGCAAGTTGTCAAGGTAAAAATAGAAGAGTTATAATAGGTTATTTAGGGGATTACATTTATTTATTTTTTTTATGTTTTCCAACACTTCTTTTAATAATTTTGATTACTCTATCGATATCTTCTTCGGTCATTGAAGTACCAGAAGGCAGGCAAAGTCCCCGCTTAAACAGATCCTCTGCAACCTCACCACCGATCTTCCGTGCCCTAAATCTATTGTTTATTCGATTTGTTTTGTTCTCTTCGCTCCAACAAGCAATCTGAAATACCGGCTGTTTATGCATTGGTTTCCATACCGGCCTGGATTCAATATTTTCAGCTTCAAGCGCCAAGCGAACTTCCTCACGGCTGGCGCCAAACTCATTTGGCGTAATTAAAATTACAGTAAGCCACCTGCTGCTTGTCCCGTAAGCCGCCTCTGGCATAAACGCAATCCCAGAAATATCGCCCAGTGCCCTTTGATAAAAATCGAAGATTTCCCTTTTTCTTTTTACCCTCTCATTCAGTACCCTGAGTTGCCCCCTGCCAATAGAGGCTAAGATATTACTCATCCGATAGTTATAACCAATTTCAGAATGCTCATAATGCGAGAATGGGTCGCGTGCCTGCTGAGAAAGAAATCTGGCACGCTCGATAAGCTCTGCATCTTCCGAAGCCAGCATCCCTCCACCCGAGGTAGTAATGATCTTATTGCCATTAAAAGAAAAAACCGCTGCCTTTGCCCCGAAACCGGCATGAACCTCCACTTCCTCTTCATTTGTATCGGAGTTTTGCCTGCCCTGAGAATGATACACGGTTTGGGTATGGGCAGATTTGAGTTTTCGCTTTGCCCCCAAGGCTTCTGCTGAGTCAGCGATCACAGGGACACCAAAATCTTTACAAACCCCCAGAATCTTTTCATAATCCGCACACTGACCATACAGATCAGTGGGTATAACGGCCTTGGGAAGCTTCCCTCTCTCTTTACATGTCGCAAGCTCTTGGGCCAGCAGTTTAGGATTCATGTTCCATGTGGCCTCATCTGCATCGATGAAAACAGGTATTCCACCCAAAAAGGTAACAGGACTGATGCTGCCTATAAAGGTAAGGGAAGATACAAACACTTCATCTCCCCCTCTCACACCCAATACATGTAGGGCTAGGTGCATTGAAGCGGTTCCGCTGCAAAGTGCTACTGTATAAGGAATCCCGATCTTTTTTGCAAAGTCCCGCTCAAATGCATCGACCATTGGGCCTAAGGGTGCGATGTAATTGCTTTCAAAGGCCTCCTTTACAAACTGCATTTCCTCTCCAGACATATGCGGAGGTGAGAGGTACATGCGTTTGGAATCTGAATTCAGAGGGATCAATAATGGTTTTTCCTTTATCGATAAAATTTTAAATCCAGGCCAAGATGAATACCCCTACCCTATAGAACCCAAACAGTGGTTTGCAAAGCAAAATTCCACTGGGCATGCACAGTGATCCAGTAAAAAGGAATATGCTGGATGAACGCTAATTCATTATATTGCCCGTTAATAATCCATTTTCTGTAAGAGATTTTATTTCTGTACAGGTTTTAGGAGTATCTATCGCGCTAAACAGAGAGCCTTCACGACGTATCCGTATAGACGATGCCCATCCCAATTTGGCAGGTGCATCAAAGTCTTTAAGAGGATTGTCACCAATATAGACGCATTCATCTGGAGTACGACCGTCCTGTAACAAAAGATACGCTTGTGGGCTGGGTTTCCAAAATTCTTCGCCAAAATCATCTGTAATGACAATCCTATCAACATATTGTTCAAGATTCAACGCCCAGATTTTCGCCCACTGTGCACAGGAATAACCGTCGCTTATTATGGCAAGGTCTTCTCTTCTTTGGCTAGTCAAGAACTCTTTTGCATCGGATTGTAATGAGATATCAGGGCAATGTGTACGATAGAGCTTTACAAAATATTTTACTAGATTATCATCAAAAATACCGATATCATGCAAGACGATATCGAAGATGTTTTCCTGCACTCCGTTTTCAAATAGATGCCAGGCACGTTTAAAAAAGTCTTTGATATGGAGGTTTTTTTTCAGCCAATCACCTATAAAATGAAATCCGCTTCGTACATAATCACGCTCAAGATAGAGCGTATCATCTATATCCAGTACATATAACATTAAATAAATCTCAATTATTAGATAAAGACAGCCGAATCATACCGAAGCATTCTTAGGCCTTCACGCCAGTTGTCATGATAATCTGGTACTTCGCCGCAAAGATTCTGCAGGATCCATTTTGCAAAAGTGCCGCCTGCTCTGTCACAGATCGGATATCCGCCTCCGAATCGCGCATTTATCTCAAAGAGAATTGCATGTTTGATATCATCTAGAAATCCCTGAAAACAAATACATCCGTATACACCTGGAAATATCTTGAAGAGCTTATCTGCAATTCGCCTAAATTCAGGGACTCGAAAGGTCTCAGCAAAGCATACCTCTCCTGTCCTGACAAATTTGCGAAAGTGTGGAACACAGCAAACACATCCTTGCGATCTATCGTAAAAGCAGTTGACCGTATATTCTTTACCCTTGAAAAGCTCTTGTAGAATATATATATCCTTATCTACATCTTTCTTTATCAGTTCATCCTTAGATTCCACAATAGATACCCCATCACTGCAGGAACCGTCTCTCGGCTTCATAAAAAGTGGGAAATTCAAACTATGCAGATCGTTTAATGCCCTGCGCAGGGTCCATGTACGAGGCGTTGGTATTCCATTCTCCTTCAACAGGCGTGCTGTCATCTCCTTGTCTCGTGTCATACGCACAAAATCTTCAGATGAAATAAGGATTTCAGTTCCGTGCTCAAGAAAAAGATCTCTATTTTTCGTATAGTCGATCAACTCGTTATCGATTGTAGGTATAATCAGATCAACATGGTGCTTTTTACAAACACCTAATACTCTCTTTAGAAAATCTGGGGAATTGCAGCGGGGAACTTTATATGTGTAGTCAGCCACTTGACACGCAGGACTCCATGATGGATCCATATCGACAGTAATTACTTCAAGATCATACTCAAGCTCATGAGCGGCTCGTCTGAAGCAATTGATCAGCTCTACTCTGCGTCCTGCTGATGAGAACAATAATCGTATCAATCTTTCGCCCTTTTATATCATCTTTATTAAGCAAGTGAGTGTTTATCCATTTAAATAAGATATTTACTGCCTACTCCCCAAAAACTCCTCCATCGTAGCATGCCCTTCCTGGCAGATACCTTCCTTCTTTACTACCTTCCATATCGTCATCACGAGGAGCTTCAGATCCAACCATATTGATTGATGATCCACATACCAAACATCCAACTTGAACTTTTTCTCCCATTCAATGGCGTTCCGTCCTTTTACCTGTGCCAGTCCAGTGATTCCAGGCTTTACCTCATGACGCCGTGCCTGCTCTGGAGTGTACCGAGTCAGATACTCAATGAGCAAAGGCCTTGGACCTACCAAACTCATATTACCTTTTAATACATTTATCAGTTCCAAAAATTCATCGATACTTGTTTTCCGTAAAAAAGTCCCCAGTTTCGTTAACCTCTCAGCATCCGGAAGAAGCTTTCCCTCATCATCACGGGTATCCTTCATGGTACGAAACTTATATATAGTATAGGGCTTCCCATGCAGGCCTGGACGAATCTGCCGAAATATGACCGGTATTCCGATCTTTCTGTAAACGAGGAATCCTACAACAAAAAGAGCAGGGGAGATTATGATCAACAAAGGGATGGCGATTGCCAGATCAAGGATGCGCTTCATAAATCAGAGATCCATTGATTTTTATAAAATTATATAAAATGCAAAATTTATACCTAATTATCTACAGACCCATTTTAATCAACGTATGACAAGGCTTGTTCTGTCCTGTCTTTGGTAATAGAATAACGCAAATTGTAAAATTTTTTTAATATAACACTTTATGATATTGTTGTCAAATTTTTACTTTTTATTTCATTGAGAACACAGTCTTTCTATTCGCTCCAGATGGGAAAACCGCATGAAATTCATGAGATTGAGCTATCAGTATTCAAAGATACTTTTCTAATACTTCGATAAACCGAGATGAGTTCTTTCTGGAAAAATCCATTTCAACAGTTTTTCGTGCGGTTTTTTTGTAATGGGTGAGAAGCTCTTTGTCCCTGTGAAGTTCAAGGATCGCATGAACCATATGATCCGCTTCATCGCTCTTAATCCATATTCCACAGTCTTTTTCACCTACCATGGACGTCAGATCTGTTCCAATATTGCTGATTATTAAGGGTACCAGCCCTGCTGCCATATAGTAAAAGGTTTTACTGGGAATCATGCACCCCTGAGTTCCATTCTGATATGCAACAATACCGATATCCCCACATGACATTGAGTATGGCAATACATCCTCATGTTGAAATGGCAGCAACGTAATATTTTTTAAATCGAATCTGTCAATCGTTTCCTGAACCAACCCTCGCTTTGCACCTTCACCGATAAATACAAATTGAATATCCGATTCATCTGTCATTTTTTTGGCGATTTCTAATATAAACTCAATATCATGGGTATGGCCCATATTTCCACTGTAAAGCACAGTGGTCTTTTCCGTTAATCCGTATTTTTGGACAAACCAGTTCTGATTTTTTGGAATTGGTTTAATCAATTCTACATCAACCCAGGGAGGGATGCAAATCGGTTGAGACGTACATGAATTGGAAAAATCGATTTTTTCCTCCAATTGGGCAACCATATCCTGGCCTATGCTGATTAATAAAGTGGAATTTCTATAGATCAAACGGTTCAGATAGTCCCAACACCTCGTAATTACTCCTTTTTTTATCCGTCCCATTTCAATCAACAGATCCGGGTAAATATCATATACTAAAATTACGTATTTCTGCTGCCGTAGTTTCTTAAAAAACAGTCCCAAAAGACCGAGAAAAGGCGGATTGGAGACAATCACAAGCAGAGTCTCCGAGGGATAGAGAGATATCTTTATAAATGCATTGAAGAAATAGTGAAACCACGAAAACATACGGGTAAAAAGGTTGGCTCGATCGTATTTTGGGGCTGGTTCTATTGCTAATCCTTCTTTCCCTCCAATCGATATCGTGTCTGGATGGCCGGTATACATCATGGCAGGGCCAAAATATTCCGCCACGTCTTCAGCCAGCTCTCTGAAAAGGGGGCCTGCCATCTGGTTGAGAAAGATGATCTTGCTCTCTTTTTTCAGCATCGGTTTTGAAGTGTTTCTATTGCGATTTTCGTTTCCTTGCAAAAAACAGAAAAACCATGGTCTGGTTGCACCTGATCTGATCTCGAACTTTCTTTTAGCTTGAGTATGATCTCTTCAAGAAAAAAGAAGGCGAATATCAATAAACGTCTCTCTTTTTCTTTCCATTCTACATAAGGCCAGTTCTGTAATATCTGTTTTGCATCTGAGGTATCATCGTTCAGGATGCTCCTGACACGTTTGCTCAATCCTGTTGGAAATCTTGATGATAGGGCAAAGACCAGTCCATCGTATGCAACCTGCCTTGTTTCGGTATATTCCCAGTCGATCAGCCATGTTTGACCCTTTCCCCACAAAATATTTGCCGGCTGTAAATCACCATGTGTCTTCGCTACTGGGATTGTCTCATTGTTTGCCTTAAAATTGGTGATTATCCCAGACAGATCCATTGTAAAAGAAAGTAAGTCTTCTTTTTCTTCTCGTTTTAAAAGAGTATTCTCTTTGATACAGGATTTGACCTGCTGAACAAGTTTTAAGGTATATTCTTCCATTTTAATGGGCTGAATTGTCTTTTCATAAAGCCTGAAAAGAGGATCACAGACCGAGTGAAACGCAAAATACGCCTTTTTTTGATCCTTCAATCTGTTAATTGGTGTTCCGAGTATCAGCTCTTCTGCATACCAAGTACCGTCCTGTGCAGTATCCACAATTAAAGGCGCAGGCAGATAGGGGTGTTGCGTTCTGATAAGGATATCGTTTTTCAATAGTTCAGAGTCAAACCCGTGCTTAATGATTACAAATGCCTTTTGAGTCGTAAAATCAAGTACACGGATATGGTTATTCCCCCCCAAAATAAGAATATCTTCCGGGTGATCTATGCCCGGTATGATTTCAATGCCTGAGTTTGCAAAAAAACTTCGACATTTTCTCGATACAGCGAAATCCACATAGATCTTCTGAAACGGCTTTTTCCACCATACAGGACTGTACTTAAATTCGTTTATAACAGGCAGCAGGTTTTTTTTTGAAACACAAGGGACAAATATGGCGTTGAGAAAAGGATTACAAAGCCAGATCTGAGCGTTGGGATCAGGGTATGCGGATGAGAGTTTTGGTCGCCATTTCACAATATAGGACCGCCCAAACCTGCTTTGAAAAAAACCGGCCAGAGTCCTTTCCAGAATTTCACCAAAAGGTTCTCGCTCGATTAATAGGCTGATCCTCATTGATCAATTCACCTGCCCGCTTTTTTCATATTCTCTTAAGTACTTACACGCCTAAATGTTAAATCAATGAGCCTCTTTAAATACAAACCAGGCAAACCCTGATCCTCTTTGGTTCCGTATTGCTCTCTTATCCAGACCTTATCAGGAAAGATGCTTCGCCACAGGCCTCTCAGATCATCATAGAGCAAGGCTGTAAAGATGATAAAGCCTATGCGGCTGAACTTCCTTTCATCAGGGTTGAATAACCCGGCATTTTGCAATGACCTTGTAATCCGGTTTCTTTTCCATGCATGGGGTTCAAGTTGAGTCAAGACTTCGTCTGGAATCGGGCTCTGAAAGAGGGTCGCGGGTATTGCAAGTGAAAAAAAGACCGCGGTCTTTACTTTGAGATCAAAAGCCCTTTGGAGAAACATGTCCCAATCAACACCATGATAACGCACAATACGATTCACATCCAGGTGTAAACGAAGCCCAGGGGCTCTCACATACGAGTGTTTTGCAGTATGAAGGGCCACTTGCAGCAGATTGTCTTCTGCACTGAGAAGCCTGACAGCACTGTCAGGAATCGGCACAGAACGGCTCATCAGGTCTTTTACGGCAGGCTCCTGATCAGGACGAATCCACCGTCCTGCTACGGGCCGCCACTGGAGTTCAAACCAGAGTTTTTCTCCATCTCGAAGGAACTTACAGTACTCGGCTCCTCCGCTTTTTTCTGCTGCTTCAACTGTAGGCTCTTCAATCGGACTTCGAGACTCAAGATGATACCCATTTTCTATTAAAACCCTGTGTGCATCCTTAAAATAATTTTTTTCAACCAGTACATCCAAGTCACCCATTGGGCAACACCCTGGACATGGGTAAATGCCGTGTGCAATGCCCCCGTTTTTGAGCGCAACCAATTGGATACCCTTTTCAGCAAATTGCTTTGCAATACGATCAAGCTCAGTTAAATATGCTGATATACGTCTATGTGTCTCATGGTGTGCCTCTTGCCAATGAGACGGGATGTTTTCAGCACCCAAGACATCCGTAAGTGTATGGGCAACAATAGGTGCAATGCGGTTGGCCTTCGCTGCATTCCAAAGAGCAGTATCTCCGATCCGTGCATACGTTCTGGCTATTTGATTGTGTTCTATTCCTGTAGCAGCTCTGCATAAAAGGTCATATAAGGGGGGTAATATTTTTAAAAAATCGATCATGAAACCTTTCTCTCTTTACCGATCACCTGCCTGTATATATCGACAAGTCTGTTTATCGATACATCCATTGCCAGATGCTTATCTACGAAATCTCTTCCACAAGGTCCCATTTTCTGAATCATGTACGGTGAACTTATAATACCTTTTGTTGATACGAATTCGGTTCCTTCCGATTCATGCATACTTCTGTCTATCCGCTTACTGGCACTCCGCTACGTGGAGCGCTAATGCCCCGCGGATTAAAGATTCGTTTGTTGGCTTCTGCTTTGCTCCGGCCAACAAACGGATCTACGGATGCCCACGGACTCCAAGTAAGCTAGGCCCCCGTGACCACCGCTCATCCGTGGGGCATTATCGCAAAGATTTTTTACCACCCTAAATCGGTGGTACGTATTTCCCATAAACTATTCGCAGACTTTGTTTTTATTTCCAATCCTATGCCTACAAAGAGTTTGCAAAGGGGGGATCAGACTTGGAAGGCCTAAAAGAAACTTTCCTTTTATTTGATCAATCCTTGAATCTGTTCAATCAAGTTTTGTGAAATTACATCCCAGGTGTATTTTTCGAGTATTAAATCTGTACCACGTCCTTGCATACTATGTCGAGTTTTATTATCGGCAAGTTTTGTTAATGCTTCACAAATTGACTCTTCTGATTCGGATGGTACGATCAATCCTGCGCCAGCTCGTTGAATATCTTTAGATAAACCAACCTTATCTGTTGTAATAACTGGCAAACCAAAATATAATGCTTCCAACAAAGCAATGCTTAATCCCTCAAATCGTGATGGAAGTACAAAAACATCTGAATCCTGCAATAAAGCCAACTTTTCATCCCCTGATATTAACCCTGCAATCAATATCCTGTCTAATATCCCATTCTCCATAGCCAGTTTAATTATTGTATCTTTACCTTTATCTTCATCAGGCCCGGCCAGAATCAGATGTGCATCTATATGTTTGTGAATAAGAGACGCAAATGCAGGGATAAGCAAATCCAAACCCTTTTGGGCAATATCGAGCCGACCTAAAAAAAGATAACAGATCTTGTCCGCCAATTCAGGATAAAATTTTCGGAAAGAACCTTTCATAGGTATATTAGAAAACTCCGCTGGTTCAATACCGTTATAGATAACCTGTCCAAGTTCTCCATATAATGATATCTCCTTTTCTTCAGGAGCGTTAAAAGCAATAAAGAGGGATTTGCAAAAATTTCGATGTTCAACGAATTTTAAGTACAGTCTTTTAATCACTTTTTTCTTATGCTTGAGGCTTATCGTGTGCAAACTTGAATGAGCAAATATAATATAAGGTTTATTTGCTTTACGTGCCAACCAGGCTCCAACTAAATTGGCGAATTGAAAGTGAGCATGAATCAATACTATGTCTGTTTTGGTGATATTCTCTTTGATTCTCCGTATTAAAGAGGGTGAAAATCCCCAGTAACGGAATAAAATTACTGGCTCATAAAATATTTCTATACCATCCTTTATAACAGGTTCACCAACAGGCACATTTAAATTCTCGGTTTCAGAAGACATGTTTGTAGTGCAGACTGTTACATGATGCCCTCTCTTAACAAAGGCTTTCCCAAGAGAATGGGCAACTTTCAAAGGCCCTCCATATCTATATGCAGGGATATAATGTGGGACTACTTGAAGGATTTTCATATTGCTCTCGAAACGCTATTTTTTTACTAGTTTAATGCCGCTATTCAACATCATTCGACAGTGATTAAGATTACCAATAAAATCATGAAAGAAATTGATTTGCCTACTGCATACTATCCACGATCTTTCTAATTTTTTCTCTTACTTCCACTTCCTCTTTTGTCCCATCGATCACGTATAATTTACCACCTTTGGCCAATTCTTCATATAAGCCATACCGTTTATGGCGCAGTTGCTCCTCTTCTGGAAAGGGGTCTTTCTTTATCTGTGACCGGCGCATTGATTCCTCTAAAGGGATCATTAACAAAAACGAACCATCAGGCCGTGGGGCAACCCATTTGAGGAGCCTCCATACTATCCAGTTCTCTACATCCTCCTTTGGGAAATTTATCTTAAAGTCAATCAGAGTGTCGTCCAGATAGCGGTCACAGATAACCGGCCTTCCCAGCATTTGCCAGATACGAATGTTTATCCCATATACTCGCATAAGGTCAAGTAAGGCAGCATAAAGCCATACCCTTCGTATCCCCTTTTTTTCAAAATACTGAGTGCGCTTTCCAGAATTGCCGGATGGAGGCAAAGACCTTTTCAAGATTCTCCTTAAAAGCGATTTGACATTCTCCAAAAAGGAGGTATACCCGCCCCGCGACCAAATATTTACAGGCCGCTTGCCGTTATCCTGAAAAAACTTTGTTAAATGTGTGATCTGCGTTGACTTGCCGGCACCATCAATGCCGCTGAAGGTTAGAATATAAGGCTCATTATTATTTTTCCTTATTTCAAGCATCTCTTGCCTACTAAACGTGCTAACCATTCTAGATCATAATGGAACAAAGACATTAGAAGTCCCATAATCGCTCTAATTTTCATTTCAGGGATATTATGCCTTAATAATTTAACAAAATATTTTCGCGCCAGTTTAAACTTACCCTCAAGCAGTAAAATCCTTCCCTTATGAAATTCATTTAGGGCTTTTCGAACTTCGATGTTCTTTATTAAATTACTTTCCGATATACGCAATTGGGCTTTCATAGCCTCGGGCAATGAAGAAAAGAATTCCGCAGCATATTTCCCTGCTGAATCAAATGGTATTTCATTTCCCAACGTAGCTTGCTGTAGATGTACTCTATAAAAGGCTATTGGTTGATCTATATATGAAAATCTGCCCTGCAAAGACAAATGCAACACCGTCGGATAATCAACCACACGCATATACCTCGGCTGTACAAATCCACCAATACTTCTCAAAACATCCAACCGTATCATTATAGTAGGTGAAGGAATTACGCTTTTAAAAAGGTATAATCTAAGAAACTTGCCTGTCGGCATATTGTGTGAGATACCTTCATCACGAAAAACCGATTCCTTTGGAAACCAATCGAGCAATTCGTCACTGTCATTTATTGTATAAGCCCTTCCATAACACAGTACAGATTCTTCCCGCTCCATCATTTCAACCTGCATGCGCAATTTGTGAACATGCCAGTAATCATCGCCCTCCAGGATAGCAATATATTTTCCATTTGAAAGCGATAAGGCTTTATTATAATTTCTCCCAATTCCTTCTAATCCGGCATTTTTTTGTCTTATGTATTTGATCCTGTTTTCACTCTTGTAGAATGAATTGATTATATCCACCGTGCAATCTGTTGAACCATCATCAATAATAATATGCTCAAAATTATGATAGGTTTGATTTGAAACAGAACTAATACATTTTTCTATATACTTTTCATGATTGTACGTCAGGGTGATAATAGAAACTAGGGGTGATATTTCGTTCATATTTTTGATCCTTCTCAAATGCATTCCCACCGAGATTTCCAAAAGCGATGGCTATGCCAATTGTAATCCAAGTAATCTCCAAGAAGAAGGTATGGTAAAAAATATTGTTGAATAATACCATGAAAATCAGAACGTATCCAAATCTATTCCTTCTGCTGTGCGCACCCATTAATAATGACAAACAAAATATAATAAACGAGAAAAAGCCATAAATTCCACCTTCAACTAAAAAGTTGAGATAGTAACTATGGGTAGAAGAGACTCCGAATCTCATTCCTTTGTAAGCACCATAGTTACCATAGCCTATGCCAAACCAAGGATGCTCTTTTACGAATTCTAAGCCAGCAAGCCGCGTATTGATGTGCGCTTCCATTTCAGAGAAGCTTAACCTCCTTTCTAAGACATTGGAGCTAGTAATTAGGGTAGTAGTAGCGATTAATGCAGTAAAGATAAACACGCCTAGAAAAACTTTTGCTTTTAGAAAGTTTTTGAAAGACAACTTCTTATTGTATAACAATAGTATTGTCATACCAAAAACTAAAGTAAGCCATCCGCTTCTGGAAAAAGTGAATACAAGAACAGGTAAATTCAAACACATGCTAAAGATGATTATCCTCCGCCATGGCTCTGTGATTTCAGACCTTTTTCTATGGAGGAAAATCAGATAAAAAGAGCTTGTCAAACATAATGCTAAAAACAAACCATAGCTGTTAGGTTCTGCTAAAAAACCCATTACTCTAGGAATCCCTGGGAGATAGAACATATAACTTCTATGTAATAAAGATTCTTCATGTGGCAAGGGGAAAAAATCTATAAAAGGAATTTTAGGGATATAACCGAATGCGTAAAAAGAATATAATTGCCATATTGAAAATATAGTGGATGGAAGCGATGAAATAATTAGTATCTTTAATGCGGTAACAATTCTTGCCTGTGGAATCAAAACAGAATATAATAGTAATGCTAAAAACCATACAGTAATTATAAGGCCAATCATTTTAAGGCCAAAACCAAGGGAATTAGACCTGAACAACATTGTAATGTTAGCCATTAAAAAAAGTGAAAAACTGAACCATAATACTTCTGTTCGATATAATCTCTTCATAATCCAGGTCTGAAAAGCAACACTCGCCATAAACTTAAGTGCAATTATACCCCACACTGTTACTAATAATATCTTAGATAAAGAAAGTGAAGCTAATGCAAATATAGGTATTCTATAGCAACCAAATGGAGCTGAAAATATAATTACCAAGGCTAGATAATAAATAAAAGTATTACTTTGGTATATCATAGATTTTAAGAGCGGTTTAATTGATTATATCAATTCCTCTGTTCTCAATTTTCAGATGCCTATTTTTTTGTAATTCGCCATAACAATTGCCTTATGCGTCGAGCCGTTTTATATGCTTTCGATCCAAACAATGACAACACTAAAGCTGTCCATGCCTTGATATACCCTGGACTTACACGTACCGATTTTACAAAATAGGATCGTCCATATGCCATAGTCTCATTCAGACACTTCAAATGTCCGAGGTTATACAAATGATCTGCCAGCGCTTGCGGTGTCTTACTGAGTGTTTTATAATGCCTCTCAAGAATTATTTCACGAGCCCTAGTTCCAGCTGCACCATTATTTGTAATTCCTTCCAGTGTAACATAGGCCATAACTAAAGGCTCATCTATCAAGTAAAAATGGTATTTCCCCGCCAAACGAATCACCAATTCCCAATCCTGAAAACGTGGTAGTTGTTCATCAAATAAGCCTATTTTCTCAAAACATTCCCGGCGTATCAATAGAGTTGGAGTACCGACAAAATTTTTACAAAGTATCTGTGATGATATATCACCATCCCTTACCTTAATCTTCGGTGATGGAACGTAAACAGCTGACCGTCCATCCCATCGCAGAAATCCGCAATAGACAACTCCCATATTGTCGCTACAGGACTGGAAAACCCGCATCTGTTTCTCAAGCTTCTCCAGCAGCCATTCGTCATCACTGTCTTGAAAGGCAATAAATTCTCCTTGTGCATTCTTGATTCCAGTATTCCGGGCTGCGGAACCGCCCTTGTTTGTTTTATGGCGTATATATCGAATACGTGGATCATTTAGCTTTTTTATGATTTCCTCCGTGTTATCGGTAGATGCATCATCTACAACGATAAGCTCAAAATGTCGGTATGTTTGCACCAAAGCGCTTTGTATGGCACGTCTCAAAAGATGGGCACGATTATAGGTCGGAATAATTATACTTACAGTTCGAGTATTTTTACTGATCAACTTACGCCCTCATCACTTGATAGAATTTAGTACCCCACTATTTTCGGAAACCTCCAAACATTAGCAACAATCAACACTTTCGAGCTAAAACTACCTCATTCTCACAAGCCACAGAGATATGATCCAATTCATTATGATCAATAGAACAGGTTTCTATACCTAAAAAGTACTGAACTCCACTCAATGAAAAGCTAGCATACTAACTGACTTTCTTTATCGTTCTACAAGTCTTTTATAAAAAGCTCCCAATCTCTTAGCCTGCATATACACATTAAATTCCTTATCGACTTTTTCCCGCCCAGCACAAAGCATATACTGCCATGCATTGTTTTGTTCAAGCAGCTGGCATAAGCAGGATACTAATCCTGTGACATCCCTTTCTTCTGCCAGAAGACCTGTTACCCTGTCTTTAATCACTTCCGGAATATCACAATGCCTTGTGCTTACAACCGGCATTCCGCTTGCGATCATTTCTATTATTGTAACCGGTGCGCCACCTTCTGTATCACCATCTTTGGCAGTAATACTTGGGGAAAGAAAGATATGATGCTTATACGCCTGCTCCATTAATACAGAATAGTGCTGAAATCCAGGCATATTAACTACTGATTGCATATTATATTTTTCTATCACTTTGAGTATATGTTCTTTCTCTTTCCTACTCCTCGCTTCAGGGGTTGAATCTCCTATAATGGTGATTTCAATATCCACTTTTTTCTGCAATTGCCTTGCTGCCTCCAATGCGTAAGGGATGCCCTTCTTTTCTTTAAAAGTTGCGGCGATAAGCATTCGCAAGGGCTCGCCAGGCTGCCATCGGCGAGGTCGGAAGGGAATGTTGTTCACATCCACACCAAGGTGATGTACTTTTATTTTTTCTTGCGGACAGCCCAGGCCCATTATACATTTGGCCATATGAGGGCCTTCGCATAAAAAAAGGTCGGCTGATTTAAACAACTTTTTATAGCGTTTGACCCACCTTTTATCCTGTGTGTGCATCATGTTTACATCCAACCCGTAAAAGGTGACTATATGCCTTGTACCGATCTGTTTTACTGCGCCAATGTCTGTCCATCCGACATTCCCGAAATGAGAATGCACTAACTGCGCTCCGTGTTTTTTTGATGTTTCCACCAAAAAACCCCAATGTCTCCTGATTCGCAACTTTCTCAGGCTCTTATCCAAATAATAGCTGCCAAGCGTAGCATCTGTATGTGAATGGATATTAGGCAAATAAAACTGATCCAGATTCATTGTTTTTTTACAGAAGATATGCGATTCAATATCCGCAGGTAGATGTTTTGCTTGGTTGTACATCCATGTCTGGGTCTGTGGTAGCCAGTCTGAAACACTTTGGATGACTACAGTCATTTCCCCTTGTCCTTACCTAACTTACATGGAGTAATTCAAAAAATTCATAAAATAACTTCCGCTGAAATACCCATAAAAGTAAGACATAAGTTAAAATTCCACATCCTATTTGTATAGATAAACTGATGGCAAGAGCTAGCTGTGGGATAATATATGAACAAATTATAACAATACCGCTCATAGTGAATGCCAAAATTACAGGTATGCCCAATGCGTAAATATATTCTGAAAAGCAATACCCTATGAGATTTCGAATAAAAACACTGTAATGACCCATAAAAAGTATAATTTGCATTGAGAGTAAAGCAAGGGCAATATGAACCATCTGTCCCTCAAGACTGGAAAAATATACTACTGGAGGGATAACTATAATAAGAGTTATGTTCCAGTAAAAAGTCCAGTCTGCCTTTCCCTTGGCAATAATGAGACTTCCACCAGCGTTACCCAAGGAACGTATCAGGGCGTAAAATGCAAGTATCTGAACTAAAGGTATCGATGGTATCCATTTTTCTCCGATCAGAAGAGGAACTGCCAAAGGGGCAACCGTAGCCAGTCCAATAAGTATAGGGGCATTAACTGACATTAAGAATCGAATCATTTTAAGAAAACCCCTTTTCAATTTAGCAGTATCATCTTGGATTATAGAAAATAGGGGGAATGAAACACTAGTAAGGATAGGATTTATCTTTTGAATTGGCTCGATTACCAGTCGAAATGCAATGTTATAATAACCAAGGGCAATCGGTCCCATAAGAATGCCAATTAAAAGTTGGTCAATCCGGGAATTAAACTGGTTGGCAAGCATAGCACCTACACGATACAAACCAAAGCTCAGATATCCATTTGTATCAGACCATTTGAAATGCAAAAAAGGCCTCCATTTAGCACTCCAGCCACAACCAATAAATAATCCTGTGCGAAGTATAACGTTTCCCAGACCCGCCCAAACAAGAGACCATGCACCATAATCATAAAATGCACAACCAACACCTACGCACATACCAAAAAGAGCAGAGATAATCCTGATTTTTGTTATAATATCAAATCGCAGATACTTATGAAATAAGGTTTGAAATTGAACCCCAAATGGAGAAATTACAAAAGATAGTGCTGCCACTGGTAAAAGGGATTTTATTTCCTCAACTCCAAAAACCATAGTTACAAAAGGTGTCAGGAGGTAAATAAATCCATAAATGATAAATCCAACAACAACATTGACCCAATACAAAGTAGTAAGTTCTTCTTTTTTTGGATCTTTTCGCTGAATGATTGCAGAGGAAAGCCCAACATCCGCAAACACATTGCCAAACTCCATAACCACCATAACCATAGCCATAACACCAAATACTGTTGGGTCAAGCAAACGGCAAAGAATGGCGAGTTGAATAATTTGTATTCCTGTATTACAAGCTGTATTGAGAGCTGTCCAGCGGACACCGCTAGCAGCTTTTTGCTTTAAGTTGATCGACAATGCATATACCTATCTTATATATTTAAATCTTATCATTTCCTTACCGCAAGTATTCCAAAAGAATTCTTTTTCGTTATTTAACCAATTAGCATAAATATGTTTTTTCTGTCCATGAGTGGCGTTTATTATTCTATCAGTATATCCTTTCCATATTGAATAATTAATATCTAAGCTAAGTGGTTTTAAAAGGTGACCTTTGAAATAATCATAGTTTAATATTAGATCTTCGAATCTAACAGAAAAATCTGCATTTTCACGCATGAATTTATTCTCATTAGCCCACATCCAACATATTTTTTGAAATCTATCCATTGCATACCATTTATCAGGGCTTATATCTTCTTGTGGAGGAATTATTTTGTTGTATATTTTATCTTTCATAGTAAAAGTATTTCGATTTAATACAGATGTTATAACGGCCCTGCCGTCTCGTATAATATGTGTTATTTTAAAAAAAGGAGCTACTTTTTTTAAAGCAACAATATGCCTTCTTAAAGCCCCATTTACTTCGCCATATCTCAAGCATTTGTTTTTTTGAATTCTATATGCCATCTCTCTGAGCCTAAATCTTATAAGGTACTCCTTGGCAATTTCAGGATACATCAATGCTTGTGCATGATAAAATTGTTCATTTGGAATAGGCTCATGAACGACATAATTGTCGGGTACACTGTTTAATATTTGAGTAAATAAAGCTGTCCCTGTCCGGCCTGTGCTTGTAATTATGAAAGGTTTTTTTTCGTTTAATATCTTTATTGAACTTTCATAATTGGGACTAAGGATTTGCATAAAAAAAAATAAGTTAATCGTGGATTTATGTTTATCTTTGATAAATAATATGCAGTCTTAAAGAATACATTGCTGTTAATCATGATTTCCTCGCTACAACCATATACATCCACGTCCATTGTTCTGTTTTATCTACTTTATCAAGAAGGTAGCTTACGCCTTGAATAGTCAGTCCCAGTAGCAGTATTACAGGAATATATCTCAAAGGCCCCCGGTTGAAACGATATATGTTGTAAACAAACAGTTGCCCGAAAGTTACCCAAAAACCAGACAGTGCCTTTATTTCAATAATTTCAAAGGCTGCTTTTTCAAACATATATTTAAGACCGTATTTCGAGTAACGAAAAAAATCCCTTGGTTCTTCGTGCAGATGCCAGATAAACGGGACAGAATAGATGGCTATCCCCCCCAGTTTCAGGACACGCCGGCATTCTTTAATAGCCAATTCAGGGTCTTCCAAATGTTCCAAAACAGCGGTGCATAGAGCGCAGTCAAACTCTTCATCTTCGGCAGGAATATTATAAGCAGTGCCAAATCGATCAATTTTGGACTTATCATGTAAGGTTTCCTGGTGGTCAACGCCGATGTGTTCCGTTACATAAGGAGCAAGAAGGTCTTTATACGGTTTGGAGCCACAGCCGATATCGATTAAGCGGCCGGAAAGATATTCTAATGCATATTGACTGAGCAGTCGGTTGTGGATTCGGTTGACCAGAATATTTTTTATCCCTTCTGCTTTTTGTCTCATCAGTCATATGATTTAAAATGGCTATTGAGTTAATCCCGAATAAAAAGAAACTTCTTAGCCCAAGTTCATGATTAAAAAAGACTTCTTTTAAAAAATCTCTTTTCTAATTTTTTTTAGAATCGAGACGTTACCCATAATTTTCCGAAGTGAAGTTAATAGCCATTACATTTATTTAGTTATTGTTTCTTTTTTTATCGGAATAAACTTTGCGTCAGGTAATAAGAAACGCATAAATTGATATTCTAATTTAGTGTGTTTTTTGAAGTATGTCCTATCAGCCACATTGAAAATAGTAGCATTTTTAGATATGGAAGACATTTGTTCTGAATTAGTAACTATCTTTAAAATGTCATCTATATTATGTACTTTATATATATCAGCAAAAGTTCTTAAACGTTCTTGCATATAGGATACCCTTTCGTCTATTGTCGAAAATCTGAATTGGGATCCAACTTTTTGTGTTATATCTATAGCAGGTATCCCAGCATAAACATGATCTGCTTTCATATCTTTTGTTATTACAGACCCAAGCATAGCTATACTACGAGTTCCAATTTTTACAGGTGATACCAAACAGTGGCCAACAAACCAAACGTCATCTTCAATTATCAGTGGTTTGCTACTATGAAAGCGACAACCATACATTACATCACCAAACTTCATATGAGTCCAAAGTTGGCTATGGGCTCCTATACCAACATTATTTCCAATTATAGTTTTCCCTTGGGCATCAATTATCGAAGAAGTCCCTAACCAGAAATTATGCCCAATATTTAAAATGCCAGGTCCTGGGAAAAAGCAATAATCATAAATTGTAGCATAATCACCTATTTCAAAAACATCCGAGTTAATTATTATATTATTATTAAATATTACACCATCTCCGATACGAACTCTCTTACAATTAAAAACTACATTTTTCCCAAATTGAACATTAGAACCAATTCTTACATCACTTGTTCCAAAGTATGGCCTTTCAAATAGACATTTTTTTATTTTTTTGATAATCTTATTTTTTAGCATATAATTTTTTTTACTGTTTTCATTACATCTTGTATATCCTCATCCATCAGTTTTGCCGACAGCGGCAAACTAACTGTCTGGCGGCCGATACGCATGGCATTCGGATAATCCTCCGGCTTCCAGCCAAATATTTTTTGATAAAAAGGATGCTCTGGAATGCTTAAGTAATGCACGCCCACGCCTATATTATTTGCGGTCATGGCATTTAAAAACTCATCGCGGCTGATACCGGTTTTTTCCTTGTCTATTAGCATTGTATAGAGATGGTAGGCGTGTCTTGTATCCGGCTCTACCGGCGCAGGCAAACCAACAGGCAAATCTGAGAAAGCATCATTATATACCTCCCATATCTTCTGCCTTCTTTGCCAGTTGGCTTCCACCCTTTTAAGCTGGTGTATCCCAATAGCCGCCTGCAAGTCGATCATGTTGTATTTATATCCGCATTCTTCCACATAATAGTGCTTATAACCTTCATCGCTAAAACGACTCCACGCATCCCTGCTCATGCCGTGAAGGCCAAGCATCTTGATCCGAGCAATATCATCTTCTTTTTTAGCAATAACCATCCCGCCTTCGCCGGTAACCACATTCTTTGTCACATAAAAGGAAAAACAGCCGAAATCACCAAAAGTCCCCGCCTTACGCCCCTTGTATTCTGTTTCTATTGCATGGGCACAGTCTTCTATTATTTTTAGGTTATGTTTTTTTGCGATATCATAGAGCATACCCATATTGCAGGAACGCCCCCCAAAATGTACAGGTAAAATTGCCCTGGTTTTCGATGTAATCTTTTTTTCTACTTGCTCAGGATCAATATTCATAGTAGCAGGATCAACGTCAGCAAGCACAGGCTTTACTCCTGCATGTATTATAGCGTTGATCGTAGCGCAAAAGGTCATTGGAGTTGTGATTACATCATCTCCAGAGTTAAGCTCAGCTGCAAGCATACTCAAATGAAGTGCTGCCGTACAGGAATTAACAGCAGCGCAATATTTTATACCTTTGTACTTTGCAAAATCCACCTCAAACCGCTTCACCTTGGGACCAGTACCAAGCCATCCAGACTTCATGCTGGCAACCACTTCGTCAATCTCCTCGTCCTCGATGGCTGGAGCGCCAAAAACAAGAAAGTTATTTTTCCCTCTAATCGGTTTAAATACCATTTGACATCTCTCAATTAAAGAAGTAAAGAGAATAGAGATTAAGGCCCTTAAAGAACCAAAAATCTTATTCTATCAGTAAAAATTGATAAATTCAGAAACATACGATGTTTTTCTGAGTTATTTAAAACTTCAAATCATCCACTTGCTGGAATCAGATCATCCTCTGATTTAAAACAAAATCAATAGCTACACTTTAAGCCTTCACCGAAAAACTTGAACCATTGCACACAAATTTCATGTCTGGATTCGCTACGATCTATAAGAGTAACCTAGGGGCCAGTATCCAGGATTGCCTTTATCTATCCCTATTCTTTATTTTTCTTATCAGATGCTCTCTATGCCGCTGCCCGAGATCAGTGATCCCACTTTCTGCTACACCGAGAAGATGTATAATCCTTTTGTATGGTTTTGTCTCACTTCGTCCACAATGAAAATCTTCTACAAATTTGTTAATCACCATCCTCGTCACATCCGACTTCTTCAGGCCAAGTTGGCTGGCAATTTGCTCAATCCTTAACATCTGCTCATCCAAGATTCTTATTGTAAGTTTCATTTTCCCACTCATAATTCGATACTTGTGATCACACTGTAGTCTTTTTAATCTCGCATGTCAATATGTTATAGGAAAATAGGCAGGGGAAAACAAATACAACGGCTATTTTGTTTTCGCAGGTGACACTCAATAAGTAAACATCCGGCAGGAATATGCAGGAATTTATTCAATCTTGTCCTTAAACTGCGCCACTAGATCCTTCATCAACGTATAGTATCCTTGTATCTCGCTATAAATGAGCTGAGCGACTTCTTCCTTATATTTTCAATCTTTCCATATCACCGCCTCGGCCAGATCCCCTACATCCTCATCCATCAATTTTGACGAAAGGGACAGACTCACTGCCTGCCGGCCGATAAGCATGATATTTAAGAATTCATCAAATTTACATAGTAATCAATTGTATCTTTTTAAATTTTTTAAAATCATTGATATTTAAAGTAAATAGAGTCTGAATTGAGTTGGCTGTCATTACAGCAATAATATTTGCGTCATGAATGCTTTTCCCTTTAATGTTATAGGTTTTAATTAATTCCACAAGGATTTTTGTAACCTCCTCGGTTTCATCAGCTACCTGAAAAAGACTTCCCCACTTTTCTATATCTGAGGCAATCTCTTTAGGAGATAAGGGCTTTTCCACAATTCAGTGCCTGGTCATGACAACCGCATACTCCCTCAATACCTGCCTTGAAATCCATAATTCACTTTTCCCTGCTATTTCCTTAAAGGTTTTTGCAACTTCAATATGAAAAGGCGAATCTTCATTGGCTAAATAAACAAGGATATTTGTGTCAAAAAATATCTTATCTGGCATCGGTATAGATATCCTCTCTACAGAGCGTACTCAATATTTTTCCTACTCTGTGCTTAGGCGCTTGTGCTAATAATTCATCAACCGGAATAAGCCGGTTTTCTTTTTTTAGAATAATGATCTCCACTTCCCCCTCAGGCATATCAGGGACATGAAGAACGATCGTCTTATTATCTCCGATTCTTGCCTTTAATTTCTTTGCTAACATTTACAACCCCCTTCAGAATGTTGCGAGCTATCTAACCTGTCTGTTTGATTGGTCAAATATGCTAAGGAGTTTTATCTTCAATCTTTCCATATCACCGCCTCTTTTAGGGCTTCCTGCTGAAATTCTTTTGAAACCTCAGAAAAGTTTACTATTTCAACTTTGTAAGGAATATTCAGATCTTCTATCCTTTCTCTAAGAAGGGTTTCCCTTTATCCTGAAGGCTAAAGGGGGCTAAAAAGCAATATTGACTCACTTTAGTGGATAGATTCCGGCTTTTCGCACCAAACATGGCTTCAAAATGAGTCGTATTCCCTTTTTACGAAGAGTCTTCAGCCTTCAGCCTTTCCACCTGCGTAGTTACATCGGATTTATCGGATTCTTTTTTATACCATTCAATGGTTCTTTTTAGCCCTTGTTCAAAGTCTGTATTTGCTGTAAATCCAAACTCATTTTTTGCCCTGGATGTATCGAGCATCCTTCTTGGCTGACCATCAGGCTTAGAGTCATCCCAGACGATCTCCCCTTTAAAGCCACTTAAATCCACAATCAGATGCACCAGGTCTTTTATGCGTATTTCAAAACCAGCCCCAATATTTACGGGGTCACTCTTATTGTATTTCTCTGCTGCTAAGAGTATACCTTGTGCTGCGTCTTCTACGTAGAGAAACTCTCGGGTGGGTCTGCCTGTTCCCCATACGATGATCTCCTTTTTCCCGGTTTTTATCGCATCCACGCATTTCTTAATCAGGGCTGGGATAACATGGGAAGATTCAGGATCGAAATTGTCATTGGGCCCGTAGAGATTTACAGGAAAAAGGCAGATAGAATTAAACCCATACTGCTGGCGATAGGCCTGTGATTGTACAAGGAGCATCTTCTTTGCCAGACCATAGGGTGCATTCGTCTCTTCAGGGTATCCGTTCCACAGATCGTCCTCTTTAAAAGGCACGGATGCGAATTTAGGATATGCACAGATCGTTCCAATGGCGATAAACTTATCGATTCCATGCTGCCTTCCTATCTCCATCATCTGAACACCCATCATCAAATTGTCATAGAAGAACTTGCCGGGATTATTCCTGTTTGCACCGATGCCTCCGACTTTGGCAGCAAGATGGATGACGACCTGTGGGTTTGCATCTTCGTAAATCCGCCTTACCCCTTCCATAGAGACCAGATCATAGTCCCTGCTTCTTGGAATAAAAATATTTCTGCAACCCCTATCTTTAAGCTTCTCAATTACAAACGAACCGAGAAAACCGGCACCACCGGTTATGAGAACTCGTTTATCAACCCAAAAAGACATAGGCGCTTCCCTTTCAATTACTTACCCAAACGATCGTCTTCAAACGACTTGAGACCTTTGCACAACCTGCCGAGAGCTTTGAAGAGGTCCCCAAAGAGCGAATTCATAGATTTTTTGGGGAACCCACCTTGGTGAGCGGAATATAGAAAATTCACATGTTTAAGACCCGTTGGGCGAGTTTGTGAATTTTCATTGGAGCAAGCTTAAGTGGGTCAAAAAATGTATGCTGAAGCGAAAAGGGGTACTTTTTCAAAGCTCTCACTTGAGTCTAAGGACGATCGCTTTTCGATTCATCTTGATACTTGGCTGTACCGTTCAAGATAATCTTCTCATTTTCCAGATCAGAATCCACCATCATCCTCACTAGATTCTTGAATCTCACCTTCGGTTTCCAACCCAATTCCCTTTTTGCCTTGCTTGCATCTCCGATTAATACCTCTACCTCAGTGGGGCGGAAGTACCTTTGATCGATCTCAACATACTCCTTCCAGTCAAGGTTCAAATAAGAGAAGGTCTCTTCAAGAAACTCTCTTACCGAATGGGTCTCACCTGTAGCGATAACATAATCATCGGGCTTATCCTGCTGTAGCATTACCCACATGGCCTCTACAAATTCCTTTGCAAATCCCCAGTCTCTCTTTGCATCTAAATTCCCAAGGTAGAGCTTCTTTTCGAGCCCCAATTTGATCCGTGCAGCAGCCCGTGTTATCTTACGGGTCACAAAGGTCTCTCCTCTTCGTGGGGATTCATGGTTAAAGAGGATACCATTGCAGGCGAACATATCATACCCGTCTCTATAGTTCCTGACCATCCAGTAAGCGTAAACCTTTGCAGCAGCATACGGGCTCCTTGGTCTCATAGGTGTATTCTCATTCTGTGGAGCTGGGGCATCTCCAAACATCTCACTTGACGATGCCTGATAAAACCTCGTTTGAATACCGCTCCTCCTTATCGCATCTAAAAGCCTTGTGGTTCCAATCCCCGTAATATCACCCGTAAATTCAGGCATATCAAAGCTGACCCTTACATGGCTCTGCGCACCTAGATGGTAAACCTCATCCGGTTGAATATTATAGATCAGGTTGGTCAACTGGCCGGAATCATTGAGATCCCCATAATGGAGAAATAGACGGCCCCCAAGAAGATGAGGGTCCTGGTAGAGGTGGTCAATCCTGGATGTGTTAAATGTACTTGCCCTTCTGATCAACCCGTGAATTTCATAATCATTTGATAAAAGCAATTCTGCCAGGTATGATCCGTCCTGTCCGGTTATGCCTGTAATCAGTGCCTTCTTTTTCACAATGAAATCCCCCTCCCCCCTTTTTCATTACAAAACGCTAAATTCCATTGTCTTGCGTTACAGGTCCTTTAGACTTTCGGTATAATCTTAAACTGCTCAAGGAGATGAACTACCCGCATCGCTGATTCCGTTGCATCCTCCCTATCTGAGTAAAGAACCATTTCCGGGTCCTTCGGAGGTTCATAAGGGGCTGTTACCCCGGTAAAGTCCTTTATAAGGCCATCCTTTGCCTTTTGGTATATCCCCTTAGGATCACGGGAAGCACAGACTTCTAAGGGACAATTCACGTATACTTCAAAAAATTCCTCTGGTTTCAAAAGATTGCGGACTTTGGTCCTGTCCTCTCTGTACGGGGAGATAAAAGCTGTTAAGGAAATTATTGCGGTGTTGGCAAAGAGCTTGACCATCTCGCCGATTCTTCTGATATTCTCTGCCCGGTCTTCATGTTTAAAACCAAGGTCACTACACAAACCGTGTCGGACATTGTCTCCATCGAACACATAAGTGGAGCAACCCCTTTCGTGCAGTTTCTTCTCCACCAGATGGGCAATAGTCGACTTACCAGATGCAGAAAGGCCGGTAAACCATATCACCGCTCCTTTATGGTTGTGAAGCCTTTCTCTGTCTTCTCTGCTTACATAACCATTAAACCATGTTACATTGTTCTTCTTCATTGTTTTTTCTCTCTCCTCTTTCTTCAAACTTTCAGGTGCTATAAAACTCCTTATACCACTTTACAAACCTTTCAACTCCAATCTCTATTGGGGTCGCTGGTTTGAAGTTTACATCCGCTATGAGGTCATCCACATCAGCATAGGTCTCAGGTACATCCCCTGGCTGGATAGGAAGGAGTTCCTTCTTTGCCTTTTTTCCGAGGCATTCCTCCAGTACCTCTACAAAGTAGAGAAGATCAACAGGGTTATGATTCCCGATATTATAAATCCTGTATGGTGCGCTGCTTGTCCCCGGGTCAGGATTATGGCTATTCCATTCGGGATCCGGTTTGGGTATCTTATCGAGGACTCGAACGATGCCCTCAATAATATCATCAATATAGGTAAAGTCCCGCTTCATCTTGCCATAGTTAAAAAGTTCAATAGGGCTGTCTTCAAGGATTGCCTTTGTAAACAAAAATAATGCCATGTCCGGTCTGCCAAACGGACCATACACAGTAAAAAATCTAAGCCCTGTACACGGCAGGTTGAAAAGCCAGGCATATGTATGGGCCATCAGTTCATTAGCCTTTTTCGTTGCCCCATACAGGGATACCGGATGGTCTACATTGTTATGTACTGAAAAAGGCATATTCGTATTCGCACCATAGACAGAGCTGGAAGAGGCGAATACAAGATGTGAGACTCCGACATTACGGCAGCTTTCTAAGATATTCATAAACCCTACCAGGTTGCTGTCCACATAGGCATGAGGGTTTTCCAGTGAGTACCTTACACCGGCCTGGGCTGCCAGGTGAACTACTCTGTCAATATCCTGTTCTTTAAAGGGCCTGTTTATTCCATCTTTATGCTTCAAATCCAACTTATTAAATCGAAAATTACGATGTTCATTGAGTATGGAAAGCCTTGCCTGTTTGAGGCTTACATCATAATAGTCATTCATATTATCGATGCCTATTATCGTATCGCCCCTGTTGAGAAGATACTGTGAAAGGTGAAAGCCTATAAAACCCGCTGTACCGGTTATAAGGATTTGAGAACCCATTTTCTTATGACCTTTCTCTGTTTTACTGTCAAACTACCTGTTTTATTATTCGGCAGATCTCGGTAATATCTAAATGGGTCAATTCAGAATAAATCGGTAAAGACAGGACCTCATTTTGCACTCTTTCGGCAATCGGAAAATCACCAGGTTTATACCCTAGGTCTGTATAAACTTCTTGCAGATGAAGACACAGAGGATAATACACTGCATTTGCAATACCATTCTCTTTCAGGTGCTTTTGTACCTTGTCACGGTTTTTTTTAATCCGAATGGTATAGTAATTAAAGCTATGTCTCGCATAATCAGGCACAACAGGAATCCCAATACCTGTATTGGAAAGCAATTGATTATAAAACGCTGCATTTTCCTGTCGATCCTTTATCCATCTATCAATATATCTCAATTTTACACGGAGTACTGCTGCCTGAATCGTATCGAGACGACTGTTAAAGCCGTGCATAGTACAGAAATACTTATTGCTTGCGCCATGATTGCGTAACATCTTCAAATGGTTTGCCATCTCTTCATTATCGGTAACCACCATCCCCCCATCGCCATAAGCACCTAGGTTTTTGCTTGGGAAAAAGCTCAGACACCCTGCATCTGTGAATGAGCCCACCCTTTCTCCCTTATATTCAGAGCCAAAAGCCTGGGCACAGTCTTCAATCACCTTTAGATTATACTCTCTTGCTAGAGTAAGAATCTTTTCCATATTGCAGCTTAGGCCATAGAGATGCACTGGCAGGATTGCCCGGGTCGAAGGTGTGATCTTCTCCTCAATCTTTTTTGAATCGATATTATAGGTCGTCTCGTCGATATCGCAGAAAACCGGTTTCGCACCTACTCTGCAAATTGCCTCTGTTGTAGCAATAAAGGTAAACGGGGTTGTAATCACCTCGTCATCTTTACCAATACCACAGGCGATTAAAGCCAAAAGCAGAGCATCTGTCCCTGATGCTACTCCGACTCCGCATGTTGTATTGTGAAACCGGGCAATACTATGCTCAAGCTTTTCGACTTCACTACCCAGGACAAAACCCGTCTCATTGAGAACCTGTTGAATTGCCTCGTCGATTTCATCTTTAATGCCCTGATATTGTTTCCTTAAATCTACTAAAGGGATTCGCATTGTCTTCCTCTTTGATATAATATTGTGTGTTTATGGGCTGTTGCCCAAAAGAAAAACTTCTATTCGCGTTACCCAAAACGTTTTTGTTATACGTCTAAGGCTTGCTCCAGGCGATTTCAAAACTCGCCCAATGAGGCTCAACCAGTTGAAATCGCTTATCTACCGCTGCACAAAGACATATTAATAAAAAGCCTTTTGATGACCGCTCAAAGGAATTTTCTTAGGCAACAGCCAGTTTAAAGGTGAAAAGCTAGCTAATAAAGTGCCTAGCATTTAAAAAAAAAACCTCTAAAAAAAAAACAAGACGGCCATAAATATGCTTTGCTTGAAGAAATAAATCGTATTAAAAATCAGGAAAATAGCATAAAAAATAGCCGATACAATGTATGATGGATATTAGCCGAAAGATCTCACTTTTTCAAGGAGAAATTGACGATTACCTTATCTAAAATATGAAAAAGGTTTAAGGTTATTTTGCATCAAGCACAGCAGTTCACATTCTTTGGTATTTTTTAATAGAAGGTAGCATTATGCCTCGAAAAGCATCTGATTAATGAGGAGGAACTTCATGAAAATGAAGCGCTTTTCTCTAATTTCTTTATTAAACAGAGCTAAAGTAAAAAGTACCTTTGTTACTTTTTACTACCTATAAGTAATCATTACCTTCTGTGAATTTAAGGTTATCAGCAGTAATCTAAACTTTTTAAGTAAAAACAAGATTCAGCCTTTGGTGGCATTCGCAAAAAACTTTTCTGAAGTATCCCTCTTTTTATCATCGCTACCATCAAATACAAACATTCTAAAGGTTATTGGAACAAATCCGATATATAGTTAAAGTAAGCTAACAATATCGCAACGGAGGATTTTCGCATGTCAGTTATCGTACATTTGTCTGAAACAGCATTTATGTCAATTGTGGTTTCTGCTATTGAGTCATTCCCCTCAAAATATATAGGAAAGAGGAAACCAAAAAACACATTTCCTGAAGGCGAAATATTCGGACTGTTATTTGGTCAGCGCTTCAATAAAAATAGCAGCAGTGTATTTAATGTGAGCATTGCTACTCCGATGCAAGTTCTTGAAAACAAGACATCTGATGAGGTCTGGCGTTCGCCAAGACATTTTGAAAGAATCAAAACAGTTATCGAGGCATATCCAATGTTTCAACTCTTGGGTTGTTTTCATAGTCACCCGTGGTCTAAAGATGAATATAAAGGGATAAAATCCTCTAAAAATTCGCTAACAGATGAACTCTCCGCATTAGCAGATGCCGATGAATGTGGGGATGATCTACTTGAAGTTATCTTAGGATTGACTTTTTTACAAAAGGCTATGAATACTCCACCAGACATACGCTGGTCTCACATTCAAAACTACTGTGGCAACTATAAATATTCAATAACTGCATATATCACTAATACAGACAAAAGGAAATTGGAATTAGTTGATAATCTTATATGTCCTTTGGCAGCAGGTGTAGGTAATTATGATTTATTATAATCTTTATTCTATTTTCTCCTCTTTACAATGGACATACCTCCTTTGCAAAAGTTTAAAATCAAGCCATCTTTATGTCCACTACTTCTATACCCCCCCCTTTAGGCCAATAAAAAAGGTCTAATCCTATTTATGATTAGACCTAAAAAATGGCTCCCCGGTCTGGACAACTGCAAGAACCTCTCGGATTCATTTCAATACAAATCTAAGTCATTGAAAACAAAGCCTTCTTCGAAGGTTAAAAAGAAAAGCCCTCCTGGTCCGCACCCTCTTCATATCGCTAAAGAGTTCCAAAATCAATTAGAAGCCAGTTCGGTTAACAAAGCCGACCTAGCCCGCCGGCATGGCATAAGCCGGGCGCGTATCACCCAGATTACGAACCTCCTCAACCTCGAATCCGGGATAAAAGAGGAAATCTTAAATATGCCCCAATCCGAACAAAGGTATTTCACGGAAAGAAAGCTTCGGAAAATAGCCGGAATTTCATCCTCAAAAAAACAGCTGCAGGCGTTCGACCGCCTGAAATCCGGCATAAAAAATAATGGCGCAAAGGAGGTGTGCGATGAAAAAAATAGGCATTTGCAATAATAAAGGGGGTGTCGGTAAAACCACTATCTGTTTTTGCCTTGCGGGGGCGTTGGCTGAAATGGGAAAAAGGGTCCTGCTGGTCGACATGGATCAGCAAGGATCTCTGAGCTCCTCTTTCCTTCCCAACACCAACGACCTCCCGGTGGTTATCACGGACGCCCTTCTCAACAGACAAATATCCCTGAAAGAGGCGATTGTCAGAACAGCGTTTGAAAACATCGACATTGTTCCCGCCAATCTCAGCCTGAGCAAGATCGAAAGCGAGCTCCTGTCCGACAGGGACTCCCACTATTATCTTGCCGACAAACTGAAGGAGGATGAATCAGATTACGACTTCATCCTCGTGGACGCGCCTCCCAATCTGGGTTTGGCGACATGGTCGATCTTTACCGCTTCCGATGGAGTGATCATTCCTTTGGAGGCCCAGGATTACAGCCTCAAAGGCACCGGCTATGTGCATGGGGTAATCGAGAAGGTAAGGAGGCGCGCTAACCCCCGGCTCAGCATTTTGGGTTATTTGATCAACCGTTACGATGGCAGGAGGCGGATCGAACAGGATTTCAGGACCATCATCGAGAAACATCTCGGGGAAAAGGTCTTTAAGCAGGCCCTGAAGGACTCAGTCAAGTATGTCGAGGCCGTTACAACGGGAAAACCGATCACCTTTCTGGCACCCAAGAGCGAACAGGCCGAGGCTTTCAGAGAACTTGGAAAGGAGGTCATCAATGGGTAAGAGCTATTTGCAAAGTGCCGAGGCAAGTTCCGCTTTCCTGAATCCGGTCCCGCTTGAAGGGGATGAATATAAAAAAGGTGAAAGAACGGACACGTCACCTTTCAGAGAAGCCAGGGTCATCAACATTGATCGGGTCAAACCGGATCCGGACCAGCCCAGAAAAAAATTTGACCAGGATTCATTGGAGCGTCTTGCCGAATCTATCCGAGAGTTGGGGGAAATAATTGATCCTTTAACCGTGGAATATGATGAACAGGAAGACATTTTCAGGATCATTAGTGGCGGCGGTTCAGGGCGGCTAAAATGGTGGGGCTGGAAGCGCTTCCCTGCATTCTGAAAGAGGTGGATGACAAGAAAAGGATCCTTTTGCAGCTTATAGCAAACCTTCAAAGAGAAAATATCACGCCCCTTGAAGAAACGGCAGGGATTCGGACATTGATCGAGAAGTTTGGGTATTCTCAAACACAGACAGCCAAAATTCTTAATAAATCGAGAAGTTATGTCAGTCAGACTTTGGGTTTGGAAAGGCTGGCTCCACCTGCCAAGGAAATAGTTCAGACGTCTGAACTTTCTAAAGAAGCCTTGATTCATGCATCCAGAGAAAAAGATCCTGAAAAGCAGGTGAAAATCCTAAAAAAAGCATCAGAGGAGGGCCAGACCGTCAGACAGATCCGGGAAGATCTTATTGCGGGGGATTCCTCTGATGAAAATTCTCTCAAAAATCAGGATAGCTCTCTAAAATCATTCAAAAAGTGGACCTGGACCTCAAAGCATAAGGGCTTCGTAATAACCATTCAATTCAAAGGAAAACAAAATGCGTCCGAGAAAGCCAATCTGATCCGGGCGGCCCTGGAGGAAGTAAGCAACCACCTAAATGCTGGTAATTGACAGGGAGTAAATTGATGGATTCAAAGCTTAACAAGGGAGACAAACAGATCCTCTCTTTGATTGCACTTTACCGGATTCTCACGGTGAGCCAACTAGCTGCCCTTACCCAACGGAGCCGACAGGTGATAAGAAGGCGGCTCAGGCACCTTTCCGGTGAAAACCTTATAATAAATAGGATACGGGGATATGGTCGGAGTTCGGGACGGCCGGAGGAAATCATATTATTGGCAGAAAAATCAGCTGGGATCCTCAAAGATGAGGGGCTTTCGGAGAGCATTCCCTTGATTTCCCCTAAAAACATCGACGCTATTGCCGTCGACCATGACCTGCTCATCAACTGGTTTTACATTCACCTCATCCAGGTGGAGAATTCGATTCCGGATTTAACAATTAAACCCTGGTCCCCTGGGTTCCTAATGAATAATCAGGGAAGCCATGTTTTTTTCGATTCTCGCATTCGGATAGAATCAGATGATGATTCTATTGAGTTCATACCGGATGGAATATTTACCATTTGGCACAAGGGGCTGGAAAAAGGGCTGCTTTTCTTTTTGGAAGTGGACATGGACACGGAGCCTGTGGCCAGCCTGGACCGAAACCCTAAAGATATTCGTCAAAAAATTTTGAATTATCAGGCGATATTCCGAAACAGCCACTACAAACGTTTCGAGAAAATTTTCCAATTAAAGCTCAACGGCTTCCGTCTTCTGTTCCTGACCAATAGCCCGGCCAGATCAGCTTCGCTTTCCCGCCTTGTCCAGGAGATGCCGCCCTCGGATTTCATATGGTTGACGAATCAGGAGAAGATGTTTTCTGATGGCTTGTCCGATGAAATTTGGGCAAGGGGTGGCAAAACAGATCGGCCACCACAACCAATCATTGGATCGGATCTTGCTATTTAGATTCCAGTTTTAACCGATATCAAATAACAAAGGATCAAGAATCAATGTTTAAGATAGAATGCCGGTAAAAATCGCTTTTAGGGTGTTCGTTGCCAGCCATGAAAAAGATGAAGAAAAAATGGTTTGAAATTGGAATGGGATTTTATGGCTTGAGGATATTGAGTTTGCGCATGCGGGCGCGCAAGGTGCTGCGGTCCAGGCCCAGGATTTCAGCCGCACTGTTTTTGCCGCTCACTTTCCAGCCGGTCTGTTCAAGCACGCGCTTGATATAGTCCCGTTCGACATGTTCCAGGGTTTGATCGGTCCTGGGTGCATCCTTGCGCGGTTTTTTCAGGTCATCCACCAACCGCAGTTTGGGGCCCGAGGAATTGATCACCGCCCGTTCGAGGACATTTTCCAACTCCCGAACATTGCCGGGCCAGTGGTATTGTCGCAGCGCGTCCATCACGCCTGCCGGAATCACCTTGATGACTTTGCCCAGTCTTCTTGAAATCCGGTCAATATAAAAATTGACCAGCAGCGGGATGTCGTCCAGACGCTCGCGCAGGGGCGGCATGGTGATCGGAAAAATATTCAGCCGGTACCACAGATCCTCCCGGAAAGATCCCTTTTGGACCTCCGCCTGCAGATCGCGATTGGTGGCGGCAATGATGCGGACATCCACCTTTCTAGTTTCCGAACTGCCCAGGCGTTCGAACTCCCCGTCTTCGATCACCCGGAGCAGTTTGGGTTGCAGTTCCAGGGGTAATTCGCCGATCTCGTCCAAAAACAGGATTGCGCCGTCGGCAACTTCAAAGCGCCCCAGCCGCCTGGATTGCGCGCCGGTGAAGGCGCCTTTTTCATGGCCGAAGAGTTCGCTTTCGATCAGATTCGAAGGCAGGGCGGCGCAATTCATTTTGACCAGGGTGCGATGCTTGCGCAGGCTTGTGCCGTGAATGGCGCGGGCCACCAATTCCTTGCCGGTTCCGGTTTCTCCGAGAATCAACACGTTGGTATTGGTGCCGGCGATTTGTTCCACCTTGAAAAACACGTAGTTGATGGCATCGCTCTTGCCGACGATGTCCTCATGGTTGTATACCAATTTGATCTCTTCCTGAAGATAGGCTCTCTCGGCTTCGAGCTGCTCCTTGAGCTTTCTTATTTCGGCCGTTCGTTCTTCAACCAGCTCCTCAAGATGTTTTTTGTAATATTCGCGCTCGGTCACATCCTCAATGGCCAATAGAATCAACTGGGTTTGGTTGCCTTGGTCGTAGATCCGCCTGGCATTCAGACGCATGATCTTGTGCCCGATGGTTTCAAAGTCATGTTCCACCTCAAAATCATGCAAATTGGTGTTTTGAGGAAGGACATCTTCCAGCAATTTCCTTAGCCTGGGGATGTCCCATTGCCGGTTGCCCAGATCGTATATCAGCATGCCCTCGGTCTCGGCGGGCTTGACATTAAATATCCGGTAAAAAGCGGGATTGGCCGTTACGACTTTCAAACCCGAATCTAGAAGGATCAAGGGTTCGCGAATCGACCCCAGGATGCTGTTATGAATTTCCAGAAAACTTTTTACCATTTGATGATTCCATTTGTTTTATATGGTTTATCAGCATAGATAAAATTATGGTCAAATAATACCATAAAATCCGGGGTAGATCAATTATTCGCCGAGTATGGAAAATCATGTCTCAGGATGGCGCCTTCGCGTGACTTGTTTAAAGACCTCCATCACGATGAGCAGGGGAACAGCCAAAACCAGGACTTCCGTCCATTCCCAGAAGGTGATCGGCTCGATGCGCAGTACCGTCTGCATAAACGGAATGTGCATGGCGGCGATATGGATGCCCTGGGCCAGCACCACGCCGAGGATCAGTATCCAGTTGCGGGAGAGAGAAACCCTGAATGTTGAAACCGTTTCCGACCGGCAGTTGAACACGTGGACGTTCTGCATGAAGACCATGAGCAGCAGGACGACACCCCGGGCATGGCTTTCGTTCATCTGTTGGATATTAATGAGATAAAACCAGAAAGCAAAGGCGATCAGGCCCATTGTGGATCCCGAAACCAGGGTTTGCTGGATCATCAGGGGGTTGAAGATCTTTTCGCCGGGCCGCCGGGGTTTGCGCCGGATGGCGCCGGGTTCCCCGCCCTCAAAGGCCAGGGCTGCGTCCTGGATGCCGTTGGTGACCAGGTTGAGCCACAGCAGTTGCACGGCCAGCAGGGGCAGGGGCATGCCGGCCAGGATGGCGGCCACAAACAGCATAACCTCGGCCGCGCCAGTGGAGACCAGCAGGTAGATCACCTTGCGCACATTGTCGTAGGCAAACCGGCCTTCTTCCACGCCTGCGACAATGGATGAGAAGTTGTCGTCGGTGACAATCATGCTGCTGATTTCTTTGGCCACGTCTGTGCCCGATCCCATGGCCACGCCGATATGGGCCCGCCGCAGGGCCAGGGCGTCATTGACCCCGTCTCCGGTGACCGCCAAAAACTCCCCCCGGCGAATGAGTGCTTCCACGATTTGCAGCTTCTGGATGGGAGTGACCCGGGCAAACACATGGCTGGACGCAACCAGTTTTAGAAAGGCCGGCGAATCCGCCGGGCCGCTTTCCGTTAACCAGCTGCCGGTCACGGCTTCTTCGTCCGGTTCGGCAATGCCCAGTTCCCGGGCGATGGTGGATGCCGTGGCCGGGTGATCGCCGGTGATCATCAGGACCGTTATCCCGGCACGACGGCATTTTTCAACCGCTTCCCGGGCCTCCGGCCGCAGAGGATCGATAAAGGCCACGAGTCCGTAAAACACAAGCCGGGGCAAATCTTCGTCCGTGTAAACCTCCCTTTTTACAAAATGGTCGAATTCGCCGCCGGCCACACCCAGAACACGGTAACCCTCGGCAGCCAGCAGCAGTGCCCGGGCTTCAACGGCTTCCGCGTTGAGCGGGGTCAGGACACCTTTGTCCATGGCTTCATCGCAAAAGCCCAGGATGACTTCCACGGCCCCCTTGGCAGCAACATGCACCTTTCCGTTTTTGTTATAAAAAGCCGTTGAATATTTTCTCTCCGATTCATAAGGGATGATGCCGACCAGGGAAAAATCACGCCGGACCTTGTCCGGTTCCAGCCCCATTTTATACCCCAGGGCAAGAAACGCCACATCCATGGCGTCACCGTGATATTTCCAGGCCCCGTTATGCTTTTTCAGGCCGGCCTCGTTGGCCAGGATTCCCAGTTTGGCGATCTCGGCCATCTGTTGGCGCTGGTTTTCGAAAAAGGATGTTGAATCGACCGGCCGGACGTCACCGTCACCGTTGTATCCTTCACCGGAAGCCATAAACCGGTCCCCGCTTGGAAATTCAATCAATTGGGCGGTCTGCTGGTTGACGGTGAGGGTGCCGGTTTTATCGCTGGCGATAACGGTGCAGCTCCCGAGGCTTTCAACGGCGGTGAGCTTGCGCACGATGACATTGCGCTTGGACATCCGGGTCGTGGCAACGGACAGGGCCACGGTCAGGGCCACGGGAAGCCCTTCGGGAATGGCCGAGACCGCCAGGGCCACCACAAAGAAAAAGATCTCGGCGGGGGCAAGACCCTGCTTCCACAGGATGCCTGTCAGGACGGCGCTGATCCCCAGGACAAGTATGCTGATTTGCCGGGTGAAACGCTCCATGCGCAGCACCAGGGGCGGCTTGGCGCTTTCGGAGAGGGTAATGTTTTCGGCGATTTTACCCACTTCAGTGGCCATGCCTGTAGCCGCTACCACGCCCATGGCCCGGCCGCTGGTGATGGTGGCGCCGGCAAATGCCATGTTCGTAAGATCGGCCACGGTGAGGGATTGCATGAGTACAGCGGTCTTTTTGGTGGCGGCCAGGGATTCGCCCGTCAGGAAGCTTTCGTCCGCAGTCAGCCCACTCACGTCCAGGAGCCGCAGATCCGCCGGGACTTTGTTGCCGGATTCGAGAAACACAATATCCCCGGGCACCAGGTTTTCAGCCGCGATTTCGGTTTGCACGCCCGAGCGCTGCACCCGGGCGTTGATTTTGAGCAGTTTCTGGAGGCCGGCCGCGCTTTTTTCCGCATTGTATTCCTGGTAGGCTCCCAAGCCGCTGTTGATCACGATCACCAAGAGAATAAAGATCGCATCGGTGCCTTCGCCGATGGCGACAGACGCTGCCGCCGCCGCGATCAGGATGAAAATCAGCGGATTGAGTATCTGGTGCAGCAAAATCTCTAAAAGGGTCGGGGGTTTCTTCACCGGCAGGGCATTGATGCCGTATTGAACAAGCCGCTGTTCAGCATCGTCATCGGTCAATCCGTCGCGGGAGGTGCTCAATTCACGACAGACCTCATCTTCGGTCATGGCATGCCATTTTTCTTCGCACAACCGGCGGGCAGGTTCTTTTTCTTTCATATGATTCTTTCTATTATGAACCGGACAACCGCATTTCCGAAAAAATTCTCATCACACAGGATATTCCCGAAGCATCTCATGGATGCCTTTGTGCATTTCGTACCAAAACTCGTAGGCGGCGGCATGTTTGTCCCGGGTGAAAAAATCAACCCAATGGTCCAGCTCAATATGGTTGACGCCGTCGGTTCCCTTTTTATTTTTCAGGAAGGTAAACACCATGTCCATGTTGCGCTGCGACTCCCAGAATACCGAGGCGTTGCGGCTGGTAATGCGGCTGGCGGTCATGTTTATGGAATTGAGAAACGCATCCTTTTCCCCGAAGATATTTTC